>JBCKWI010000001.1:0-96712 GCA_038922795.1 Gammaproteobacteria bacterium
ACAATAACAACTTAATCAGAGGTTCCCTAAATTTTAGAATACAAAAAATTGAAATCAGAGGTTGGAGGATAGCATCATGGACATCCATGAATATCAAGCAAAAGAAATTCTTTCCGGATATGGCATACCAATCCCTGCTGGCGGGTTGGCCTACAGTCCGGAACAAGCAGTTTACCGCACGACAGAGATCGGAGGGGAAGTCTGGGTCGTCAAGGCACAGATCCATTCCGGTGCGCGCGGCAAGGCCGGTGGCATCAAGGTCTGCAAGACTGAAGAAGAAGTCTTGGCCGCAGCCGATGAATTACTGGGCAAGAAACTGATTACCCACCAGACCGGCCCACAGGGCAAGATCTGTAACCGTCTGTATATTGAAGCCGGTTGTAATATCGACCGCGAGATCTACCTGGCCTTCGTGCTCGATCGCGCCAAGGAACGCGTGACTGTGGTTGCCTCTGGCGAAGGGGGTATGGAGATTGAAGAACTTGCCGTCAAGAAACCTGAGTCAATAATCCGTGTGGCGGTCGAACCTGCAGTCGGTATGCAGGCCTTCCAGGCACGCGAGGTCGCATTTGCACTTGGCCTTGATAAATCCCAGATTAACCAGGCGGTGACGACCCTGTTAGGTTGTTACCGTGCCATGCGTGATCTGGACGCCACCATGGTTGAGATCAATCCATTGGTTGTGACCAAGGAAGGACATCTGCTCGCAGTCGATGCCAAGATGGGCTTTGATGACAATGCTTTGTTCCGGCATCCTAACATTGCCGAACTCCGTGACAAATCACAGGAAGACTTGCGCGAGATGCGGGCAGCCGATCGTGGCCTGAGTTATGTTGGTCTCAATGGCAATATCGGTTGCATCATCAACGGTGCCGGTCTGGCTATGGCCAGCATGGACATGATCCAACATGCAGGCGGTGAACCTGCCAACTTCCTGGACATCGGCGGTGGCGCTTCGCCGGAACGGACCATGAAGGCATTTAACCTGGTGCTGTCTGATGCCAATGTTGAAACCATCCTGGTCAATATATTTGCCGGCATCAACCGTTGCGACTGGATCGCGGAAGGTGTGGTGCAGGCGGTTCAGAAAATCGATCTGAAGGTTCCCCTGGTGGTGCGCCTCTCGGGTACCAATGTCGAGGCAGGCCGCAAGATCATTGCGGACAGCGGGTTGCCGATCATCTCGGCAAACACATTAAAGGAGGCCGCGGATAAGGCTGTTGCTGCCTGGAAACAGGCGACTGGTAAATAATGGGAGAAAACAATGGCAATTTTATTAGATAAAAATACAAAGGTTATTGTCCAGGGTTTTACCGGTCAGATTGGGACTTTCCACGCGACCGAGATGATTGAATACGGCACTAATATCGTCGGCGGTGTCACACCCGGTAAAGGTGGCACCAAACATCTGGATCGCCCGGTATTCAATACAATGAAAGAAGCTGTCGCCGCCACTGGCGCCAATGCCAGTATTGTATTTATTCCACCACCGTTTGCAGCCGACGGTATCATGGAAGCAGCGGACGCCGGCATCAAGTTTTGTGTGGCGATTACTGATGGTATTCCCGCGCAGGACATGATCCGCGTAAAACGATACATGTTTCGTTACAAGAAAGAAGTGCGCATGGTGCTGACCGGCCCTAACTGTGCCGGTTCCATCAGCCCCGGTAAATGTATGATGGGTATTATGCCCGGCCACATTTATATGGAAGGACCAGTGGGTGTGGTTGGCCGTTCCGGGACACTCGGTTATGAAGCGGCTTCACAAATGAAGGAACTGGGGATCGGTATTTCCACCGGTATCGGTATTGGCGGTGATCCGATCAACGGCAGCTCCTTCCGCGATCACCTGGAATTGTTTGAACAGGACCCTGAAACCAAATGTGTGATTATGATTGGTGAGATCGGCGGGCCACAGGAGGCCGAGGCCGCACTTTTCGCCAAGGAAAATATGAAGAAACCGGTGATCGGTTATATTGCCGGATTGACCGCACCCAAGGGTCGCCGTATGGGTCATGCGGGTGCAATCATCTCTGCCACCGGCGAGAGTGCTGCGGAGAAGGTTGTGATACTGCAGGAATGCGGCGTTACCGTTGTGCCCAACCCGTCGGCCTTCGGTGAAGTAGTTCAGAAAATACTTTCAAAGATAGGTTGATGATGCGTGATACGTGAAGTGTGAAGCGTTGTGAGTGATGTGTTTACGAGATACGATTCACGAATGACGCTTCACATTGATTCATGACTAGATTGAATACTATTAGAATCAACCATTCACTGAAGATATCCAGGGGAAGACCAGAGTGAGTAAACCAAAAGTCATAATTACCAGAAGATGGCCGGAGGCTGCCGAAGCAAAGGCAAAGGAATTGTTCGATGTCGTTCTCAACACGGATGATCATCCAATGAGTGTGGCTGAATTGCAGGAGGCGTTGAAATCGGCAGACGCAGTATGCCCAACGGTATCAGATAAAATTTCCGCTGAAGTTCTGAGCGCCGGACCGCTCAAGTGCAAGATACTGGGTAATTTTGGTGTCGGGTTTAATCATATTGATCTGAAAGCGGCCAAGGAGAGAAATCTGGTCGTCACCAATACTCCTGAAGTGCTGACGGATTGTGCAGCTGATATTGCCATGACCCTGATGTTGATGGTAGCCCGCCGCGCCGGAGAAGGAGAACGTCATGTACGCACCAAAGCCTGGATCGGCTGGTGTCCAACTCACATGATCGGGACCAAAGTGACCGGCAAGACGCTGGGACTGATCGGGATGGGCAGGATAGCCCGTGCCATGGCCCACAAGGCGCATCATGGTTTTGGAATGAAAATTATATTCAACGATCCCTATCCGCCACCGGCCGGGATCGTCAAGGATCTGAAAGCAGAATCACGGAATTCCATTGAAGAGGTGTTGAAAGAGGCCGATTTTGTTTCCTTGCATTGCCCCGGTGGAGAAGAGACCTATCATCTGCTGAATGCTGAACGTATCGCCTTGATGAAAAAGAGCGCCTTTCTCATCAATACTGCCCGTGGTGACGTAATCGAACCGGCGGCACTGATTACCGCACTCAAGAATGGCGCCATTGCTGGTGCTGGTCTGGATGTTTACGAAGGTGAACCCAGGGTGCAGGAAGAATTTCTGACGATGGATAATGTAGTACTGTTACCTCATCTTGGCAGTGCCTCTATGGAAACCCGTGTGGCGATGGGGTTGCGCGCAATTGAGAATGTTCAGGCCTTCTTCGCTGGCAAGGAACCACGCGATCGTGTTGTATGACTTCTGAACGGGAAGATATGGCAGGAAAAGTAGCGAACAATACTGCTATAACAGCAGATCAGGTTGATGCGGCTGCGGCAGCCTATGCCAGCAAGGTTGTCGGCCTGCTGAACGAGCAAATATGTTCCGTCATTAGTATCCGCAAGCCAGAGATCTTGCCCGTTTTTACCAGGCAGGCATCTGTTCCGGAAGATAACAAGGATATCCTGCTGAATACCCTGCAGGCATGGGGTATCTGGTTCCAGTTGTTGAACATCATTGAAGAAAACACAGGCATGCGCCGCCGCAGGCAAATGGAAAAGGCGGCAGGACTGGAAAAGGTGCCGGGTACATTTGCCAATGTGTTGTCCGAGGCAAAATCCGCAGGTATCAGTGCGGAAGAAATACAATCATTGATCAAGCAGGCGCATATACGGCCGACCATCACCGCCCATCCAACAGAAGCCAAGCGCGTCACGGTGCTTGAGATTCACCGCCGTATTTATGTATTGCTCTACCGCCTTGAAGCTGAACGCTGGACCAAACGCGAACGTGAAAAATTTATAGAGGCACTCAGAAATGAAGTTGATCTCCTGTGGCTTACTGGTGAACTTCGTCTGGAGAAACCATCTGTTCAACAGGAAGTCGCCTGGGGCCTGCATTTTTTTGAACAGACTTTGTACGAACGTATTCCGGAAACACTGGAGAGACTGGAGTGGGCTCTCGGAAAACATTATCCGGAACATGATTTCAATATTCCTCCGCTCTTTCAGTTTGGTTCATGGATAGGGGGAGACCGCGACGGAAATCCGTTTGTCACCAACAATGTTACCCGGGAAACACTATTCAGTAACCGTCGCATGGTATTGCATCATTACCAGCGTAAACTGGTGGTATTAGTCAGAAAGATTAGTGTTACCAGAAACGCGATAACACTGCCGGCTGATTTTGAATGCGCCTTGCGGAAGATCATCAGTGAAACTGGTCAGTCGGGCCAACCGGCATCAAGAAACCCCGGCGAAGTATTCCGGCAATATACCTCCTGTATGCTCATAAAGATGGAAGGTACTATTGCCAGGGACAGGAACAAGATGGTCCCGGTCCTGCAATATAATAATGCTGATGAATACATCAACGATATGAGAACTCTGGAGCAGGGACTTAAGGATTCAGGTTGTGCCCGGCTTGCCAAAGCCATGGTGACTCCACTCCTGCGTGAGGCTGAGGCATTCCGCTTCCACACTGTCCGGCTTGATGTACGGGAAAATACCACTGTAACAACTCATACGCTCACCTGCATCTGGCGTGAACTTACCGGGAAAGACAATCCGCCTGCACGCGATGCAAATGTATGGAAAGAATGGTTGCTGGCAGAGTTGGCAAGGCCACTCGATAAATTGCCTGAATTCAGGACACTGGATGAAATGGCGGCTTCCACTTTCGGTTTATTCAGGTTGATCCGCGACATGATGGACGAGCTGGATCGTGAAGCATTTGGCCATTGCATATTGAGCATGACCCAATCGGTCAATGATATTCTGGGTATCTATCTGCTGGCCAAATATGCCGGACTGTTTATTGATCCTGAAGGAACGGAAAATTGCCGCCTTCCGATCGTCCCCCTGTTTGAAACGATATATGATCTGCAACGTGCTCCGGTCATGATGAAGGAATTATTGAATACTCCGGTGATCAGACGATCAGTCAAGGATCAGGGCGGTTACCAGGAGGTCATGATCGGATATTCCGATTCCAACAAGGACGGGGGATATTTCACGGCCAACTGGGAATTAAACAAGGCTCAGGCAGGCATGACCCGGGTTGGTAATGAATGTGGTATACCCATTGTATTTTTTCATGGCCGTGGCGGTTCCGTCAGCCGTGGTGGTGCACCGACCGGTCATGCCATTGCTGCACAACCGGCCGGATCAATACATGGGCAGATGCGGATCACCGAACAGGGCGAGGTGGTTTCTTCCAAGTATGCCAATGAAGGTACAGCGCAATACCAGATGGAACTCCTTACGGCAAGTATCTTCGAGCACACACTGAAATCATTGAATGAAGATGAACTGAAACCTGAACCTGAAATTGAAGAAGCCATGGAAGCATTATCATCAATGGCTTTTGCACATTACCGTCTGCTCGCAGAGACTGAGGGGCTGGTCGATTACTACAATGCCGCCAGTCCCGTGGAAGAACTTGCCAAGATGAATATTGGATCACGGCCGGCACGCCGCTTCGGTGCAAAAACACTGAAAGATCTGCGTGCTATCCCTTGGGTCTTTGCCTGGACACAAAACCGCATGATGGTTCCGGGCTGGTATGGTGTGGGTACTGCGCTGGAAAGTTTTATCAATGTCCGTGGAGACAGTGGTAAAGAAATGATTCAGCAATTGTTTAACAAATCGCGGTTATTCCGGTTGATTATTGATGAAGTCGAGAAAACCCTTTCACTGGTTGATTTGGAAGTAGCGCAACACTATGCTGATCTTGTCCCTGATAAGATGATCAGGGACAAAATCTTTACCATGATAATTGAGGAGTACGAACGAACTGTCAGGATGGTGCTTGCAATCACCGGCCAACAACAATTGCACATAAGGTTCAAAAGATTCAGTTGCAAGCTGGAAAGACGTAATGCCATCCTGCACCAGGCAGGGATGGCGCAGGTCAAACTGGTCAAACAATTCCGCGCAAGGTCAGAAAGCAATAGTACCCTGGATGATTTAATACCTTTGTTATTGTCAATTAACTGTGTGAGCGCAGGCCTGGGCTGGACCGGGTAAGTGTAAAAATTCGGTTGTGATTTTCAGGCAAGCACCAATTATTCCCGGCCTCTGCACGTGTTTACCAATCCGCTCAGCAGCATTTATGGTGAAGCAGATATACCCAGTCCGGTAAAATTTGTATTTACCCATTAATGATATAACCAATACTTCCCCCTGATTTTTTCGTTTTTTTTGAATCTATTGGCATTTGTGCAGGTCAAACATTTGACCCGGAACGATTGTCTTTCATACTATCAGGTTTCTAGATGTGAATTGATTCTGTGCAGATAATGCGGGACAAAACGAAAATAATGATTGCCATACATATGCTGTTCATCATGACTGCAATATTGCTGTCGTCTCTTGCACCTGCCTATGCCTTTGAAGTACACCGTTATGTCATACAGGATTCCGAACTGCGTATCTATCCTCTAGACCAATCACTGAGCAGACGTCAGCAACATGTTGCCTTGTACGGGATTCTGGAAATGATGAAACAGGGGACCACACAAGACCTGGTTGATTTTGTGCAGGTATCGCTATACGAGATGGCGGGTTTATACGAAGAGGAAGCGATGCGCTCTGACAAGAGCACGAACAAGGATGGCTTCCAGTTTGCACGATGGAGAAATCAGGCGCTGGAATTCGCTACCAACCTTTACCGTGTTGCCAATTCAATAGATATCACTACAAATCTTGAGGTTGATATAGATAGTGCTGGTGATCTGCAGATGTTGATTGATGGCAGGCCCTACATACTGAACAGTCCGCAGATTGCAAAACCACAAATTCTTGATGAACGGATCATCAATCACTTGTGCAGCATGCGTTATTGTGATCCTGAACTGCTCGCTGTCCAGCAGAATAAATTCAAAAGAACGATCGTCATTGAGGCAGCATGGAATGTGACAGAAGAAAACACGCCGGAATATGTTACCAGCGACGGCCTGCATTTCGTGTTTGCCAACCTGGAGAACCGCTCCAGAAAACAGATCGCATTACTCAAAATAATAAAGGAAATAAAATTCATTGCCGAAACCCTCAAAGACGCCAAAAGCAAAGGCGTTCCGATAGAATGGGAATCGCTCTCCATAAAACCGTTCTTCGGGAGTTATGACCATCGTATTTCTTTAAATCCTTTTGGAGATACTGTTTATATCAAATTGCCTGAACTGTATCGTATCGGTGGATGGCAGGAGAAGATCATGCCGTGGATACAAGCCCAGGTTGAAGAGGAAACATATGCACAATATCTGGATGGAGATGAATTGCTGGCCACTTCTATCAAATAAGAATAACAGCCTTATTTGTCATTCCGAACGAATGTGAGGAATCTTGTTCTTATGGATATGGATTCATAGTAAATAAAGTGTAGATTCCTCGATCAATGTTCCTGACATGATTCTCGGTCTCCGTTCCAGACTCGACTCTACCGATTACTTCCCTGTAATCGTACCACCTGCATCCATGCAGGCGTCCCTTCGGTCGAAATGACAATTATTAGCATTTTGAATAATCTCCATGTATTTTTTTTTGAACCACGCTTGATATACCCTGTCCGAGAGGGACATAGCCATTGCACAGGCCCTGATATGAAACCGGTCCAGATCCTCTCATTTATCATGTTCTCGCTGTTGATGCCCGCGACGTTATTTGCCGCTGATGTCTTTGAATCAGGGAATGAGCGTGTCAGCGTGCTGGAGCTTTATACCTCCGAAGGTTGCAGCAGTTGCCCGCCAGCGGACCGCTGGCTCAGTGATCTGAAAGAAGACAAACGGCTCTGGAAGCAATTGATCCCGGTGGCGTTTCATGTGGATTACTGGAATGACATCGGCTGGCCAGACCCGTTTTCCTCTGCATCCTATAGTGACAGGCAACGCCGCTATGCGCGCAGCAAGGGACTTTCTTACACCCCGGGTTTTCTCCTGAATGGCAAGGAATGGCGTTCATTTTTCGGTTTGCGAAATCTATCGCTGGATTCTGGAACAGATGTGGGCAGTTTAACGGTTAAAGTAGATCAGCAAACAATACATGCAACTTATAAATCGTCAGGACAAACTATCAGCAAACCGGCATTGAATATTGCAATACTGGGATTTGATCTGATTAGTAAAGTTGAATCTGGTGAAAACCGTGGCAAACAACTCAAACATGATTTTACCGTGTTGGGATTTACCACGGTGCCGATGCCCGCGGAAGATGGTGCTTATTCGGTAACATCGCAACTCCCCGATGTTTCAATATCAGCTCTACGAATGGGAATAGCAACCTGGATCAGCGAGCAGGGCGATCAGACACCGATTCAGGCCACCGGAGGATTACTATCGCACTAACTAGAGCCTATCTATCTCAAAATATCATTTTCGTCATTGCGTACAGGATCGTACACAATCCAGCGGCCATGGAAGGCATCCCTGTAATTTTGGGTACCGGCCAATCCATGGCCGGTATGGCGTTTTAGATAGGCTCTAGCCATAAGTCGTAAATTTACGCTACAGGCTATAAACTACAATTGACTTTCGGACAAATATGTCCGAAAATAATCTCATGCGAGGGAACGAGTTTATTAAAAAGGTATTAGAAACGGCAAAGCAACGGGGTATTGCGGCGCGTGTGGATGCAAAGCGTGGCAAAGGCAGTCATGTCACTCTGTATTATGGTAATCGTATGACTATTGTCCGTAATCCAAAAGATGAGCTCAAAACGGGCACCTATCACGCGATGCTTAAACAACCCGGTCTGCGTGAAAACGATTTATAAACTGGAGATTTTGATGCATCAATTTGAATATGCAGTGAAGTTGACCTCAGCAAAAGAGAGGGGTTTCGTAGTGACCTGCCGTGATCTGCCAGAGGTGATTACCCAAGGCGAAGATGTTCATGATGCCCTGGAGCAAGCCAGTGACGCGATGGCGGAGGCTTTTGCCATGCGTATCGAAGATGAACTGGGTTTTCCTGTTCCTTCTGTTCCAAAACGAGGAGAACATAAAGTATCTCCACCCGCGGAAATGGTTGCAAAAGCGGCGCTATATGTGGCCATGCAGGAAGCCGGTTTCAGCAAATCGCAACTTGCCAGGAAACTGGATGTGAATGAAAAAGAAGTCCGGCGTATGCTCGATCCTCATCACAGTACACGCCTGCCGAGTCTCGACAAGGCAATTCGTGCGCTGGGTAAAAAACTGATTGTTCGTCTGGAAGAAGCGGCTTGATGAATTCCTGTCATCAAGAATTCTGATTAATTATCATCTGTTACAGCAACTCATGATTTTAAATTAATTTTTTAATTCAATATTCAATAGCTGATCCCCGTTCATTTAGATGAAGCTTACGCCATAACCACACATCTTCTCGAAGTATCAGCGCAAGCACCACGGACAGGTATAGCCACATGGATCAATGAGCAGGGTGATCAGACACCGATACAGGCGACTGGCGGATGGTTGAAACAGAACTAGAAAAAACGTGGTCTGTTTCTAACGCCGCCAATCAGCGGCGCCGTCAGGCGTCCGCTGAATTGGCTTGTTATGCGCGGGTTTCATTTACGCGCCTCAACGAAAGCGATAGTTCGTACTCGAACAGCTCGACCTCTGGAACCATTGAGCATGCGAGCAGGAGATCTTCGCTTATCTCTCTCGCCACGATCATTCCACGCACTCTCTGTCCGTTCTCGGCTAAATTCTTCTTGATCCAAGCGACGTAGCGCATCAATTGACCAACGACTCTGTCGTAGCCTCGGGAAACCTTAAGCTCAATAACGACCAGCCCTCCTTCCGTATCTGTCGCGAGGATGTCGATAAACCGACCTCCGACAGGAAATTCGATCCCTGTAATTCCTTCGTCTTCGTAGACTCGCAAGCCGGCCTCGAGCGAATCCAAATTCTTCGCCAAATAGTTGCGCAGATCTGTCTCATAGGCGAACTCGCCATTAGTTGTTGATTGTGAGCTGATTTCCTCCTCGTCTTCGCCTACTGGGATTTTTGTAGTTTCGGGACTCTGTCGGGCTGTGTAGATCGGTGCGGGGTCTTGGCCGGGTTGGTAGTGACGAAAATGACTACCATCAATTTGATATAAAACGTCGTCTTCTCCCGGCTTCGCGTTGTAATGGGTCCGACTTTGTGCGTTTGTCGAAAGGCGGATTAAGTGAGCGGTAACGGTTCCCGTTTTGATCTTTGGATATTTGCGCGCAAACCAAGCAACAGCGTCTTGCTTAGAGAATATGGCTCCAGGGGCATTAGCCAATTCGTTAGCCATGTCCTTCATGAGGACGCGAACGGGTTTTGAGTAAAGTGCCATGTTTAGTCCCCTATTACCCGCGCATAACTAGGGTTTAAGCGACAGTTTGTCGCATAATGTTATAGTTGAAAAAGGGGACATCGAGAAAAAGCTCCTTTTTTCAATGAGACCATGTTGAATTTGATTATAGTCAGCCAATATCCGGGGTGTCCACTTTCTTCTAGTGATGAAGAAACAAAAGCCCGGTGAACCGGGTTTTTAGTTTTTATTAGCTGTCTTCTCCCTCACCCCAACCCTCTCCCGGAGGGAGAGGGTGTTTATGGTCAGAACAGACCGGTGATACTGCCGTGTTCGTCAATGTCGATCTTTTCCGCGGCGGGCACTTTCGGCAGTCCGGGCATGGTCATCATGTCACCGCAGATGGCCACGATAAATCCGGCGCCGTTGGATATCCTGACTTCGCGCACATGAAGCGTGTGCCCGGTGGGTGCGCCCTTGAGATTAGGATCGGCACTGAATGACATCTGTGTTTTGGCCATGCACACCGGGAACTTGCCGTAATCCTTGTTCCATTCATCAAGTTGTTTCTTCGCCGCATCAGCAAAGGTCACATTGCCAGCACCATAGATCTTGGTGGCAACAGCCTTGATCTTCTCGGTCAGCGGGATGTCGTCCTCGTATACGAACGTGTGTTTCTTCCTGGAGTTATCGACCACCTTTACGACCGCATGCGCGAGGTCCTCGGCACCCTTGCCGCCCTCGGCCCAGTGTTTGGCGACAACGAAAGTCCCGCCCAGCGATTCAATCTTGTCCTTCAGGAGTTTGATTTCGGCCTCGGTATCAAAGGTGAAATGGTTGACTGAAATCACACACGGCAGGCCGAAATGATCGCGGATGTTGGTCAGGTGCTTTTCAATATTGACCAGTCCCTTGCTCAGCGCATCCAGGTTTTCCTTGTTGAGATCATCCTTCTTCACACCGCCGTGGAATTTTAATGCACGGATAGTGGCCACCAGTACCATCGCGGCAGGATTCAGACCGGCCATACGGCATTTGATGTCAATGAATTTTTCCGCGCCGAGGTCAGCACCGAAACCGGCCTCGGTGATGCAGTAGTCAGCCAGCTTCAATGCGGTTTTGGTTGCCGTGACACTGTTACACCCATGAGCGATATTCGCGAACGGGCCACCGTGTACGAAGGCCGGGTTATTCTCCAGTGTCTGGACCAGGTTAGGCTTGATCGCATCCTTGAGTATGGTTGCCATCGCGCCCTGGGCCTTGAGATCGCGGGCATAGATCGGTTTCCGGTCACCTTGAGAATAACCGATGATGATGTTGCCGATACGTTGTTTCAGGTCCATCAGCGAAGTGGCCAGACAGAGAATGGCCATGACTTCAGAGGCAACCACTATGTCGTAACCATCTTCACGCGGGAAACCATTGGCGGTGCCGCCCATTCCCACCACGATCTTGCGCAAGGCGCGGTCGTTCATGTCAACAACACGTTTCCACTGAATCAGGCGTGGATCGATGCGCAGGTCATTCCCATGATTGATATGGTTGTCAACCATTGCTGAAAGCAGGTTATGGGCTGCGCCGACAGCATGGAAGTCACCGGTGAAATGCAGGTTGATGTCTTCCATCGGCACGATCTGGGCATAACCGCCACCTGCAGCACCACCCTTAACACCGAATACCGGGCCGAGTGAAGGTTCACGCAGACAGATGATGGCCTTCTTGCCGATGCGGTTGAGGGCATCACCGAGTCCCACCGTGGTGGTGGTCTTGCCTTCTCCAGCCGGAGTCGGGCTGATGGCGGTCACCAGGATCAGTTTGCCATCCGGCTTGTCCTTGATTTCATTCAGGAAGTCCAGTGACAGCTTGGCCTTGGTATGGCCGTAAGGTTCCAGGTATTTTGCGTCAATTCCGAGTTTGCTCTTGGCCAACTCGATGATGGGTTTAATAGTCGCCTTCTGCGCGATTTCTATATCAGACATCATGCCGGTGTCTCCTCAGTTGTTTTAGCCGGTTGGTTAATTGTTTTTTTCAATTGCATGAAATCAACAAGTTATCGCTATGCGATATTTTTATTATCAGGCCGGCCCAAGTGCTGCCGTTTTTCTGTATTTTAACGTGTCAGACGGAGATTCTCTAATGCCTTTTGCTCGAGTTCCCCGGCCCCAGATCAATCCGGTTCCGTTAAACGGGGCATGGACCGGGTATGCAGGGTGATGGATCCGGATATGATGACCAGGGTTGCGCCGATTAATGTGTATAAATCCGGTGCTTCCAGCCAGAATATCCAGCCGAAGATCGCAGCAAAGACCACAGCGCTGTAGGTATAGGGGCCGATCTGTGCCGCCGGGGCGAGACTGTAACTGTAAGTCAGCAATAATTGTCCGCAGGTTGCGGAGAAACCCGCAAATGACATGACCAGCAATATTTCCCGGGAAGGCGCCTGCCAGGCCCAAATCATGGGTACCGCGGAGATGAGCGTGGCAGTCAGGCTGAAATAAAACACGATACGCAAAGTGGGTTCGGTGCTGGACAGATTGCGTATGGTCACCATGGCGAGCGCTGCAAAGACAGCGGACAACAAGCCTATCCAGGCCGCACTTTTGAACATCTCTAACCCCGGTTTCAGGATGAAACATAACCCGATAAAGCCAATCGTTATCGCAAAGACCAGTTTGAGGGAAGGTCTTTCCCCCAGCCAGAGCAGGGCGATGATGGCGATGAAAATAGGTGAGGAATAATTCAGCAATACGGCCTCGGCCAGGGGCAGGTGGGCAATGGCATAAAAGAAGCAGTACATGGCGGTTAAACCCGAGAGCGATCGCAACACATGAGCAGCAAGGCGCTTTGTCTTGAGATTGGCAAGGCCCTTTTGATACAACCACGGTAATAAAAACACGAAGCCCAGGCTGTTCCTGAGAAAAACAGTCATCTCATTGGGCAAATAGGCTGACGCATGGCGCACGGCCGCACCCATGGCGGCAAACATCAGGGAGGCCAGGATGGCACAATAAGCGCCATGCAAGAGTTGTCTGGAATGCATATATTTTTATGAACAGGGCCGGTTCTGGTAATTGTCTAACAGAAACAGATTGCGGCTGAATCATGACAGGAATTCCAATATACGTCACTAGCGCTCAATTCAGGCTAAGAAAGCTCTGAATAAGTCACTAGTTGCTACAAGCTGTCATTCTGGTACCCTCCCGGGTATAAACTCCTGCCAGTATCCCCTTCCCCCTTTCAGGGGGAAGGTACGACTGCATGGATGCAGGAGGTAGAGTAACGTCTGGAGCAGTTGCCGAGGATGGGGGTTGTTTACTGGATGCTGGCCGCTACGGACTTCCTCGGTAACTGTTCCAGACGTTACTCTACCTCCTACCTCCATGTAGTCGTGTCCTCTCGCGGCATTTCCCACATCCTGTGGGTCGTTTACACCAGCATGACGGCAAAAAGACTTGTTCAAGTATTCGTTAAATTTACAGATAAATTGAAAATTTAAGGATTCCACCGCCTGTTACACTGCTATATAGTAAAGAGAAGCTCTCAAGTCTGGCCAAGATCATGACAGAAAAAGATAAAGACATTGATCCGCGGGAAACCCGGGAATGGCTGGAAGCACTGGAATCCATCCTGGAGCGCGAAGGTGTGGAGCGCGCCCATTTTATTCTTGAACATTTAATTGCCAAGGCGCGGAAATCCGGTGCTTATCTGCCCTATTCGGCCACTACGGCGTATCTCAATACTATCCCCCCTTCCAAGGAAGAACGTTCTCCCGGTGAACATGATATTGAATGGCGTATCCGTTCGCTGGTGCGCTGGAATGCCATGGCGATGGTCATCAAGGCCAACCAGAAAAGCAGTGAACTGGGTGGGCACATCGCCAGCTTCGCCTCGTCGGCGACCTTATATGACGTGGGGTTTAATCATTTCTTCCGTGCACCAACTGAAAAACACGGCGGCGACCTGGTATTTGTGCAGGGCCATTCCGCGCCCGGTATTTATGCCCGCGCTTTTCTGACCGGCCGCATTACGGAAGAACAAATGAATAATTTCCGCCAGGAGGTAGATGGCCATGGCCTGTCTTCCTATCCGCATCCATGGCTGATGCCGGATTACTGGCAATTCCCCACCGTATCCATGGGACTCGGGCCATTGATGGCGATTTACCAGGCGCGGTTCATGCGTTATCTGGAAAACCGGGAACTGCAACCGCATAGCGACCGCAAGGTCTGGGCCTTCATGGGTGATGGCGAGATGGATGAACCCGAATCCATGGGCGCCATTGATCTGGCAGCACGGGAAGGCCTTGATAACCTGATCTTTGTGATTAACTGCAACCTGCAGCGCCTGGATGGACCGGTACGCGGCAACAGCAAGATAATCCAGGAACTGGAGGGCGCCTTCCGCGGCGCCGGCTGGAATGTGATCAAGGTCATTTGGGGTTCGTACTGGGACCCGTTGATTGCGCGCGATACCAGCGGCCTGCTCTACCAACGCATGGAAGAATGTGTGGATGGTGAATACCAGGCATTCAAGGCGAATGATGGCGCCTATGTGCGTGAATATTTCTTCGGCAAATATCCCGAACTCAAGGCCATGGTGGCGAATATGTCCGATGAAGACATCTGGCGCCTGAACCGTGGCGGCCACGACCCGCACAAGGTGTATGCAGCTTATGCGGCTGCGGTAAAACATAAAGGCCAGCCGACCGTGATCCTGGCCAAGACCGTCAAGGGTTATGGCATGGGCGAGGCCGGTGAAGGCCAGAATATTACACATCAGCAAAAGAAGATGGGCGAAGAGGCGCTAAAGAAATTCAGGGACCGGTTCAATGTCCCGATTTCGGACAAGGACATTGCCGATGCGCCGTTTTACCGTCCACCGGAAGACAGCCCGGAAATAAAGTACATGATCGAACAGCGCGAAAAACTGGGGGGGTTCTTCTTTGGCAATAGAAGAAAGCCGGAACCGCTCAAGATCCCGTCGATTGATATTCACCAGAAACTGCTGGAAGGCACCGGCGATCGAGAGATCTCCACCACCATGGCATTCGTCAGGATTTTGAATGCATTATTAAAGGACAAAAACATCGGGCCGCGTATCGTGCCCATCGTGCCGGATGAGGCGCGCACCTTCGGCATGGAAGGCATGTTCCGGCAACTTGGAATTTATTCTTCCGTGGGTCAACTCTACAAACCAGTGGATCAGGATCAGGTCAGTTACTACCGTGAAGACATCAAGGGCCAGATCCTGGAAGAAGGCATTAACGAAGCGGGCGCCTATTCATCATGGATCGCTGCCGCGACTTCCTATCGCAATAACGGCATTTACATGATCCCGTTCTATATCTATTACTCCATGTTCGGCTTCCAGCGTATTGGAGATCTGGCTTGGGCCTCGGGTGATATGCGTTCGCGCGGGTTTTTGCTCGGCGGCACGGCCGGCAGGACCACACTGGCCGGTGAAGGCCTGCAACATCAGGATGGTCACAGCCATATCCAGGCCTCCTTGATCCCCAACTGTGTGGCCTATGATCCGGCGTTTGCCTATGAACTGGCCGTGATTATACAGGACGGTATGAAACGTATGTATGAGCAGAATCAGGATGTCTTCTATTACATCACGGTGATGAATGAAAACTATATGCACCCACCCATGCCGGAGAATTCAGAGAAAGGCATTCTGCGTGGCATGTATAAATTCAAGGGCGCGGACAAACAAAAGAAATTGCATGTGCAACTGCTTGGCTCCGGCACGATATTGCGCGAGGTCATTGCCGCAGGTGAGTTGCTGGAACAGGATTTTGATGTGTCTTCCGATATCTGGAGTGTCACCAGTTTCAATGAACTGCGCCGCGAAGGACTTGATGTGCAACGCTGGAACATGTTGCATCCGGACCAGACGCCACGGATGAGTTATGTGGCTGAAAACCTCAAGAATGCAAAGAGCCCAACGGTAGCAGCAACGGATTATATGAAGATACATGCAGACCAGATCCGCGAATTTGTGCCGGGCCGTTATGCCGTGCTCGGCACTGATGGTTTTGGCCGCAGTGATACGCGCAAGCAGTTACGCAAGTTCTTCGAGGTCAACCGTTATTATGTTGCCGTTGCTGCGTTAAAAGCACTGGCTGATGAAGGCGCTGTCCCTGCGAAAACTGTTACAAATGCAATCAGGAAATATGGTATCGATCCGGAAAAACCCAATCCGGTGACGGTTTAGAATACGGAATGTGGTAGATGGTAGGTGGAAAACAACATGTGGTAGTTGGAAGGTGGTATATAGGGTGGTGCTTTTCCCATATTCTATCTACCAACTACCATATTCTAATTACCACCACTAATAATATTTAGAAAATATCGGCGAACAATCATGCCAAACGAAATTCAGATCAACCTCCCCGATATCGGCGATTTCAAAAGCGTCGATGTGATCGAGGTTATGGTCAAGCCCGGCGATCACGTCAACAAGGAAGACACGCTCATCACGCTTGAAAGTGAAAAGGCCACCATGGATATCCCTTCTCCTGCTGCCGGTGTGGTGAAGAAATTACTGGTCAATGTTGGTGACAAGATTGCACAAGGTGCCCCTGTCCTGATACTGGAAGAAGAAACAGGCAGTTCAACCAGTAAAAAAACTGAAGCCAGTGCGACTGAGAAAAAACATGAACCTGCTGCGGATAAAACCCCTGCAAAAGAAATTTCCCCACCACAAGCTGCGCCCAGACCCGCACCGGCTGCGCCCATCGGCGCACAGATAGCCGGGGCCAGTCTTTCCTCCAATGCCCATGCGAGTCCCTCCGTACGCCGTTTTGCAAGGGAGCTTGGTGTTGATCTCGGCCTGGTTTACGGCAGCGGGCCCAAAGGCAGGATACTTAAGGAAGATGTCAAGGCCTTCGTCAAAAGCATGTTGTCGGGCAACAAGCTCAGCAGTAAGGGTGTCTTTGCGTTGCCCGAAGTGGTGCCGGTTGATTTTTCAAAATTCGGGGAAGTCGAATCAAAACCGCTCAGCCGTTTGAAACGGCTGGGTGGACAAAGCCTGCACCGGAGCTGGATTACCGTACCGCATGTGACCCAGTTTGACGAGGCCGATATCACTGACCTGGAAGAATTCCGCAAATCAAAACTTGAAGCAGCGAAGAAAAAAGGTGTCAAACTCACACTGATTGCCTTTTTGATAAAGGCAGTCGTTGATGTCTTGCAACAATATCCTGAATTCAATTCATCACTGAGCCCTGATGGTGAAAACATCATCCTGAAAAAATATTTTCATATCGGCATTGCGGTGAACACTGATAACGGACTGGTGGCGCCGGTGATCAAGGACGCCGATCAGAAAGGATTGTTTGATATCGCCTCGGAACTGGCCCGTCTGTCCGACAAGGCCAGGGAAGGAAAACTCACGCCCGGCGAGATGCAGGGAGGTAGTTTCACCATCTCCAGCCTCGGCAGCGTGGGCGGCACCGGATTCACACCGATTGTGAATGCACCGGAAGTCGCCATACTGGGAGTATCGCGTTCCACCATGAAACCGGTATATCTGGATGGGGAATTTGTGCCGCGCCTGATCCTTCCTTACGCACTTTCCTATGATCATCGTGTGATTGATGGTGTGGCCGGCGCGCAGTTTACGCAGTATCTGAGTACAGTGCTGTCGGATATCAGG
Organism: Gammaproteobacteria bacterium; assembly: GCA_038922795.1. Taxonomy (GTDB): domain Bacteria; phylum Pseudomonadota; class Gammaproteobacteria; order Eutrophobiales; family Eutrophobiaceae; genus 2-02-FULL-47-50. Next base: position 17,935 of record JBCKWI010000001.1, read on the forward strand.
CATATACTTTTGTGAAAATGGTATTTGGTAGATGGGAATCAGAATGTGGTAGTTGGCATATGGAATATGGGGTAAAACTCACACCCATATTCCACCTACCACCTACCATCTACCATCTACCATATACGATTTACTAATTACTACAGTGTAGATATAACCAAAAATAATTTAAAAAATTCTAATGTCAAATTTGATCGAAATAAAAGTCCCCGGCATCGGTGATTTCAAGGATGTGGCGATCATTGAGATCGCGGTCACAGCCGGTACCAGCGTCAACAAGGAAGATACCCTGATCACGATTGAGAGCGACAAGGCCACGCTGGATATCCCTTCGCCTGCAGCAGGAACAGTTAAAGGAATCAAAGTCAAGGTGGGCGACAAGGTTTCTGAAGGTTCATTGATCCTGATCCTGGAAGTTCCCGAATCAACGCCGGATCAATCTGCTGAAGAAAAACCCGCCGCGGTCAAATCAGAAGATCCGGTCCCTTATAACACCACTGGCACATCCGGCAGTGCAGATATCCATGCTGAAGTCGTGGTGTTGGGCTCCGGCCCCGGTGGTTATACTGCCGCCTTCCGTTCTGCTGATCTTGGCAAAAAAACCGTATTGGTCGAACGTTACTCTACGCTCGGAGGCGTTTGCCTGAATGTCGGTTGTATCCCGTCCAAGGCCCTGTTGCATATTGCCAGGGTAATCAGCGAGATCGAGGAACTGAAAGAACTGGGAATTGATCTGGGCAACAGCAACGCCGGTAAAAAACCGGTGCGGGACTTTGCTGCGAATGTTGTCAACAAACTCACCGGCGGTCTCAAACAAATGGCGAAACAGCGCAAGGTACAAGTTGTTCAGGGTACCGGACGATTCACTTCACCTGATACCATTGCAGTCAATGATGGCAATACTGTTACAACCATCTCGTTTGACAACGCGATTATCGCTGCCGGCTCACAACCTGCCATGATTCCCGGTTTACCGGACGATCCGCGCATACTCGATTCAACCAGTGCGCTGCGACTTGATGAAATACCAAAGCGTATGCTGGTCATCGGTGGAGGCATCATCGGACTGGAAATAGCAACCGTTTATGATGCGCTCGGTTCAAAAATCACAATTGTAGAAATGCTGGAAGCGTTGATTGCGGGTTGTGACAAGGACATCGTCCGCCCCTTGCAGAAACGCATTTCAAAACGTTATGAAAATATTTATCTCAAGACCTCAGTGACGAAAGTCGAAGCTGACAAAGAAGGACTGGTTGTCTCATTCTCCGGCAAGGATGCGCCGGCGACGGATATCTATGACGCAATACTCGTTGCAGTTGGACGTAAACCGAATGGCAAGAATATCGGTGCAGATGCCGCCGGTGTGGATGTGGATGAACGCGGTTTTATTCCGGTGGATGATCAGATGCGCACCAACGTGACGCATATCTTCGCTATCGGCGATATTGTGGGCCAGCCAATGCTGGCACACAAGGCATCACATGAAGGCAAGGTCGCCGCTGAAGTGATCGCAGGATACAAAACGGGCTTTCTCAATCGTGTTATACCTTCAGTTGCTTATACCGACCCGGAAATTGCCTGGGTGGGCTTGAATGAAACGGAGGCCAAAGCCAAAGGTATTGATTACGGCAAGGGGGTCTTTCCCTGGGCAGCCAGCGGACGATCATTATCACTGGGTCGTGATGAAGGTGTTACCAAGGTCCTTTTTGATAAAACCAGCAATCGCATCATCGGCGCATCCATTGTTGGCCCCAATGCAGGCGATTTGATAGCTGAATGTACACTGGCAATCGAAATGGGGGCAGATGCACAGGATATCGGGCTGACCATACACCCGCACCCCACATTGTCCGAGACCATCGGCATGGCCGCCGAGGCATTTGAAGGGACGATTACAGACCTTTATATACCGAAAAAAACGGTAGATGGTAGATGATATGTAGAATATGGTATTTGGTAGATGGTAGATGGTAGATAGAATATGGGGATGACAGCCCCAACTACCATATGCCAACTACCATATTCCACCCACCTACCACCTACTATCTACCAAATTCCATCTTCCAATGATCAAAGCCCGCTTTTCCATCAACCTCATTTGGGTCAGCGCCGAAGATTATAAAAATTTCGACGTAATAGACGGACTGGATGATGATATCGCATACCTTGATATCTGGCCGGAAAGTATTTAAATGAAGACAAAATCCCTCACCCGCTTTCGCCGCCCTCGGAAACTGCTCCAGACGTTTCTCTACCTCCTGCATCCATGCAGTCGTCTCCCGGAGAGCGAGGGCCCAAATAGGCCCATACAGAATCTATCACACCATCCCCCCCCCTCCCTCCGGGAGAGGGTTGGGGTGAGGGAAAAATATAATCTATGCCAGTAAAACTACATTACAACCGTTTCGGTGAAGGAACTCCTGTAATCATCCTGCACGGATTGTTCGGTTCTTCCCAGAACTGGCAATCCAGCGCGAAGATGCCCGCGGAAGATTATCAGGTGATTATACACCGGACCTGCGTAATCATGGCCAGTCTGAATATGCTGATTCCATGACTTATACAGAGATGGCGGAAGATGTTCTGGATTTAATTAAACACCAATCTCTTGAAAATGTTTCCCTCATCGGTCACAGCATGGGTGGCAAAGTAGCCATGGTCTATACTCTACTGCATCCTCTGTTAATTGAAAAACTTATCGTGCTGGATATTGCACCGGTAAGTTATGAACATCGCTACGGCAAATTATTCCAGGCCATGCAGGACCTGCAGTTGGACCAGGTTAAAGACAGAATTGAGGCGGGAATAATCCTGAACGACCAGATCAATGATACTTTTCTCAGTCAGTTCCTGTTGCAAAACCTGAACAGGGATGAAAATGGATTTCAATGGCGCCTCAACCTGCCGGCCATACAGAATAATATTGAATTGATCAGCGGCTTTCCTGACATCGGATCTGATACAAAATATGACAAACCCGCCCTGTTTCTTGGTGGCAAAAAATCACATTTCATCCAGCCAGATTATCACAAGACTATTCAGGGGTATTTCCCCAAGGCCGGGGGAGAAGGAATTAATCACCCTCTCCCTCCGGGAGAGGGTTGGGTGAGGGAATAAATTTCCCAACGTATCTCTTCACCCCAAAGCCCTGTACAGTTACAATCGAGTTAATCGATAATGCCGGGCATATGCTGCATATAGAAAAACCAGAGGTAGTGGTGGATAGAATCAGGCAGTTTATAGCTGATTAATCCAAGCGGTAGGCATCTTCAGACGATCGTCATACTGGCACCCTCCGGGTATAAACTCCTGCCAGTATCCAGTCAAATTAACTCTTCATATAAATCCCGCCAATCCGGGTTCATCGCTTCAATGGTCTTCAACTTCCAGTGTCTTTCCCAGAACTTGATGGCCTTCTCCCGCTGAATCGCGGATACCATCGTCTCATGCAGCTCATACCAAACCAGCTTGTCGACACCATATTTCCGGGTAAATCCGTCAACCGCTTTGGTTTTATGTTCCCAGATACGTTTGGGTAAGTCGGAGGTGACACCGACATACAAGGTCCCGTTTCGTTGATTGGCCAGCATATACACACAGGGTTGACGGGGTCCCCCATTGGAGCACCTCCTTGTATTGACTGGATACTGGCAGGAGTTTATACCCGGAGGGTGCCAGTATGACGGTACGATGTTTCTTTATGAGTGTTATGACATTTTTATCATCTTTCCCTGAGATTGTGTACCAGTTACAATTGTCCACCTTTTTTCATCCACAAGAGATCTCACAGATGTCCAGGAACAAGATCAAGAAAGTGGTACTGGCCTATTCCGGCGGACTGGATACCTCCGTCATCCTGGTCTGGCTGAAAGAACACTATAACTGTGAGGTTGTCACCTTCACTGCGGACATCGGCCAAGGTGAAGAGCTGGAACCGGCACGGGCCAAGGCAAAGAAACTGGGCGTCAAGGAAATCTATATCGATGACCTGAAAGAGGAATTCGTGCGTGATTTCGTGTTCCCGATGTTCCGGGCCAATACCATCTATGAGGGTGAATACCTGCTGGGCACTTCCATAGCCCGGCCATTGATCGCCAAACAACTGGTGCAAATTGCGAAGAAAACCGGGGCGGATGCCGTTGCCCATGGCGCCACCGGCAAGGGTAATGATCAGGTACGTTTTGAACTCGGCGCTTATGCACTGAATCCGGACATTAAAATCATCGCTCCCTGGCGGGAATGGGACCTGACCTCGCGTAAAAAACTTTTGCAGTACGCCCAAAAACACAAAATTCCGATTGAGGCGAAGCGCGGTAAAGATTCACCCTACTCCATGGATGCAAATCTTCTGCATATTTCTTATGAAGGTGGCCCGCTGGAAAATCCATGGCAGGCACCGGAAGAATCCATGTGGCGCTGGACAGTATCACCGCAAAAGACCCCGGACAAATCAGAAACCATCGAACTGACCTTTGCCAAAGGTGATGCCGTTGCGATCAATGGTAAAAAGATGTCCCCCGCCAAATTGCTCGCCGTGCTCAACAAAACTGGTGGCAAGCATGGGATCGGCCGTGCTGACATCGTCGAGAACCGTTATGTCGGCATGAAGTCGCGGGGTTGTTACGAAACACCGGGCGGCACCATCATGCTGAAGGCACATCGGGCCATTGAATCCATCACACTGGACCGCGAACTCGCGCATCTCAAGGATGATCTCATGCCGCGTTATGCCAGCCTGATATACAACGGTTACTGGTGGAGTCCGGAACGTGAGGCACTACAGGTGCTGATAGATAAAACCCAGACCCGGGTCAACGGCACTGTGCGGCTCAAACTCTACAAGGGTAATGTGACAGTCACCGGACGCAAGTCTGAAAAGGACAGCCTGTTCGATGCAACCATCGCCACTTTTGAAGATGATGGCGGCAGTTATGATCAGAAAGATGCCAGCGGTTTTATCAAGCTGAACGCCCTGCGCTTGCGCATACAGGGCAAGCGAAAGTAAATCATGGACAATCAGGAACATGTCGATCTTCTGAAAGAGATCCGCGACAACCAGAAATTGCAGCTGGAACGCCAGGCGGAGTCGCTTGCCATACAGAAAGAGCAGTATGAAATTTTCAGGAAGCAGATAGAACAAACCCAGCGGATACAGGACCGGGCCGAGAAGTTACAGGACAAGAGCGCACAGATTATCGGGAGTGCGCGTAAAGTGTTTATTGTTGTAGTGCCGATCCTGATTCTTTTGATTATTTATGTCTCATGGTTGTTGTTCCGGTAACACGGGTTTTCAGGTTCGCTGCATAATTACCCGTCTTTTAAATTCAATTTTTTAATCAGCGGTATCATGGTCGTGGTCTGTACAAACAGGGTAAACAGCACCACGCCATAGGCAATGGACTGTATGGTGTACCAGTAATCCAGACTGAGTGGCAGGGACAACGCCAGTGCCAGCGTGATGGCCCCCCTTACTCCTCCCCACGTCAGTACCAGCTGTTGTTTCATCGGGATGGGGCTGGCCCACGACACAAGATTAAACAAGGGGAAACTGCCGAAAATAATCAACGCCCGTGCAACGATGCACGCTGCAATGCCGATCAGCATCGCCAGCCATTGATTGGTAAACATTGACAGCGTGATTGTGATACCGGCGAGCAGGAAAATTAATGTCTCTGCAACTGAGGCTGTAAAACGCCAGTAATCATCTACAAATTTCTGTGACTGCCTCGCCTCGATCTGCCTGTTGAGTATGCGGACGGTCAAACCGGCCGACAACACCGCCATAACACCGGATAAATTCAGGAAGTCCTGGGCAAGGATGAATGCGATATACGCACTGATGATCGTGACAAGGATGTGAATATATTCCGAGTCATAGATCCTGATAATGATATGGGCAACCACCCCGATTAACCCTCCCGCTGCGATGCCGCCGCAAAAAATGACCAGAAATTGCATTCCGGCAGTCATCCAGTTATTGCCCTGCTCACTGCCGGTCAATGCGACAGTCAGTAAAATGCCGAATATAACGATGGATGTGGCATCATTGAACAGGCCTTCACTTTCCAGCAAGAGAATTAAACGTTTAGGTGCGCCGTATTTTCTGAGTAGCGCAATGATTGCGGAAGGATCAGTGGCCGATAATATTGCCCCGGTCAACAATGCGGCAATCCAGGGGAACCCTGAAGGATGATCAATTCCGTAATAGACGCCGATGGCAATGATACCGGCAGATACCAGTAATAACGGCAATGTGAGCATGAAAACCGGCAGGATATTTTCCCTGAGCGCCCGGACATCCGTCATGATCGCCGCCTGAAAAATCAATATGGGCAATATAAGGTGGATGATTAACGGCCTGAAATTCTCCCAGTTGATTCCAATATCAATACCAAAACCTCTGGTTGCGATTTCGGAACTGCCATATCCAAGTATTATCAGGAAAATACTGAACGGGATTTTCAGCTTTTCAATCAAGGGGGCGAGGAGCGCCGCCACCAGAAGCAGCAGCATGAAAAATACGAAAGCATTAACGCTCAGCATTACAACATGACCACCAGGAAACGATACATCCCTGTAACTTCTCCACAAGTCTTAACACAAATCATGTTTTACGGTAGTGACGCGCTATCCAGTAGTCGACACTGATATATTTTCCTCCGCCAAGGAAAAACAAGGCCAGCAGCATAATAAAATATGTGGCTGCCCATTCGATGCCGTTATTTGAGACCACAAAATTACCATGTTCAGTCAGCCAGCTGTAATTACCATGTTCTTTCAGGATATCCCTGGCTCGGCCCAGACGTTCGATGGCTTCACCGGCATGGACCGACGCATGCGGACTCATCGGATCATGAATGGCCTGCCAGCCATTATCGATATGAACCGCCACAGCAGCCACAACCATGGTGATCATCAACGGTATGCATATCCAGCGTGTGGCCAGTCCCAGTGCCAGCAGGATGGCGCCAAAATATTCCGCGGACCAGGCTATGTAGGCATTCAGGACAGGGAAAGGCAGTTTCAGGCCATGCTCAAACCATTGAATGACGGAATCCAGCGAACTGTTGCTGTCAAACGGATTCCACTTGTTATTACCCGCCACCCAGAAGATGGGCACCAGATAAACACGCAGCAGTAATGAGCCAATAAATGCGAAGTGCTCACGGATCTTGTCGAGGATACCCTGTGCGAGACCCAGTAATCGGATTAAAGCTGTCATCTCTCCTCCATTAGTTAATTGCATGTAGCTAATCTTTTGAGTCTTGAATCATTTTTTCAGGTAACTGATTTCACGGAATCGCGGCCCACATCGGGATGTAATCTGTACAGGGCCATAGACAGACCATTATCGGTCACTATCCGCGCATGATCACGCCGTAACTGCCGCGGACTTTCAACGCCGCAGGAATGCGCAAGAGTCCCGACCTCCTTGACCATATTTTTCTGATAGTGCATCACCCGCACCGCCTTTTCCTCCGGCACCAGTCCATGTTGCAGTTTCTTGTTATGGGTTGTAATGCCGGTCGGACAGGTATTTTTGTTACATTGCAACGCCTGTATACAACCCAGGGCAAACATAAAGCCACGGGCGGAATTGATAAAATCAGCACCGATGCAAAGTGCCCAGGCCACATCGGCAGGCGTGACGAGTTTTCCGGAGGCAACGACCTTGACCCGGTCGCGTAGACCATGCTCATTCAGTTTATCGACCAGCATGGGCAGGCTTTCGCGCAATGGCAGTCCCATATCATCCATTAATGGCATGGGCGCGGCACCCGAACCGCCTTCGGCGCTGTCAACCGTAATAAAATCGGGCGCGCTCTCAATACCACGTTTGTTTATTTCGGTGAACAGTTCATCGAGCCAGACAGAAGAACCTATCACCGCCTTGTAACCGGTCGGCAAGCCGGTCACGTTACGGATATGATCGATCATGTCCAGCAGTTGCTGGTTGTCGGCAATCTCCGGAAAACGGTTCGGGCTGATGGAATCCTCGCCCGCCGGGATACCACGTATGCGTGCGATCTCTTCTGTGACCTTGCCGCCCGGCAATATCCCGCCCTTACCCGGTTTGGCGCCCTGACTTAATTTGATCTCGAACATTTTAATCTGCGGATGACTGGCCAGTTCCCGTAATTTGTCATCGCAGAGATTTCCATTCAGATCACGCACGCCATATTTTGCGGTTCCCATCTGGAACACAATATCGGCGCCACCTTCGAGATGATAGGGGGACAAACCACCCTCTCCTGTATTCATCCAGCAACCTGCCATGCGTGCCCCATTGGATAATGCGAGAACGGCAGGCATTGAGATGGCGCCATAGCTCATAGCGGATATATTGAAGAATGAGGATGTGGTATAGGGTTTTCTGCTATCGGGGCCGACGGTGACCTGCTCCGGTTCAACTGCATCTATACCCAGTGTGGGGAAAGGGCAATTGACGAACAGTACCGTCCCGGGCACCCTCAGATCGCGGGTAGAACCAAAGGCAATGGTGTTATCGAGGTTCTTTGCGGCGCGGTAGACCCAGGAACGTTGCGCCCGGTTGAACGGCATCTCTTCCCGATCCATGGCGAAGAAATACTGGCGGAAAAATTCGCCCAGCTTTTCGAAGAAATAACGGAAATGACCAACAACGGGATAATTGCGTCTTATCGCATGTTTGGTCTGGCTGACGTCGAGTATATAGACAATGATGACCGCAATAACCGCGACCCCGACCATAAATACAAACAACGCCACCAGGAACTCAAGGGTGACAAACAAAAAACTTTGGAATTGCTCCGATATCATGGACTGTACCCCGGCTGATGATCAGTATCAGATTATTATTGGAATCTTCCTGCCTGACTGGCTTATTTTACGCCCAGCAGGATATCTTTCTGTAAGAAATTCTGCATAGTTTCAAGACCACCCCTGATCACGACTTCGAGGTTGGGGTGTTTGAGTTCTGCTGCAATGCTTTCAAGAAGTCCGCGGCCAGTCTGGCCGGTATCCATCTGGATCATCTCCAGCAGACGGGCGGAAACCGGGTTCAATTCGGTAAAACCTACCTTATGATGACGGTCGCGATAAACCACGATGTAAGTGGGTTGGCCAGGCGCCTCCTGTGGCTGTAACGCCGGGCTGATGGTATGGACAGGGAATTGATAGCTCAATGGCAAGGCCAGCGGGCTCATGACCGGTATGCCTTCCAGTAAATCACCGGCTGGATTGATGCCTGTCCAACTGATGTCCCGGGTATCCAGCGAGACCGCGAGTTCTATCCATTCGTAATGGGCCAGTTCCAGCAGGAAGGGTGGGTCATCTTCCGCATCGCGTTCCTGTTCCAGGTATTGCAGGAATTCCCGCGGCATCTTCGGGAATAACGGGGTGTGCGCCCGGTGGCGTTTGAAATAATCGCGGATCATCGCATGCCAGCGATCATCTGGGGTAATCTTGCGTAATACCGGAAAACTGTTGGCGATAAATCCTTCTACATTACGGTACAACAGACCCCGGTAGATCTCCATGCGGCGGTCTTCAATATCCGGTGGGGCCGGTTGATTTTCCGGATCACGAATATGCCGGGTGAATCCGTACTGTATCTCCTGGAAACGGGGTTTAGGCGTGATGGGCATGTGTGTCTTTTGTTTCCTTTTGATACCTTCGCTGCATACTGGAGATCTGTTCAACTTCTTTCAGGAGTATTCCCAGCGGCGGGATATTGAAGTCACGTTCAAGCAGGGTCGGAAACACACCGAAATGTGCATAGGCCTTTGCCAGTAAATCCCATACCGGATCGATCACATCGGAACCGTGGGTATCGACCCGCAGATCCTCGGCCTCTACGTAATGGCCGGCTATATGGGCATAGGCGATGCGCTCACCGGGCAAGGACTGCAGAAAGGTTTCCGCATCATAACGATGGTTGATGCTGTTGACATAGATATTGTTGATATCGAGATGCAGATAACAATCCGCTGCTTCAAGAACAGCATTGATGAATTCGATTTCCGGCATCTCCTGGCCGGGTGCTGCATAGTAGGAGACGTTCTCAATTGCCATGCGCCGCCCGATGATGTCCTGGGTACGCCGGATACGTTCTGCAACATAGTGCACGGCTTCTTCAGTAAACGGGATGGGCATGAGGTCATACAGATGACCGTCATCCGCGCAATAGCTCAGGTGTTCGCTGTAACAACGGATGCTATGGGTATCCAGAAATTGACTGACCTTGTGCAGGAATGCCTCATCCAGCGGCGCGGGACCGCCCAGATTCAGTGAGAGACCATGACAGACAATAGGGATGCGTTCAGATATTGCCCGGAACAGATGACCGTAACGGCCGCCGACATCGATCCAGTTCTCCGGGGCAACCTCCATGAAATCAATTTGTGTAGGAAATTGATCTGCGAGCGGGCCGATGAAGGCCCGCCGCAGACCCAGACCTGCACCCCTTACAGGATACTTGCTGTTATCGGGGGGCATGGCGTTGTAACCAGACAAAGCCTGATTATTTACCCCCGCCTTCAGCCTTGCCTTCGCCTTCAACCTTGCCTTCGCCGCACTTGCCTTCGCCTTCAGCCTTGCCTTCACCGCACTTGCCTTCGCCTTCAACCTTGCCTTCGCCTTCAGCCTTGCCTTCACCGCACTTGCCTTCGCCTTCAGCCTTGCCTTCACCGCACTTACCTTCGCCGCACTTGCCTTCGCCTTCAGCCTTGCCTTCAACCTTTTTCTCTTCACCGCACTTGCCTTCTTCGGCAACCATGTAACCGCTGGACAGGTCATTCAGTGCAAACGGATTTTCGGCAGCCTGAACGATGATCGGGCTGGCAGCCAGGGATACAACAAAGGTGGTGCCAAGGGCTGCTGCGATGGGTTTTAAAGTCTTCTTGCTCATTGAGGATTCCTCTTGGGATTTTTGAAAAAAAGGCCATTTCTGGCCTGGTTAAAACCATGGTAAGGGAACAATCAGTCCTTCCCTCTATGTGATTAATTAATTTAACGGAAACCAGTGTTGTAACTGTTACATCAATATATTTAACACTTGCCTATAGACTCACATTAACTCCAAATGTTTCAATCAACAGGGAATATTCATGCCCTTATTTGGGGCGCATGTGTGGAAACAGGATGACATCCCGTATGGAGGGAGAATCAGTCAGCAACATAACCAGCCGATCTATGCCGATACCTTCGCCGGCCGCAGGTGGCATGCCATATTCCAGCGCTGTAATGTAATCGGCATCATAGTGCATTGCTTCATCATTACCGGAATCCCTATCCTCCACCTGTTTGCGGAAACGCTCTGCCTGGTCATCCGGATCGTTCAGTTCGGAGAAACCATTGGCTATCTCTCGGCCACCGATAAATAACTCAAACCGGTCAGTCACGTCAGGATCGGTATCCGAACGACGGGCCAGTGGTGAGACCTCGGTTGGATAGGCGGTAATGAAAGCAGGTTGTTTGAGGTTGGGTTCCACCGTCTTTTCAAAAATCTCGATCAGGACCTTGCCGGGACCGTCATTATTTTCAACAGGGATATCGAGATTCCGGGCAACAGCGCACAATGATTCCAATGATTCAAGATCACCGGTATGGAGCCCCTGATTAAATTTCAGGACAGCCTCTTTTACAGTCATGTTCTCGAATGGCTGGCCCAGGTCATAGGATTCACCCTGATAACGGATTTTTGTATCACCCAGGACTTCCTGCGCCAGGCCCTTTATCATAGCCTCCGTCAATATCATGAGGTCACGGTAACCGGCATAGGCCTGGTAAAATTCCAGCATCGTGAACTCAGGATTATGCCGCGGCGACAATCCTTCATTGCGAAAACTGCGGTTGATCTCGAACACCTTTTCTATCCCGCCCACGACCAGACGCTTCAGATAAAGCTCCGGCGCAACACGTAAATACATTTGCATATCCAGTGTATTGTGATGAGTGATGAACGGGCGGGCGGTGGCGCCACCGGGAATCACCTGCAACATGGGAGTTTCTACCTCGATAAATCCTGAGTCCCTGAGATAGCTGCGGATAAAATCAATCGTCTTTGACCGAATGGCAAAAGTACGGCGTGTTTCTTCGTTGGTGATTAAATCCAGATAACGCTGCCGGTAACGGGTTTCATGATCGGTCAGGCCATGGAATTTTTCCGGCAATGGCCGCAGGGATTTTGCCAGCAGCTCGATGTGATTAACGTGTACGGAAAGTTCACCGGTTTTTGTTTTAAACAATGTCCCTTCAGCGCCAAGGATATCACCCAGGTCCCATTGCTTGAATTCGTCATATTGTCCTTCCGGCAGATCATCACGTTTCACATAGATCTGTATACGGCCGGACATATCCTGCACATGGGCAAAAGCAGCCTTGCCCATAATACGGCGTGTCATCATGCGGCCTGCAATCTTGACATTGACCGCCAGTTGCCCAAGCTCCGCCTGGTCCTTGCCTGTAAATTCAGCATGTAAATCCGCAGCCAATGCATTGCGCCGGAAATGATTAGGGTAGGCATTGCCTTTCTCACGCAACTGCTGCAACTGTGCACGTCGTTGAGCTATCAGATCGTTATCGTTGTTATCAGACATATATGGTATTTGGTATGTAGTAGATGGTATATGGGGACTAATCACTATTTACCGTCGTGTATAGTTTATTCAACATTTTAGCAACTGATTCAATTTCCAATAATTGTTGATTATCAATTTGTAAATAATCCAAATCTCCGCAGAGAATAAAATAATATCTCAGTTCCTCTGTATGCCGATATACGTTCAGGACTATATTATGTGCCAGCCTCCAGACTTCCAGTTGCTTAAAATTATTTATCGTCATCTGTGACTCCTCTCCTTATTAATCTCATATCCCAACTACCATATCCCAACTACCACCTACTACAGTCCGCTTTTAAGACTTGCCTCAATAAACCGGTCCAAATCACCATCCAGTACCGCCTGGGTATTCCCCGTTTCAACTCCGGTACGCAGGTCCTTAATGCGGGATTGATCCAGCACGTATGATCTAATCTGGCTGCCCCAGCCGATATCAGCCTTGGCATCTTCCTGCGCCTGTTTCGCTGCATTGCGTTTCTGCATTTCAAGCTCATACAGCTTGGCACGCAACTGGCTCATGGCCTGGTCCTTGTTTTTGTGTTGCGAGCGCTGGTTCTGGCATTGTACAACGATACCAGACGGGTTATGAGTAATACGCACTGCTGAATCGGTCTTGTTGACGTGCTGCCCGCCTGCCCCGCTGGATCGGTAGGTATCAATGCGCAGATCAGCCGGGTTAATCTCGATATCAATCGTCTCATCGACTTCCGGTGATACAAACACCGAGGCAAACGAAGTATGCCGGCGGTTGTTGGAATCAAAAGGGGATTTACGCACGAGTCGGTGCACGCCCGTTTCAGTGCGCAGCCAACCGTAGGCATAATCCCCTGCATATTTAATCGTCGCACTCTTGATCCCGGCAACTTCACCGGGGGATATTTCGATCAATTCCGTATTGAAACCATGCTGTTCCCCCCAACGCAGATACATGCGCAATAACATCTCGGCCCAGTCCTGGGCTTCAGTCCCGCCGGAACCGGATTGAATATCGAGATAGGCATTATTGGCATCCATCTCACCGGAAAACATGCGGCGGAACTCCAGTTCCTCGACTTTCTTTTCATATTTGTCAACGTCCTTCGCTACCGCCTGAACTGTGTCAGCATCCTTTTCCTCGGCGGCAATGGACAATAATTCAGAGGCATCGCGTAATCCCTCTTCTATTTCACGGATATAATCAACGATGAGTTCCAGAGACGCGCGTTCTTTGCCCAGTGACTGGGCACGCTCGGGATTGTCCCATATCTTTGGTACAGCCAGTTCGTGCTCGACTTCTACCAGCCGCTCAGCCTTGTTGTCATAGTCAAAGATACCCCCTAAGGGAAGTCACTCGTTCCCGCAGATCCTTGATCTGGGCTAAAACCGGGTTGATCTCAAGCATGTCAGGTATTTTTCTCTAATGAATTAGTTCGGAGCGCACATTGTAATCGGAAGGAGAAAATCCGCTAAGCTTTTTGTAGGAGCGGGCCATGCCCGCGAAAGATGTTTTTTCATCGCACGCAAGGCGTGCTCCTACCACAAATCGTTGATCCATATCTATTGGGGCAGGCCACAACCCGTAGGAGCGTGCCGTGCACGCGAAAATGCATATCGCATGCAGGGCATGCTCCTACAAAGGCATTATATAGTTAATAAGCAGTTGTAGCTGCCGACGGCCAGCAAATTCATTGATGTCCAGTTTATAGACGGTCTGCACTCGCCCGGTCGATTCAGGCCAGTCTTCATCAGTGATATTAAAGGCGATGGCGTCAATGGCCCTGTTATTACCCGGATGCCGTAACTGTAATTTGAGATGCCTTTCACCAACGACACGGGTATTGATGACTTCAAACTCACCGTCAAACACAGGCTCGGGGAAACCCTGCCCCCAGGGTCCTGACGATATAATTTTTTCCGCCAGTTCAAAGCTCAATTCATTAACGGATAATTCACCATCGGAGAACAGCACCCCGTCCAGTTCATCGCCGGATAAAAACCTGCCCGTCACCTGATCAAACAAAGAACTGAATTGATCAAAATCAGCCTCCCGGATGGTCAGGCCAGCAGCCATCGCATGACCGCCAAATTTACTGATGATGCCGGGATGCTGGCTGGCAATCGTATCCAGCACATCACGGATATGCACACTGCTGATGGAACGTGCCGATCCCTTGATATAACCTTCCTTGTCTTTTGCAAAGACAATGGCCGGCCGGTTTATCTGGTCCTTGATTCTCCCGGCCAGAATTCCGACGACTCCCTGATGCCAGTTCTCATTGAACAGGCAGAGACCGTTCGGTAATGACGCCTGGTCATTCAAATCCAGATCGGCAATATCGATCATGGCCTGCGCCTGCATCTCTGCCTGTATCTCGCGCCGTTCCTTGTTGAGTTGTTCAAGCTTGAGGGCCATGTCCTTTGCCAACTGTTGATCATCGGTCAACAAACATTCAATACCGAGCGACATGTCGGTCAGTCTGCCAGCGGCATTCAGACGTGGCGCCACAGCGAAAGATAAATCCTGTGCAGTTATATTTTTTAAAGAACGATTGGCCGCCTTCAGTAATTCCCTGATCCCCGCGCAACACTTGCCGGAACGGATACGCGCAAGACCCTGTGCAACCAGGATGCGGTTATTGTGATCGAGTGGCACTACATCCGCGACTGTCCCCAGTGCCACCAGGTCCAATAATTCGGCCAGATTGGGTTCAGGGATGTTATTCACGGCAAACCAGTTCTGTTCACGCAGATGACTGCGCAGGGCGATCAGGATATAAAACATCACACCCACCCCGGCCAGGTTCTTGCTGGGGAAACTGTCACCGGGCTGATTGGGATTGACTATCGCGTTGGCATCCGGGAGAGTCGAACCGGGCAAATGATGATCGGTAATTAATACCTCAATGTTTCTGGAACGTGCCAGTGCCACACCTTCTATACTGGAAATTCCATTATCTACGGTAATGATGACATCAGGTTTCAAATCAGACGCAACTTCAACGATTTCGGGACTCAAACCATAACCAAATTCAAACCGGTTCGGGACAACATACTGGACATCACTAAATCCCATTAACTTCAGGCCGCGCAGGGCGAGTGCACAACTCGTTGCGCCATCAGCATCAAAATCCGCAACAATTAGTAATTTTTTATTTTCTTTGAACGCATTGGCAAGCAGTGTCACAGCCTGATCCATGCCAAGCAGTGCTGCAAATGGCAATAACCCCCGCAACGAATAATCCAGTTCCGCCGCCGATTGTATGTTGCGTGCGGCATAGATGCGCCGTAATACAGGATGGATATCCCCGGAAAAACTGACATCATTACGGAAGGTGCGGCGGGTGATATTAATTGGCATCAGAATAAGTAGTTAGTGTCATTTCGACCAACGGGTAGATCCCTCACTGCGTTCGGGACGCCTACGGCGGATTTCTCGCTATGCTCGAAATGACATAAGAGTTTGTATTTATCAATTTGCATAAACAGCAATTGATTTGGGCCGTTTCCAGAATTGATAAAGAGAAGACTTGCGGATTGTAAACTGCTGGTATTCAGTTATCAGCGTCAATTCTTCGATCTCTTTGGATTTTATGCAATCAATAGCCTCTGAAAACCAGAATTCCTCCAGATAGGCAATAAAATCCTGCCAGCCTTTCAGATCATGATACTGGCTGTGACGCAAACCAAAGGACATGACGGCCAATACATCATCTTCATCCTCTGCAAGTTCAAGTGCATCATCAATTGAGTCTGGTAACTCCGCGCAGGGAATATTGGCCAGGACAGAAAAACCTTTTGCAATCTCCTCATCGGTAAATACCCTGGTCCAGGGACATTTTACAAGGATGGGCAGTTCACCACAGCCCCAGAACCAGAGGCTGTTGACAGCACGCTCACCCCGCCGCTCACGTTCTGTATTCACCTGACTTCCATGCAAAGTCATTTGTATTTCATTCAATAACTGTGCCCACGCCTGCTGGTCTTTTCCTGCCGGCATATAATAATGTATGTCCCTGCCGGCAACTTCATGAACCGGTATTGTTTTAATGTCAGGCGCAACATCCATGGTGATATACCAGCGATTAGTGGTAGGCGCTTCCAGTATCATGCCCCGTTCTGCCAGGATGTCTTTTACATCTGCCGCCAGCACCAGGGCATCATGCTGATCCAGCGTAAAGGTTGATTCATCCATCAGAACCAATCCCTGCCGGCCGGCAACCAGATGTACCGGATCAGCCCGCATCCAGGGCCCCGCCAGTGAATGATCATCATCCACCAGTTTTGTTATCGCAGCGATAGGGAAATCTTTCTCTGCATGGCGTTCAAGTTTGAACAACATGCATAATGCATCACTGAATCCAAACGGGATGAGTTGTTCACGGCTGGCACAGGCCAGCAGTTTTTCCAGTGATGGAACTGGCGGGATATCCTGTTCAGATAAATCCCCGGCGGGTGTGAGCAGACCGGGGATGAACAGGGTTAAACTATGCATCGGAAATACAGCATGTAAAAAATTGCATATGGCAGGTAGCATATGGGGATAGTCGAATTAAAATTATTAATATTCCCATATTCTACATTCCATCTACCAGATACTATAGATTATCCAATATCGCCTTCTTTACCTGGTCCAGATTTGCCTCGATCTTGACTACCGGTGCGGTGCTTTGCGCAATCGCAGTGTCCGGGTCTTTCAGGCCATGTCCGGTCAGGGTACAAACCACACAACTGTTCTCCGCTATCTTTCCGGATTTAATATCACGCATGGCGCCTGCCAGTGATGTAGCCGATGCCGGTTCACAGAATACACCTTCTTTTTCAGCAAGCAGTTTCTGCGCGGCAAGGATCTCGTCATCAGTACATTCATCAAACCAGCCGCCGGATTCCTTGTTGACTATCCAGGCCTGGTCCCAGGACTGCGGATGACCGATACGGATCGCGGTTGCAACGGTCTCCGGATCATCCACCATTTTGCCACGGAGGAATGGTGCGGAACCACTGGCCTGATAACCGGCCATCTTGGGCCGTTGACCGGCACTCGGGCCGCCGGCAAACCGGCAATGCCCTTTGCAGAAAGCACAGGCATCCGTAACGTGATCGCCATCCTTGCAGGCATATTCACTGTAACCGATCCAGTGTGCCGTGATGTTGCCTGCATTACCTACAGGCAGGCAATGATAATCCGGTGCGCGCCCGAGCTCTTCAACGATCTCGAACGCCGCAGTCTTCTGTCCCTGCAAACGATAAGGATTGATAGAGTTAACGATAGTGACGGGCGCAGTCTGTGCGACTTCTTTTACCAGCCGCATGCCATCATCAAAATTGCCCTTGATCTGGATCACAACCGCACCTTCCATCATGGCCTGTGCGAGTTTGCCCTGGGCGATCTTCCCATCCGGTATCAACACAAACGCAGTGATTCCTGCACGCGCCGCATAAGCCGCGGCCGAGGCTGATGTATTACCAGTCGATGCGCAGATGATGGCCTTTGAACCTTCTTCCATGGCCTTGGTGACTGCCATGGTCATGCCACGATCTTTAAACGATCCGGTAGGATTCAGTCCTTCATATTTCACATAGATATCGACATCCTTACCGGTCAGTTCCGGAATATTATGCAGCCGGATCAGTGGTGTATTCCCTTCACCCAGGCTGATGATGCGGGTGTCATCATGCACCGGCAGACGGTCACGGTAACGTTCGATGAGACCGGTATATCTTTGTCTGAAGCTCATTCTGTTTCTATATTTTTCTGAAGTTACTTTACTTAACTGGACAGTATTTAGTAGATGGTATATGGGGAACATCCTGCCCACCTGCCACATTCTACCTACCAAATTCCATCCACCATATTCCAACTACCACCTACCAGCGGTCACTCCAATGTTTCCAACCGTATCCGCATGACCTTGTCATAAATGCTATCGAGGGCTTCGATCTCTTTAATGGCCTTGTTCATGAATTTTTCCTGCACACGCTGTGTCAACATGATCACTGGCACATGGCTCGCGCCTTCGGCAGGTTCTTTCTGCAAGATGGCTTCAATGCTGATCCCGGCATCACCCAGTATCCGTGTCACATCAGCAAGCACACCCGGCCGATCGATCGCTTGCATGCGCAGATAATAGGCAGTCTCTACTTCATCCATGGGTAGTATCGACACGTCAGACAATTTATTTGGCTGGAAGGCCAGGTGCGGGACACGATTATTCGGATCAGTTGTCAGGACACGCGCAACATCCACTACATCTGCAATCACAGCGGAAGCCGTAGGTTCGGATCCGGCCCCGGCACCATAATAAAGAGTCGGGCCAACAGCATCACCTTGCACCACCACGGCATTCATTACACCGTTCACATTCGCAATCAGACGGCGCTCGGGTATGAGTGTGGGATGCACACGTAGTTCTATACCTTTATCTGTTTTGCGTGCGATACCAAGGTGTTTAATCCGGTAACCCAGTTCGTCTGCATAGACTACATCCTGCTGTTCGATCTTTGTGATCCCTTCTGTGTAGGTTTTATCAAACTGCAACGGGATACCAAATGCAATGGAACCGAGAATGGTCAATTTGTGGGCGGCATCAATGCCTTCCACATCGAACGTTGGATCGGCCTCGGCATAACCCAGCGCCTGGGCTTCTTTGAGCACATCATCAAACGTCCTGCCCTTTTCGCGCATCTCGGTCAGGATAAAATTTCCTGTGCCGTTGATGATACCAGCCACCCACAGGATCTGATTGGCGGCAAGTCCTTCGCGGATTGCCTTGATGATCGGGATGCCACCGGCAACGGCTGCTTCAAATGCAACCATCACACCTTTTTTCTGGGCCGCGGCAAATATCTCGTTGCCGTGTTTTGCGATGAGCGCCTTGTTCGCGGTGACCACATGCTTGCCATTCTCGATGGCCTTGAGCACCAGTTCCCGTGCCGGTGAATAGCCGCCTATCAATTCGATAACGATATCAACATCGGGATTATTCACGACTTCAAAGGCATCATCCGTAATCTTGTCAATTTTATCCAGACCGTGAATCTTCTCAGCGTTATATTCCTTTGCCGCAGCGTGACAGATCCGGATCTCACGTCCGGCCCGGCGTGCGATTTCTTCAGCATTACGGTGCAGCACATTGATCGTACCACTGCCTACCGTACCCATGCCTAACAGACCCACTTTGACTGGTTTCATTATGCTTCCTTCTTTACATCAAACGCCGGAGTTTCTTCACGAAACATTGAACGGATCCCACGAACCGCTTGCCGGGTACGATGTTCATTTTCAATGAGTGCAAAACGCACATGCTTGTCGCCATATTCACCAAAACCGATCCCCGGTGATACGGCCACCTTGGCTTCACTTAATACCTTCTTGGAAAACTCGATCGAACCCATGGCCTGGAATTGTTCGGGGATGGGGGCCCAGACAAACATTGTGCCCTTGGGTTTTTCCACAACCCAACCGGCGGAGTTCAGTCCTTCACATAACACATCACGGCGGCGCCGGTACATATCACGGATATCCGCCACACATTGTTGATCACCTTCCAGTGCGGTAATCGCCGCTACCTGCACCGGGGTAAACAACCCGTAATCCAGATAGGATTTTAATCGGGTCAGTGCTTTGACCAGTGTCTGGTTGCCAACCATGAAGCCCACACGCCAGCCGGGCATGTTGTAACTCTTGGACAGGGTAAAGAATTCAACCGCAACATCCTTGGCGCCCGGTACCTGCAAAATAGAAGGTGCGGTGTAACCATCAAATACGATATCGGCATAGGCAAGATCCTGAACCACCCAGATGTCATGTTCACGCGCAATCTCGATGACCTTTTCGAAAAACGATAATTCAACACATTCCGTAGTCGGATTGCCGGGGAAATTCAACAATAGTAATTTTGGTTTGGGCCACGAATCGCGTATGGCCTTTTCCAGCTCCGCAAAAAAATCAAAGCCCGGCCCTATCGGTACATGCCGGACATCGGCCCCGGCGATTACAAATCCGAACGGATGAATGGGATAGGATGGATTCGGCACCAGTACCGCATCACCACGATCGACTACGGCCATGGCGAGATGCGCCAGACCTTCCTTGGAACCGATAGTGACGATGGCCTCGGATTCAGGATCGAGATCCACGTCATAGCGTTTTTTATACCAGTTGCAGATGGCCCGGCGCAGTCTCGGGATACCGCGTGACCAGGAATAACGATGCGTATCTTCGCGGCTGGCCGCCTCGATCATTTTGTCGACGATATGCTGTGGCGGCGGCTGGTCCGGATTCCCCATGCCGAAGTCGATGATATCCTCGCCACGATGGCGTGCCTCCATTTTCAGGTCATTGACGATGGCGAACACATACGGCGGCAGCCGGTTAATTCTTGGAAATTCGTTGTTCAAGTCAGTAAACCTGTAAATTAATGTAAACCTCAAAAAGGCGAATGAGTATAAGGCATTTAACTGGAAGGTGGAATTTGGTAGTTGGGAGCCGGAATTTGGTATGTAGTAGATGGCATATGGGGGACACAAACCTTTCGCCAACTCTGATTCCCATATTCTACCTACCATCTACCGTATTCCGTATTCCGTATTCCGTATTCCATATCCCACCTACCATCTACCGTATTCCGTATCCTACCTACTACCTACCATATTCCAAATTCCTAAAGCTTTTCCTTTATACTGTGCCCCATGACTAGAATTGCTGCCATCCAGATGGTCTCAACCGATAATGTTGAGACCAACTTAAACTCTGCCGCTGATCTTATCCGGCAGGGCGTGGCTGATCACGCTGAATTTCTGGTTTTACCGGAAAATTTCCCGCTGATGGGACAGCACGAACAGGACAAGCTGGCCGTGAAGGAACCTTTTGGCCATGGTCCTATCCAGGATTTCCTGAGTAAACAGGCTCAGCAGCACCAGATTTGGCTGATAGGCGGTACCATCCCGATTCAGGCCAGTGTACCGGATAAAATCCGTGCTGCCTGCCTCCTCTATAATCCGCAGGGAGAGTGCATTGCTCGCTACGACAAGATCCACCTGTTTGATGTCAGTGTTAATGGTGGCAATGAAACCTATAACGAATCAAGTACCATAGAGGCCGGTAACGGGATTACTGTCGCAAAAACCCCGTTCGGTAATATCGGCATGTCGGTCTGTTATGACCTGCGCTTCCCGGAAATATACCGGAACATGCTTAACCAGGATGTTAATATCATTACTGTCCCCTCCGCCTTTACCGCTACCACCGGCAAGGCGCACTGGGAGACATTGTTGCGTGCCCGGGCCGTGGAGAACTTAAGTTATGTCATCGCGCCTAATCAGGGAGGCCGGCACATAAATAATAAAGAGACCTGGGGCCACAGCATGGTCATAAATCCCTGGGGCGATATCCTCGCTGTGGTTGAGCATGGAGAAGGCATAGCCTGTGCGGATATCGATCTCGAACAACTGAAGACATTGCGGAATAATTTCCCGGCACTGAAACACCGGACATTGGACTATCACAAGACATGAGTAAAACACTGGACATCGCCAAACATCAATTGCTGGACAGCGGCGGACTGCAGGTCAATGACATTCAGAAAACACTGGACCAATTGATGCAGCATGATATTGATACGGCTGATCTGTATTTTGAATCCTCACATGCGGAATCCTGGGTGCTGGAAGACGGGATCGTCAAGGAAGGATCGCACAGCATTGATCAGGGTGTCGGCGTACGCGCCATCAGTGGCGACAAAACCGGCTTCGCCTATTCCGATGAAATTGTCTTACCGGCATTGGCCAGTGCGGCAGAAGCAGCGCGTGCGATTGCCAGAAGTGGTGGAGCAGGCAAATTGCAGGCCTGGAAACAACAGAACACCCCCGCACTCTATACTGCTGCCGATCCGCTCGTCTCAATCGGTGCGGAGGAGAAAATCAATCTATTGAAACGCATTGATGCAGAAGCCCGGAAAAAAGACCCGCGTGTCAAACAGGTGCTGGTCGGGATGAATGCCATGCATACAACCATTCTGGTGGCTGCCAATGACGGTACGTTTGCCGCGGACATACGTCCACTCGTGCGTTTGAATATTAATGTTATCGTGGAACAGAACGGCCGCATCGAAAAAGGCGGCGCCGGCGGCGGTGGCCGCTTAGGATATGAATATTTTCTGAATGACAATTTATTTACCACCTATATTGATGAAGCTGTTGCACAGGCACTGACAAATCTTGAAGCCGTCAATGCGCCGGCAGGTGCAATGACCGTGGTACTCGGTCCGGGCTGGCCCGGCATTTTATTACATGAAGCCATCGGCCATGGTCTTGAAGGTGATTTTAACCGTAAGAAAACATCTGCATTCTCCGGCCGCATCGGCGAACGCGTCGCCACACCGGAAGTGACCGTTGTGGATGATGGCACCATAGTCAACCGGCGCGGCTCACTCAATATCGATGATGAAGGTACGCCGACGCAATGCACGACACTGATCGAACGCGGCATCCTGCGTGGTTACCTGCAAGACAAACACAATGCAAAACTCATGGGCATGCAGCCGACCGGCAATGGCCGGCGCGAATCCTACGCTCACCTCACCATGCCGCGCATGACCAACACCTACATGCTCGGCGGATCACACACACCGGAAGAGATCATCGCTTCGGTAAGCAAGGGCATCTATGCACAACAGTTTGGTGGCGGGCAAGTAGATATCACCAACGGCAAGTTCGTATTCAGTGCCAGCCAGGCGTATCTCATCGAAAATGGAAAGATCACCAGGCCCATCAAGGGCGCGACCATTATCGGCAACGGCCCCGATGTGTTGACACGGGTCTCCATGGTTGGCAATGACATGCAAATGGATTCCGGTATCGGTACCTGTGGCAAGGACGGCCAGTCCGTGCCAGTCGGTGTCGGCCAGCCAACCATCCGTATCGATAATCTGACCGTGGGTGGAACAGCTGCCTGAACGTATCAATCTGATATAAACTGTTTATTCGGATCACATTACAGTATTAAAATTGTTTCGGGAAAAAAGAAAGGAGAAAAATTATGAGTAATGCCTCTGCCAATTTGAATGATTACGATGCCATTGCCAAAACTGTTCAGCACTATATAGATGGCGCCATTTCTGGCCGGGGTGATGACATGAAACCTGCTTTCCACAAGGATGCCATGATTTTTGGTTACGTTGGTAATGATTTAATGGCCGGGCCCATCCAGCAACTATTTGACTGGAATGATAAAAATGGCCCGGCAAAAGAATTACAGTCTCGTATTGCCAGCATTGATATTTACGGATCGATTGCCTCAGTGCGCCTGGAACTTGACAACTGGACCGGACACCGGTTTACCGATCTGCATACATTGCTTAAAGTTGATGGGGAATGGAAGATTATGAACAAGGTTTTCCACCTGCACATCTAAGCGGACAGTGATTTAATGGCAACCTCACAACGCAAGTATTTGACGATGATAATGCAGCACAAACCAGTAAAGAATTGAAATCTCACTATTACACAGACTCTTGAGCCATTCTGTTTTTTCCATGCAAAACCGTATTTATTCCGGACTGAAGTATTCGCTCTTCAATATCCTGTTGCTATGTTCTTTGTCTGTTCATGCACGCCAGCTTGAAGTGCCGTTACAACTGGAACAGGGTTTCATGCAACGTCTGCTGGCGGAACAGGTTTATACCGAAACTAATGGCGAAGCGCAGGGAAGCCTTCTGTGGCGACTGGGCAAGGATGTGCCTGCCTGACATCCCTGTCATATCGTTCAGCGAGGCAACAATCGGAAACCCTTATATTGAAGACCACGAGAGCCGGTTAATTTACTATAATTATCCCCAAGGGAATGATCAGTTTAAGGAATAGATAGAAGCGACGTTGAAACGACAGTGTAGGCTATTATGAGCAGAAGGTAGATTTATGAAGGCAAAGTTTGTTGGTTTTGGCGAGATCGAAATCGATGGTCAGCCCTACGACTTTGATGTCGTCATCGACAAGGGCAAGATCCACAAGCGGAAAAAGAAGCCCTCCAAGGCATATCGTGAACAATATGGCCACACACCGCTGTCGATTAATGAAGAAATCCCCTGGGGCGGGAAACACTTAATCATCGGTACTGGCGCCCACGGGCAATTGCCAATTATGCCGGAGTTCTTTGCTGAGGCCAGGCAACGCGGCATTAAGATCGTCGCAGTGCCAACTGATGAGGCCTGCAGGCTCATTTCGGAAAAAGAGGGCGAAAATGTCCAGGCGATCCTGCACGTGACTTGCTGACCTGTCGATTTCACAATAAAAATAATGAATGCGATGCTTAATAAAACCATTAACTCAGACGCAAGAAAGTGCCGCTTCCTTATGCTGGTTATGGTTGGTGTTAGACATCATTAATTAAATATATGGAAAAAGTATCTGCGGATTAAACGTAGTAGAAACTACAAAAAGGAGAAAGATTAATGGATATGTTAAGAAAGTTGATTGGTCCAAAATCGAAATACGATAAAAGCCTGCCATATACCTATGAAGCAAGAGTACAAATTATAGAAGGAGTAGATGAATACAACTTTTATTTATCAGACACAATATGTGGCTTAATCGAATACCTGGAAAAAAATGAAATTAAACCGAAAGAAGTTAAGATTTATGAGGTATATCAGAGCGAAGAGAAAGTGATTCAACAAGATCTCTATACAACAAAAGAAGGAGGGTGGCTACATAGACCAGAAATATGTCAATGTTTTAGTGAACATTATAAAGGACATATTTATAAAGGCGGATGTTCCTTTATGGATAGGGAGCGTAATGGAATTGGACCATAAGCCAAAAATCAAAAAGAGAAAATGAAATATTAATGGCAATGTATTGTAACAAGGATGTCTAATGTTTATGAGGCCCCGTTAAGTCAGGGCAGACTCGATTGATGCAGCCCGTGAATGTCCGTCCCGACCTGATGGCTACAAAGACCGCAAAAATTCCAGTAACGCCTTGCGCATCTTCATGGGTAACGCATTATATAATTTCAGCAATTCCTCCTGTTCGTCCGTCATCGCTGCCCGGTATGCAGGCACAGACCCCTCCTTAATCATGAAGGCCGTTTTTTCCTCTTTCGGCTTACGACCGGTAGCCAACCATTCATAGCTCACACCTAACACACCGGCAAGCTGTTCCATGCGCTCCCGGCGCGGCGCCGTGCCCTGTGCCGATTCCCACTGGCTGCAAGCACTGCGGGTAACACCGAGCATTCCGGCAAGACTGGATTGGGAAATATCGGCGTCTTTCCTTGCCTGCCGGATTCGTGCGCTGATTGACATGCAGGCAGTTTAAGAAACTGATGTAGGGCGGAACAGGTTAGAATTACTTGACATATATGGTTAGTATTTCTAACCTTGGTGGCGGAGAAAAAACTGTCCAGAGGATGGAAAGCCCATGAATACCAAAACGACCTCATCCAACAAACTTGCAGTCAGAAAGTTCCTGCGCCAATACGGTCTGACACCGGAAGCGATCGGCCTGCGTGCAAAATGCAGCATGACGGAAGTGTATGGCGCGTTACATCCGGATCTCTTTGAAATGTGTCCATTGATACTGGTGGCAAAAGTGTGGGGCGCCGTTGAACAGGAATTATCCATCCAGGGCTGGAAGGGCGAAAAAGAACGACTCTGGGGTGAGTTTAAGGCGAGACTCAAAAAACTCGCCGGTGCCCAGCAAAAAATATGAGGAGGTTCCCGGCCCAACTTCACGGCAATTTCATGCCTATCCTGCTGATAAACAATCTTTCGGATTAACCGGGCTTTCATAACTGGTATAAAATCACCATCTCCTGTTTCAGACTTCTCCAGTAGAATAGCAAAGCTATGCAAGCCTGTGTTTATTTCAGATTGAAGCATTTTCTCTTCGCCGTCTTGTTGTGCTCTCCTTTATCCGGTCATGCACGCCAGATTGATGTGCCGTTAAGGCTGGAACAGGGTTTCATGCAACGCCTGCTGGCGGAACAGGTTTATACCGAAAATGATGGCGAGGCACGGGTGTGGAATGACGGCAAGGATTGCAACATACTGACGCTGTCCGCGCCGGAACTTGGTTTTGAGAATGGCCAGATACGCACAAAGACTGCAACGCAAGCACGTTTTGGTACTGCCATCGGCAGTATCTGCATACCGCTTTTAAACTGGAGCGGATATATTGAAGTTTTCCAGGAACCGTTGCTGGGTTCTTCTCCCGGTGTGGTGGAATTCAAGGTCGTGGATTCAAAGATCTATAAAGAAGACAGCGAATCCCAGGGGATATTCGGTACGCTGTGGGACTGGATAAAAAAATATGTACACCCGCGCTTCAACCGCCTGCAATTGAATCTGCAACCGGTACTCGATGAACTCAGGGGATTGCTGGGTCTGGTCTTCCCCCTTGATTCCAGCGGACCGCGCCAGATCATGGATTCCGTATCCTTCGACAGTGTTGTTGTTGACGCTGATCATATCGAACTGGGTGTCCGTTTCGAGGTGCCGGAATATATAAGGAGTGCATTGCCTGTTGAATCGGAACCGGCTTTGACTCATGAAGAATTAATGCGCTGGGAAGAAGCCTGGCAACGCTGGGATGCATTTCTCACCTCCGTCATCAAGCATGCCGGCGCGGACACCGATCTCCATGAACTACGCTCTTCCCTGTTCGCCGTATTACTTGATGCGCGCCAGGATCTGCTGGAAGTACTGGTGCCCACTGTCTCGGATGCGCCTGATCCGGTACCGGAGTTGTTTGTCAAAACCTGGGAACAACTGGCGCCGGAATTACGCCGGGTCAGTGAAAAAATCCCGACCTCATCGATCACCAGTTATCTGAGTTTTATCACCGCTGGCGATGCGCTCGCTGCCATACAAATGCTGGAAGAAGAAACCGGTTTTATATTGACAGCGGATGCCCTGCGCCGCATGGCCCGCATGATTGCGCCGGTAGAGACACGCGATCCATTGCACTACGATACTGAGGTCGATCCGGAATTGCGTGAAGTGTTTGGTTTTGGTCCGCCACTCCCACCGCCCGAGGCCGATCCTGCACCCGCGGATACGGATCAATTCATAAATCAATCATTACCACCAGCAAGTCCGCTACAGGTCGTGGGTGGCATGCCGGCTGCGTTGATGTTGTCATTCATGCCGGCATTGATAGTCCATGAAAGTGCATACCACGTGCTGGTCAATCGCCTGAACGGCTGGGTGCCGACAATCAATGTACTTAACGAATACCTGCCACAGATGCAGTTACTGCTGGATCTGGTCGCGCAATCAACCCTGCGGAAAAAAAAGCTGGACAGTCAATTCAAGGAACTTTACCGGACACTGGTACTGACTACCGCCTGGCAGGAAAGCTGCTGGCGGCAGTATGTCAGGACCAGAGGTGAGATTATTCCGATACGTTCCAATGCCGGGGCGGTCGGTATCATGCAGATCAACCAGCATGTCTGGCGTGGTTTTTATGAAATCGAAGGCTTACAGCATAATCTGGGCTATAACGCAGAGGCAGGCAGCGAAATCCTGCAACATTATCTGGTTGATTACGCCATCGCCAGAGGCGAACATAACCATGCAGGCGGACTGGATAACCTGATGCGTGCCACCTATGCCATGTACAACGGTGGTCCGAAGCATATCAGCCGTTATCGTAATGAGAATACATCCGCCTCACTGCGTGCCATTGACAAAGGTTTCTGGGAAAAATTCCAGAAAGTGCGGTCCGGCAATACTATGGCGGTAGCCCAATGTTATACAGGTTAAACCAACATCAGACTGGGGATCATTTTTAGGGATGCTCTGAATAAGTCATAAATTGCTATCAGCCGTCATTCTGGTGAAAACGACCCACAGGATGTAGGAAATGCCGCAAGACGCCTATAGGGACATAGGCGGTAGGGCGACGCAGGATGCCAAAGCCGAGGACAGGGCCGCTCCTTCACTTCCATGTGATCGCGGCATTAGCACATCCATGTGCGTCAGTCCGTAGCGGCCAGCATCCAGTAAACAACCCCCATCCTACCTTCCCCCTGAAAGGGGGAAGGGGATACTGGCAGGAGTTTATACCCGGAGGGTACCAGAATGACGATTCAAAGAATTTTTAGACTTAATCAGAGTTTCCTTAGCAATAAATCAGTTTTCTTTTTTCAGAATAATACGGTTATCTTCCCGATTGCAGGATGTATGAATTAATCAAAAACCTGTACACTGAAGGGCGATAATACCCGGTCAATATATATGAAGAAAAATATACTGATAGCCCTGATTTCCATCATCATAATTGTGACACTGGTCTATTCTACAAAACAACATGAGCAGAGTTACATATCATTTGAATATAAATGTATAGCAACAAATGGATCAATAAATGATGTGGTCGACAAAACTGTAGCGGAATTTCCTGAGTGTACTATTATCTCCTCCGGCCAGTTTATGGAATCCGATTTCATATTTGTCAGATGTGGAACCGCAGCGCTGAATGCCAGTAACTTCGTAACATTCAAAAACAGGGATGCCTGTGATGCATTTTCCGGGTTGGATCTATTCCAGCAAAAAAATATTATTTCGAAACAGGCATTGCCGGGCAATCCGGCAAATCCAGCTATAAAGAATGATCAATAAAGCCGGGTATGGAATTACATTCTCTCTAAGGGACTGCTTATGTCAGAATTCAAAAATATCAGTGTCGTCAAAAAAGCCAATGTTTATTTTGACGGGAATGTGACCAGCCGTACTGTCCTGTTTGCGGATGGTGCAAAAAAGACGCTGGGAATCATGCTGCCGGGTGAGTATGAATTTAATACGGATGCAAAAGAAATCATGGAAATTTTGTCAGGTGAGCTTGACGTGCTGCTGCCACAGAATGATGCATGGAAATCATTCAGGAGTGGAGATTCTTTCGAAGTGCCTGCCAATTCAAAATTCAAACTGAATGTTAAAACACTCACTGATTATTGCTGTTCATTTATTAAATAATTTCACGTTTACTTAATAAAGATCTTTCTTTGGTCTATGCTTTAATCATCACAATAAAATCTGTCTCAAAATTAGCGGGCCCAGGCGGCATGGATTGTTCCATACAATCCATATGCATTTCCTCCATCCATGGAGGTCAAACAAGGCAAGTATAGAAATTTTTGAGTATCACTGAAGGAGGTTTATATGAGCTACACAACACACAAGGTAAATTATTGTTACATCACCGTTGGAAATCGCGCAGGCGCAGCAGTCAACATACTCGATCAACTCAAGGCAGCAAGTATCAATCTGCTGGCCTTTTCCGGATTTCCGGGCAAAGGCGGCAAGGCACAGGTTGATCTGGTAGCCGACAAATTGATCGGAATACAACGGCTGGCAAAGAAAAACGGCTGGAAACTGAGCAAGTCCAAAAAAGCATTCCTGATCCAGGGGAGTGATCAAGTGGGTGCCGTTGCAGGACCCATTGCCAGACTGGCAAAAGCAAAGATCAATATTACCGCTGCTGATGCCGTTGCTGCGGGCAAAGGCCGGTATGGCATGATCCTCTGGGTGAAACCCAAGGTTTATAACCGCGCTGCCAAGGCACTCAAGGCACGCTAGAGCATTAGTTCAAGGAATAGTGGTTTCGCAGGAGATTATTACTATCTCCTCAACGGTTATTATTAGCTCAAACAAAACTTAAGCATTACTTCACCTGCTCAAACACAGGATTTTTCCCGTCTTCCCAATCTGCCTGCAACATGCTAATGTTGCGGTGCAATATCGCACGGTTCTCCTGAGGAGCGTTTCTATACTTGAAGACCCACGTTAAATCCCTGATTGGTATATTGCTTGTGATTGCCGCCAACCTGTCAATCTGGGCATGGATCAATCGTCCGCATGAACCCGCCGCCGGATGGAGTGGCAAGATCACCGGATTTTCCTTCAGTCCCATGCGCCGGGATGACAATCCACTGCATGGTGAATTGCCGTCTCCTGCTGAAATTGAATCTGATCTCAAATTTCTTACCGGCAAGATCACTGCAGTTCGCATCTACGGCATGAATGGCGGGCTGGAACTGGTGCCAGGTCTCGCTGCAAAACATGGATTGAATGTAACAGCAGGTGCCTGGATTTCACCTGACCCGGTAAATAACGAACGTGAACTACGTGCCTTGATAGAGGCCGGTAAAAATTACCGTAATGTCGTGCGTCTCATGGTAGGCAACGAAGTCCTGCTCCGTAATGACATCCCGGCGGAACAATTAATCCGTTATATCCGCGAGGTGCAGAAACAGGTTGGTCATCGTGTCAGTACCGCTGAACCGTGGCAGGTCTGGTTGAAAAATCCGGAGCTAGTCGAAGCAGTAGATTTTATTGCCATTCATGCCCTGCCCTACTGGGAAGGTGTGCATATCGACAAGGCAGTCGATCATGTTTTCAATTCGTATGAACGACTCCGGGCCGCGTATCCAGACAAAACCATCATCTTTTCTGAAGTCGGCTGGCCAAGTGATGGTCCCACAATTGGTGATGCCATTCCCTCATTGGTCAATCAGGCCAAATTTCTGCGCACATTCCTCAACGAAGTCATATCACACGACATTGTTTATTACGTGGTCGAGGCTTTTGATCAACCCTGGAAGATCGAGATCGAAGGCCCGGCCGGTCCTTACTGGGGTGTGTACAATGTAGACCGTATACCAAAGTTCCCCATGACCGGTGCCATGATGGAACTACCAACATGGAAACATTGGGCCGGTGTCGCAGTGCTACTGGCATTGTTGCCCGCGTTGTATTTCATGATGAGGCGTAGCAATGTCAGCACCCGGGGCAAAGTGTTGTTTGCGATTATCACCAATTTTGCTGCATCCGGGATTGCCTGGACTGCCTCCATTGGCGCCAGCCAGTATCAAACGCCACTCTCTGCAACACTATGGATCGTACTCGTCTTGCTCCAGGCCTTCGCCATGCTGGTGATGATGGTCGAGGCTGTCGAAGTTTCCGAAATACTCTGGCGCCGCAACTCCGCACGTGAGTTCCGGTCATTGCCGTACCGTGAAGGTTATTTTTATCCCAAAGTCTCGATACACGTGCCTATATATAATGAACCACCGGAAATGGTGCAGGAGACACTCGAGGCACTTGCGCGTCTTGATTATGAGAATTACGAAGTGCTGGTCATTGATAACAACACCAAATATCCGGCCATGTGGCAACCGGTTGAAAAAATCTGCCGCGAACTCGGCGCACATTTCCGTTTCTTCCATCTTGAAAACTGGCCCGGATATAAAGCCGGGGCACTGAACTTCGGTCTCAGTGAGACCAGCGCAAATGCTGATGTTATTGCGGTAATCGATAGTGACTATGTCGTAACACCGCAATGGTTGAAAAGTCTTACGCCTTATTTCGAGGACCAGCGTGTCGGCTTTGTGCAGGCACCGCAGGATTATCGCGACGGGAACGAAAATCTCTTCAAGCGCATGTGTTACTGGGAATATACAGGCTTCTTTTACATCGGCATGGTCCAGCGCAACGACTTCAATGCAATTATTCAACACGGCACGATGACGTTAATCCGCAAATCAGCACTCATCGCTGCTGGACAATGGGCGGAGTGGTGCATCACCGAAGATGCGGAACTGGGACTGCGCTTGCTGCGTGCAAGGCATGATTCTGTTTATGTGAATGAGAGTTTCGGGCGCGGCCTGATGCCGGATACGTTGTCCGCTTACAAAACCCAACGTTTCCGCTGGGCCTACGGTTCAGTGCAGATCATGAAACGCCATCTGCTGGCATTGCTGCCGTTTGTGAGTAAAGGCCTGAATCCTTCGCAGAAATATTATTTTGTTGCGGGCTGGCTGCCGTGGTTGTCTGATGGACTTGCATTGATCTTTGTCATCGCAAGTCTGGTACTGAGCGCGAGATTGATAACTACATATCCACCCACGGATCTGCCGATAGAAGCATTCGTATTACCAACCATCGGTATTTTCTGTTTCAAGGTGATCCGATCGTTGTGGCTTTATTCTGCAAAGGTCAAATGTAACTTCAGGGATTCAATTTATGCGCTCATCGCGGGACTTGCCTTGATGCACAGTGTCGGCAAAGCAGTACTTACCGGCATCATCACTTCAGGCCGTCCGTTCGTACGTACACCAAAACTCGAACGCGGCCGGCCATTGTTATCGGCCATAGCAATGATCTGGGAAGAACTGGTATTGCTCATCATGCTCTGGGGCGCAGCCTGGTGGATATATTCCATCGAATATTTTTACAACACCCAGGGCCGCTTGTGGATCAGTGTATTGCTCGTGCAATCCACGCCCTACCTTGCCGCTGTGTTGATGGCCGCGATCAATGTCGCCTTCAGCATCGAACGCCTACCCGCACCACCACCACGATTACGACCAATGCAGATTGAATCATCCCAACAACTACAGTGACACCGGCCAGTGGAACAAATATAATCTTGAATCACAGTAAACCGTCATACTGGTGTATACCAGTATCCAGTCAATATAAAGTCCGCTTTCAGGCGGCACATTTATTTAACTGAATGACGAATAAACTCTGAGTTTTTCTGTACTGTACTAAAGGAATAGTGATGAACACAAAGAATTTCACACACCTCGACTATAAGGATGTAGTCGGTACGATTACAAGGAAGTAATCGGTAGAGTCGAGTCCGGAACGGAGACCGAGAGCGACGCACGACTCCAGGGATGGAGGAGGTAGAATCGCGTCGGGAACAGCGATCGAGGATGCCAAAGCCGAGGGTTCATAGAGCTTTTAGGGTGTCTACTTATAGTTAGGTTTCAATTAATGATGATTTATCTTGTAGGAACTAATCATGAACTTCAGCATACAGCTAAGCCAAAGAGAGCTGAAATTGGAAGAGTAAAAGAAGCAAGAAGTAAATTTAAAGTATATCTCAAAGAACTAGCTCTAAAATTTAAAGCGACTCTTCTCGCAGAAGAATTTGCTGAAGAAGTTCTTGGGTACCTTGATGCTAGCTCAAATATAAAATCTATTGCTGACGAATTAGGAATAGAACATAGATTTTGTGAGCCAGACAGCACAACCAGAACAAAACTTGGTGTTCCTGCTACTGGCACCGGAGATTTACCTGCTCATGAAAGACTTAGGTTGCATGCCATTCGAGAAAAATATTGGCTAGAAACCATTAAAGATAAGGCAAATGATATTATAATTTTTATTTGCGGTTCTAATCATGTGAAAAGTTTTGAAAGTCTTCTACAAAAAAATGGATTTAACGTAATCATATTAGAATCATATTGGGGTAATGAAATATATGAAACCTAACCAACGGCTCAAGCACGACGCGCAAAAGGCGCGCGCGTCTTATCCGAGCCGTTATGTGTCAAAAAGTCTGAGCCGCTGAAATGATCACCCTCAATGGCGGACGCGGTGAAATAGCGCGCCATTTCCTGTCGGGTGCGCGGAGTCGGGCCGCTCAAGCTTTTCGTTGGGCGACTTAGAGCTTGCCTTGGTCATACCTTTGGTGATACCTTGGAGCAATGAAAGTCGCAATCTCCCTGCCCGATCCCGTTTTCAAGGCCGCTGAGGTTCTAGCTCACAAGCTCAAGAAGTCCCGCAGCCAGCTCTATGCGGAGGCCATCGCTGAGTACGTCGGCACGCGCGGCGCAAAGGCCCTCACGGCGAAGCTGAATTCCGTTTATGCCAATGAGTCCTCGGAAGTTGATCCAGCTTTGAAGTATGCCGAGCTTGAGTCGCTGAGCCGTGAAGCGTGGTGAGGTCTGGTGGGCCTCACTTTCCGAGCCGGCCGGTTCGGGGCCTGGGTTCCGGCGCCCTGTCCTGCTGATTCAATCCAACCCGTTCAATGACAGCAGAATCTCAACCGTAGTCATTGCTGCCATCACGTCAAACTTGGCGCTGGCTGAGGCACCCGGCAATGTTCGCATCGGAAAGGCAGTGTCTGGCCTAGCGAAACCATCCGTCGTGAATGTGTCTCAGATACTCACTATAGATCGTTCGTATCTTACGCAGCGCGTTCGTGCAGTCCCGGCAGAGACAATGCGGCGAGTGGACAGCGGACTGCGTTTGGTTCTTGGGCTGTGAAGTCGCCCAACAACAGGTTCCAGCCGACGTCCCTGCCTGGAATTAAAGGGCCGGCGTGATTTAAAATCAACCGGTCAAAATGAAGTACATGGATGTTCAAATGTCGCGGGCGCAGGAAGCGCATGAGCGGCTAAATCACTCCGGCCCTTTCGTGTTTCTTGAATGCCCTGTTAATAGGTGCTATATATAGGTCTATTAATTGCAGCATATAGAGGCCAATCACATGCAAACGAAGTTCTCCGAAGATGTAATTCCACTTTCAGATCTCAAAGTTAATCCTGGAAAAATAGTTAACCGTGCAAAAGATTCCCACCGTCCTATTTTGCTTACTAGCCGAGGTAGGGGCGTCGCTGTCATGCAGGGATTAGATGAATATGAAAAAAATGAAGAAGAGAGAAAGTTCATAAAGGCAATCGCCCAAGGTCTTATGGAAATTAAAGAAGGGAAAGAAATGGAACTGAAAGAGGTGAAAAAGAAACTGGGTATCATCTAAGTGAAAATATCCATTTCCAACTCGGCTCTGAATGATCTTGAGAGTATTCAGGAATATTATAAGGACGAGGGCGTCCCCCACGCAGGTAAGCAGTTCTTAGTGTCAATTATTGATCACATTGAGACATTGCGTAATAACCCTGATATCGGAAGAATCGTTCCTGAATTTAGTGAGGTCAAAATCCGTGAGCTTATACATTCGCCATTCCGCGTTGTTTACTTGAGGGAACAAAGATCAATTCATGTTGTTAGAGTGTGGCGAAGTGAAAGGTTACTAGTATTACCTGAGAATGAAACATAACAAGGCAAATCAACTCGGACAAATTTTCCGCTGGTGCTCAAAATCCGCCAGTTATTTGCGACGTTAGGCCTAAGCATATAACTGACTCTGCAATTCTCCGAATCGTTTGTACCACGTAAAAATCGGGGTCAGGTCTTGAAATTTGAATATGAGATGCACGAAAAAGTAACGGTAGAAGAAAATGCATTGACCATGCATATTTAAGATTCAACACTGGCCCTTTACATTCGAAATATCAACATCTGCATTGAAAACAACAGATTCAATATATTAATGAGACTTAACAAATTCATTTCTGAAACCGGGATCTGTTCGCGCCGCGAGGCCGATGCCTGGGTTGAACAAGGCCGGGTAAAAATCAATGGCAAAATTGCTGAACTGGGTACTCAGGTCAGCGAAGAGGATGAGGTGCGAGTTAACGGCCGGATTATTGGCAGCCGCAAAAAGAAACACGTTTATATTGCGCTGAACAAACCGGCGGGCATCACCTGTACCACCGAGCGGCATATCCCCGGCAATATCATTGATTTCATCAAACATCCCGAACGCATCTTCCCGGTCGGGCGGCTGGACAAGGAATCCGAAGGCCTGATCCTGCTGACCAGCAACGGGGATATCGTCAACGAGATCCTGCGATCCGAAAACAATCACGAGAAAGAATATATCGTCACGGTGGACCGGCCGATAACAGACGAATTTCTCACCGGCATGGGCCGTAGTGTGCGGCTACCTGAATTAGATGTCACCACCAAACGCTGCAAGGTCAGCCGTATAAATCCAAAGACCTTCCAGATTATCCTGACCCAGGGGTTGAACCGGCAGATCCGCCGCATGTGTGCAGTTTTTGGCTACAAGGTGATTCGCCTGCAACGTATACGCATTATTAATGTCAAACTGGATAGATTAAAATCCGGGTGTTGGCGTGACCTGAAACCTGATGAATTGAAAGGCTTGCTGCCACAGCGTATGAAGTGGTAATAATCTTGAGACTAAACGAAAATAATACTGGTGATTCAAATGCATAAAATATTAACCCGGCTTATAACACTGACCATAATGTTATTTACGGGACAACTACTTGCGGATAATACCGGGTGGGACGTGGCAAAAGAGAGTTACGCCGGCGCAATGGAGATCACGGTTTATAGTGATCCGGATTGCGGGTGTTGCAGTAAATGGATCGCACATCTGGAACAACATGAATTCAACGTGACTGATATTAAAACCAGTGATCTTGACAGGATAAAAAACAAATACAACGTACCGCATGGACTGGCATCCTGTCATACCGCGATTATTGATGGCTATGTGATTGAAGGCCATGTACCTGCGGATGATATCAAACGGCTCCTGAACACACGGCCTGATATCAGGGGTTTATCCGTGCCGCAGATGCCGGTGGGCACGCCCGGCATGGAAATGGGTGACAGAAAAGACCCGTTCAGAGTCATCAGTTTTAAGGATGATGGGGAATTTGGTATTTTTCAGGAATACACAGACTACTGAATCCTGCTGCACGTATACATACTCCTGCGTTCATGCAGCCGTCCGTGGTTTCAATAATCAGGCAATCAGTTTTTCAAATTCCGCGAAACTCTGTACATGCCCATCCACTGGAATATCCATACCAAGCTGCCGTCCGATCTGGGTAATTGAAAAGATACCCCTGACGAAATAACCCTCCCCTTTTTCCTGAGCCTCGAGCACGATGGCATGCTGACAGCCTGCATTTCGCAGTTGCACGATCACATCGCGCACGCTGGCATGTTCGATATTACTGAAATTGAAGGGATTCAACTGCTCGCGCGGGGTCATGATCTGGCGGACCAGAATTTCCCCCCGTTTTACCCGGTCCTGTGTCATGATCCTGAGCGGTTTCTCACCCGTGATATCGCGTGCAGTGATCAATCCTGCCAGCATTCCGGATTGATCTATCACTACCAGCATCCTGATGCCGGCATGCTTCATGATCTCCATGGCAAATTCGATGGAACTGTCCGGGTTGACAGTGATTGCCTTCACCTGTTGAAGATCGGTCATTGCCCTGATGGCCGGATCATCCAGTTTAAGCAGCAGCGGTTTGCCCGATGACAGAAGATAAACCGGCGTATTCGCATCCAGGTTGAATGCTTCAAGCTTGTGGGCGTAGGTGGTCATGACCTGCCTCCTTCATTGACGGGTTCGCCGGTAAAATCTGTTCTTATTCAAATTATAGCATCTGGTTTTAACCCTGATGTGAAACAGGCCAGCGATTTATTCCCGGAGCCAGATCCACGCAATGAGCCATGCCGCACCTGCGGTAACTGCCGCGCCGATAAAACATAGTAAGGCGCCGGTCCCATTCCAGATATAACCACTGACCAGACTGCCAACCGCCATACCGGCGCCAAAACTGACACTGCTGTAAAGTGCCTGACCCCGGCCCTGTAAACGGCCACGGAAAAATTTATGGATATATAAAATAGCTACGGTGTGATAAACACCAAATGTCGCCGCATGTAACAACTGCGCGAAAATCAGGATCACTACGCTTTCTACAAAATACCCGATCAGCAACCAGCGCATCATTGCAATGAACAGGCTTGCAAGCAACAATAACCGCAAACTGCTGGCGCGGATCAATCGCTGCATGAACATGAACACTATTACTTCCGCAATAACACCCAGCGCCCACATCTGCCCGATAAAACTGCTGGAATAGCCGTTATCTTCGAGATAGATGGAATAAAACGTGTAATACGTACCGTGACTGGCCAGCATGAGAAAACATACCGCGAACAATGCAATGACGTGTGGCCTGAATAATATGGATTTCAAACTTTCATGGGCAGACTCATGCTGTTGGACTTTCTGTTCCGGTATGCCAAGACTCATTAACCAGACAACGATCATCGAGACCAAAACAAAGACCGGGACATTTTTGATATCGATAGTTTCAAAGACGATACCCAGCAGCCACACCGTGACAATAAAACCGACCGAACCCCAGACCCGGATATTGGTGTAATCATGGGTTGACTCACCGAGATGGGCCAGCGTTGCCGCCTCGATCTGCGGCAGTGATGCACTCCAGAACAATGAAAACAGGAACAGTATGATCGCGAGAGCCCAGAAATCCTGTACGAACAATGCAGCACTGAAAGTTATAGCGGAGAATAACGAGGCGATCTGAATGACCCGCATGCGCCGGCCGGTGTGATCCACCGCCCATCCCCAGAAATAAGTAATAAATACTTTGGTAAAGACAACAATGGCAGACAGAATCCCGATCTGTTCGGCATTCATGCCGATGGCTTTCAGATACAACGACCAGTACGGCAAAAAGATGCCGACGGTAACAAAGAACAGAAAATAAAATCCGGACAGGCGCCAGTAAGGAACGGTATTAACGTGGGTATGGAAAGTCATTCGTGATTATTGAACAATATCATCAGTCTTGAGGGAAATACTTACGGGTATATGGGATATGGTAGTTTGTATATGGGGCATCCAACCCATATGCTACCTACCACCTACCACCTACCATCTACCATCTACCATCTACCACCTACCACCTACCAAATACTAATAGTTACCTACTCTATTTTCTTACCAGGAACCACTGGTGTCTCTGATTGTACATCTCCACATTGCGCCCGGTGCCGCAACGCATGATCCACCAATACCAGCGCCAGCATGGCCTCGGCGATCGGAGTGGCGCGGATACCGACGCAAGGATCATGGCGGCCGGTAGTGATCACTTCATCTTCTTCACCCTTGATGTTTATCGTCTTGCCGGGCAGGCGGATACTGGAGGTTGGCTTCAGTGCCATGCTGACCAGAATGTCCTGACCGGAGGAAATGCCACCGAGTATTCCACCAGCGTTGTTGCTCAGAAATCCCTGTGCGGTCATTTCATCCCTGTGCACTGTTCCTTTCTGAATGATCGACTCGAAGCCGGCGCCGATCTCGACACCCTTCACTGCATTGATACTCATCATGGCCTTGGCGATGTCCGCATCCAGCCGATCGAATACCGGCTCACCCAGACCGGGCGGAACATTTTCAGCAACGACATTAATGCGCGCACCGATGGAGTCGCCTTCCTTGCGCAAGGCATCCATGTAATCTTCGAGTTCCTGTACGCGTGTGGCGTCCGGACAGAAGAACGGATTGTTGTCCACTTCATTCCAGTCTTTCAACTCAATATTAATGGACCCGAGTTGTGCCAGATAGCCGCGGATGACGATGCCGTATTTTTCATGCAGGTATTTTTTGGCAATTCCGCCTGCGGCAACACGCATGCAGGTCTCGCGCGCAGAGGCACGGCCACCGCCACGATAATCGCGCAAACCATATTTCTGCTGATAGGTATAATCCGCATGCCCGGGACGGAACAGATCCTTGATCTTGAAATAATCCTTGGACTTCTGGTCTTCATTTTCGATCAAGAGCCCGATCGGCGTGCCGGTAGTGACACCTTCGAACACGCCGGAAAGTATTTTCACCGTGTCCGATTCCTTGCGCTGCGTGACATGCCGTGATTTGCCCGGCCGCCGGCGATCCAGGTCCTTCTGCAAATCAGCTTCACTCAAGGCCAGACCCGGAGGACATCCGTCTATAATACAGGCATAGGCCGGCCCGTGGCTCTCGCCACAGGTGGTTACCGTGAATAATTTTCCGAAGGTATTACCAGACATGGGCGGCTATTGTAGCGGGTAATACGGCGAACGTCCCCTATGAGATATGCACTATTACGTTCCGGTTTAGTCTAAAATTTAATATCAACAATCCGGTTAAAATGACAGCATGCCCCTGCAAATACAAAAAGCCCCGTTGCACCACATCCTGATCACCCTGTTATTGTGTGTTTCATTCCCGGTTCATGCCAACGCACCTGTCACGGAACTGGTACGCATTGATGGCGTTACCCAACCGATGTCGGATTATATCGGCAAGGGCAAATGGGTTTTAATTAATGTATGGGGCCCGACCTGTTCGGCCTGCGTCAAGGAGCTGCCCAAGATCGAGGCCTTCCATAAAAAACATGCGGACGATGTGCAGTTGCTGGGACTGACCATCGACTTTCCGGGTTTCGGCTACGGCAAAATAGACATCATCAATGAGTTCTTGCAAAAGACGCCGATCCAATATCCCCTGTTTCTGGCTGACATCGAACTTGCCTCCGAGGTCATCGGTAACTGGCTGGTCGCCATCCCGCTCATGGCCATTTACCATCCGGACGGACGGGTGCTGGCTCGCTGGCCGGGTTATGTGGATATCGATGAGATCGAGGAGTTTATGCAGAACTATGAAGACTATGTACCGGATGATGAATTGACTAAAGGCTTTTAATAATACCTCCTCCCCCTGCCATGGGGGGGACTACATGGAAACGTGCATGGAAGCACTAATACTGCGAGTGCAGGACGCACAGGAGCAGTGCGCAGGT
Source organism: Gammaproteobacteria bacterium (assembly GCA_038922795.1). Lineage (GTDB taxonomy): Bacteria > Pseudomonadota > Gammaproteobacteria > Eutrophobiales > Eutrophobiaceae > 2-02-FULL-47-50. The sequence continues at coordinate 58,798 of JBCKWI010000001.1, forward strand.
GGTAGAGACAACGCCGGGAACGAGTTGTCGAGCAGTTGCCGAGGATTAAGGAGGGGGTTGAATTTCAATTCTTTCCAGACTTCATACCCCCATCCTTACCTTCCCCCTGAGAGGGGGAAGGTATGAATAATTTAGATTTCTCCAGTTCATACACATTAATAAAACCATCGTGGTTCGGCATCTGCACTTTCCGGTAGGGCCTCGTATAAATCTCGTGGTTGACGAATTTTCAAAATGCACTCATAGTTGCATCTAGTAATACTATATGCAACTATAGTTGCATGAAGAATAGGCAATTCTGGCAGGAAAGAATTGAAACCGCCTGGAAACGGCGCTCCATTGTCTGGCTTTCAGGTGTACGCCGCGTGGGCAAGACCACACTCTGCCAATCCCTGCCCAACATTGAATACTTTGACTGCGAATTGCCGCGCACGCGCCGGTTAATGGATGACCCGGAGGGTTTCCTGGCTGGTTTGCGGCACAAGCGGGTGGTACTCGATGAGATCCACCGGCTGGGGCATCCTTCTGAACTGCTGAAGATCGCCGCCGATCATTTTCCCGATATAAATGTAATCGCTACCGGTTCTTCTACCTTGAGCGCATCAGCGAAATTCCGGGACACACTGGCTGGCCGTAAGCTGGATTTATGGCTGACACCCATGGCATCGCCTGACTTCAAAGCATTTGCCAGTACCAGTCTCGAACACCGGTTCCTGCATGGCGGTTTACCCCCATTCTTCCTCGCAGACCCGCTGCCGGAACGCGAATTTCAGGAATGGATGGACGCCTACTGGGCCAAAGATATCCAGGAGATGTTCCGGCTGGAGCGCCGGCATTCGTTTCAAAGGTTCACGGAATTGCTATTAAGCCACAGCAGTGGCATGTTCGAGGCGACACGCTACGCCCGCCCCTGCGAGGTAAGCCGTACTACCATCGCCAATTATCTGGCTGTGCTTGAAGCGACTTTTGTTGCGCATATCGTGCGGCCCTACAGCAACCGCCGGTCTTCGGAGATCGTTTCAGCACCGAAGATATACGGTTTTGATACCGGGTTTGTCTGCTATTACCGCGGTTGGCACAGTCTGCGTCGCGATGATATGGGACCGTTGTGGGAGCACTATGTCCTGAATGAACTGAATGCCCAACTGCAAACCCGGGATATCCGTTACTGGCGCGATAAACAAGGCCATGAAATCGATTTCATTCTGGCGCAGAGGGGCCATGCTCCGCTTGCCATCGAATGCAAATGGTCAGCGGATGAATTTGACGCCTCCGAGCTCAAGATCTTCCGCAACCGTTACCCCAAGGGGGATAATTATGTCGTGGCGGAAGATGTGGCCCGTTCGTATGAGCGCGATTATCACGGCATCAAGGTGAAATTCGTCAATCTGAATAATCTGGTCAAGGCCCTGTCCGGGCAGGGCGATATGAAAGATCGCCAGCCGGCGGCGAAGAAAAAAAAGCAAAGAAGAAAATAATGAAACTCACCGATAACGAAAAGCGGGACATTATCAAGTGTCTGGAAACGGACACTGACCGGGCACAAATTTTTACAGAGATTGGGTCAGGCAGCAGGAAACCGGTATCGACTGGTTTTTTAGGCTATTCCAGAATCAGTTATTATTTCGACCGTGAGGGAGAAATCTGACATTTAATATGAAAACAGTATTAACGGATAAAGGAAAACATAAATGCCAACGCTGAACTGGATCGGAAAAGAGGCGGTGGTGAATCATCACCTGCAAGTCCCGTTTCATCTCCTTAAAGACGTTCTTGATCTTTCCTGTGGCGATCCGGGCAGCGGCAATCTCATCGTACAAGGTGATAATCTCGTCGCGCTCAAGGCACTGCTTCCGTATTACGCCGGACAGGTGAAGTGCATCTATATCGATCCACCCTACAATACCGGCAATGAAAACTGGGTCTATAACGATAATGTGAACAGCCCCGTGATCCGTGAATGGCTGGGCAAAGTCGTGGGGAAAGAAGGAGAAACACTGGATCGGCACGACCGCTGGTTATGCATGATGTATCCACGCCTTGCATTGCTGCGGCAGTTTCTGCGGGAAGACGGAGCGATTTTCATCAGTCTGGATGACAATGAAATTCAATCAATCAGAAATTTAATGGATGAGATATTCGGTAGAGAGAATTTCCTGGCAACAATCATATGGCAAAAGAGGACTTCTCCAGATGCTCGGTTAAATTTAGGGCCTGCGCATGATTACATAGTTGTATATTCAAAAAATCTGAATCTGTTAAAACCTACTCTCAATAAAATCCCTCCAGGTGGAGAACGCGTAAAGGCATATAAAAACCCTGATAATGATCCTCGTGGAGTTTGGGCCTCTGTCGACATTACAGGACAAACTGGACACGCAACACCAGAACAATTTTACGAAATTGTTACCCCATCAGGATTGCGATTGAAACCACCGAAGGGAAGATGTTGGGCAATGGCACAAAAAACAGTTATCGAACTTATCAAAGATAATCGCATTTGGTTTGGAAAGGATGGTAAATCACGTCCAAGATTGAAAAAATTCCTCTCTGAAACTGAAGGTGTAACTGCTTGGACTTGGTGGCCAAACTCAGAAGTTGGTCACAATCAAGAAGCTACAAAAGAATTAAATGAAATAATGCAGAGTGCTGATGTTTTCGATAATCCTAAACCTAGTCGATTGATTCAGCGTATTTGTGGACTTGCCACAGATAAAGAATCAATAGTTCTGGATTCATTTACTGGCTCTGGGACAACAGGCCATGCAGTTTTGAATTTAAACAAAGAGGATGGCGGCAACCGTAAATTTATTCTTGTGGAAATGGAGCCTTACATTGCCCGTGAAGTGACTTCCGAACGCATACGCCGTGTAGCTGAAGGTTATATGAATACAAAAGGTGAGAAAGTGGAAGGACTCGGCGGTGGTTTCCGTTATTGTGAACTCGGAGAACCTTTATTTGATGAAAACGGCAAGATCCGATCATCCGTAACCTTCGGTGAACTGGCCCGGCATGTGTATTTCACCGAGACCGGAGAACCCTTGCCGCGTGAGCGTGTACCGAATACGCCGTTTCTGGGTGAATGCCGGGGTGTAGGCATTTATCTTTTATATAACGGCATACTCAAGGATAAAAGCGCGAATGGCGGCAATATGTTGACACGCAATATGCTCGCGCAACTTCCACCCTTTGACGGGCAGAAGGTAATTTACTGTGCCGGTTGTCTGCTGGGCCGGGATCGTTTGCAGGCAGAACGCATCATCGTGCGACAGACACCATATGAGATTAAGGTGAGTTGAGAAGTGACTAACTTAACTGTCATTTCGAGCGTAGCGAGAAATCTGTATTTCAAATTTATAACCACAAGATTTCTCCCTTCGGTCGAAATGACACGAACTAATTTCCAGAGATTACTTTAATACCATGGTAAATATCAGAGAAATAGTAGAGCAGTTCAACGAGGATGAAGCGGTGTGGCGTTGTTATGAAGCCATACGCAAACTACGCCGGAAACCGGGCACGACTTTATCGTTGCCGGAAGAGGTGCTTGATCATCTCGATTGGCTGGAAGCGGAGCGGGAATGCCGCGAACAACATTACAACAACAGGAGGGACCCATGAAGCAATCGCAATTGATTGAATTTCTAATCTTCACCATACACGGCCATAAGGTTTTGCTGGATGCTGATCTGGCACGGTTATATGGCGTAGCAACTAAACGGTTTAACGAGGCATTCAAACGTAACCGGCAACGATTTCCAGATGATTTCGCCTTTCAACTTACTGCTGCAGATCTCGCAAACTTGAGGTCACAATTTGCGGCCTCAAGATTGCAAGCCGCTGAAAATCCTGAAGATATGGCGAACTGGTCGCAATTTGCGACCAGTTCGAGCCGTCATCGAGGTGCAACATATCGCCCATGGGCCTTTACCGAGCATGGAGCACTGATGGCCGCCAATATCCTGCGCAGCAAGCAGGCCGTTCATATGAGCATTTACGTGGTTCGCGCATTTGTGAAACAGCGTGAGCAAATTACAGCGAATGCCGCCATATTCAAACGCCTCGCTGAAATTGACAAAACCTTGTTGCAACATGATTCCACCCTGCGCGATATTTACCGTAAACTCATGCCGCTGCTGCAACCGCCACCTGAACCTCCTAAACGGCGCATCGGATTCATTACGGATGACGATAAATGATTACGCTTAAGGATTATCAGATACGTGTGCTGGAATCGCTAGGCGAGTTCTTCCGGCTGACGGTTAAAAAGCGTGATCCGCATATTGCCTTTGAGGACGTGACCCGGCGCACTTTTCAGGAACCTGCCCCCTATCTTCCAAATCCTGCTGGCCTGAATTCAGAAATGCCCTATGTCTGTCTTAGGGTTCCCACGGGTGGAGGCAAGACACTGTTGGCGTGTTATGCAGCGGGATTGGCGAAGAATGAATTGTTGCATGGAGAACATGCGGTGGTGTTGTGGTTGGTGCCGAGCAATACGATTCTGGATCAGACCGCGGATGCCTTGCGTGATCCCCGGCATCCATACCGGCGGGCGCTGGCACTGGCCTGTGGCGCCGTTGAAGTCATGACGATAGAAGAAGCATTGCGGGTGTCGCGTGCCACAGTGGATGGACAGACCGTCGTTATCGTCTTGACCATACAATCATTTCGTGTTGAGGATACTACTGGCCGCAGGGTATATGGACAGAACGGCGCTTTTGCCGAACACTTGCTGAATGTGCCTGCTGATCGTATTGCTGATCTGTTACCGGGTGCAGATGGCAAACCCTTACCCTCATTAGTCAATATGCTGCGGCTGCGCCGTCCGATTGTCATTGTGGATGAGGCACATAATGCACGCACTGATCTCTCATTCAACACACTGAGCGGTGTATTGCCCTCCTGCATCATAGAATTCACTGCAACTCCAGCCCGTGAAGGTAATCCTTCGAATGTTTTGCATCATGTGTCAGCAGCAGAATTGAAAGCCGCAGATATGATCAAACTTCCCTTGCGTGTTGTGACCCGGCATCCGAGCCAGCGCGATCAATTGCTTGCTGAAGCCATTACGCTGCGCAGCGACCTTGAAAAACTGGCTATATCCGAAGCACAACAGACCGGTGAATACCTGCGGCCAATCATGTTGATTCAGGCGGAGCGGGTGGATGGATGCGAACCCTTGCGTGAACGTATGGTAAACGAATTTGGCCAAGTGAAGGATGAAATAAAGATATCGGTGGGTTCTCTGGATGAACTGAAGGATTTAAAAGATATCGATTCTCCAAAATGCCCGGTGCGATTCATTATCACGGTGCAGAAACTACGAGAGGGTTGGGATTGTCCGTTTGCGTATGTCTTGTGCAGCCTCAAAGAATCGCGTTCTGCTACTGCGATTGAACAGATTGTCGGGCGTATTCTGCGATTGCCCTCTGCGCGTTTGAAACGACATCCCGATCTTAACTGTGCATATGCACTTTCAGTTTCTGATTCGCTGCCTGAGGTTTTAAATGAACTGAAAGAAGCGCTGGAAAGCAATGGATTTACACCGGCAGAGGCTGATCGAATCATCATTCCTGTCCCACAGGGTGTTTTACCGCTTGGGTTGCAACCACAGACACTAAAAGTGGGGCTGGAAGAAATTGATACTGTAGTAGCTCAGTCACAAGAGACAGCATTCGCGGGAAAGGTGCGAATAGATACTGCTAAAGGTGAGATCACAGTGATTGTCCCGCTGGATGATAGCGAGACAGAAAAGCTTACGAATTGTGTCAAGACACCTGAGGCAAAGGCAAAAGTGCGTGAAATAGCTGAGCTTGTACGGGAAGCGGAAAAGGCCTTTGGTGGTAGCGGCAAAACACGCATGCCTACACCTTATGAGAGGCGTTTGGATTTTGCCGTGCCGTTGTTATGTGTATATGAAAACGGAAAATTATTCGATTTTGAAAGTACTTTTCTGATGGAACACGCATGGAAACTCAGTGAAAAAGACGCTTCACTTTCTCAAGGATATAACCCAATGAAACGACCTGTGGGAGAAGCTGGGTATCTGGATGTGGGTGCAAAAGGCGAAGTGCAGAGTAATGTGATTCAGGCACCTGAAGGTGATTTTGTGACTACACTGCATCAACATGTGCTGGCCTTTGGAGAGTCCAATGATTGGACACTGGAAATGCTGGTTGCATGGCTGGATAGTCATATTGATCACACAGATATTCCGGCAGGTGAATCGGCGGAATTCATGCGTAAAGCGATCCGCGGGTTAATGGCGAAATATGGCATCACGGATATGGGTATACTGGCACTGGATCGCTTTCGTCTGCGCGATAAGATAACGGCACGCATTCAGGAACATAGAGACAGTGAACGCAAGGCGGCGTTCCGGCAATTCCTGTTACCTGGCTCGTCGCTGACCGTCAGTGATGAGCGAGTCCTTAGTTTCAAGTCCATGACTTATGAACCAAGCCGGCTCTATGAGGGCGGTTTCCAGTTCAAGAAACATTACTTCGGTCCGAAACCCGGTGAATTGCAGGAAAAAACCCGAGGCGGAGAACTGACTGAAGAATTTAAATGTGCACAATTTATTGATGGAAAGGCAGAAGTAGAATTCTGGGTACGCAACCTTGCACGAAAAAATACTTCTTTCCGCCTGCAAACATCAACCGACTGGTTTTATCCGGATTTTGTCTGCCAGCTCACGGACGGTCGCGTTCTCGTGGTGGAATATAAAGGCAAGGACCGTTATACGGGGGAAGATGCGGAAGAAAAACGTGCGGTTGGTGCTGTGTGGGCAGCACGCAGTAAAGGACGCTGTTTGTACGTCATGCCGACTGAAGGTAACTATTCAACAATCACTACAGCAATTAAGTAAAACCTCCCGATTCAGGCCGCGGATTATTTTTTCTTTTCTTCCAGTTCATACACATTAATAAAACCATCGCGGTTTGGCATCTACACTTTCGGCAGGGCCCCGACATTCATCTCGTCATTCTCTCCGATGTTATTGTCCAGATATACCCTAATCAGGGCATGTTCAGAAATCTTAAAAGCGTGTAGGCTGTATTCCTATCTACCTGAACCGTAAGCGGAAATCAGGTTCTTCGGTGCCAAACTTGAATCAAAAGAACCAGTTACAATTCTGCCAGTCTATTAATTCTATGAATGCAATTTGGGTTGAATTTCATTTAACCTACTACTATTTATTAATCTGTAAATGAATTTGTATTATCTATGTTAATCACTCACGAACGAGAGAAACTTATTAATGCCATCAAGTATTTCGTAAAAAATACGAAATATTGTGGTCTTACAAAGCTGTTTAAACTTCTTTATTTTCTTGATTTTATCCACTTCCGGGAGACCGGAAAACCTGTAACGGGTCTTACTTATTACACATGGAAAATGGGCCCGGTTCCACGTGATCTATACAATGAGATTAAAGATCAAAAAGGTAATATTCATACCTTTTTCTTGATCCAGAACCCGGAAGATCTGGAGGCTGAAGAACATGAATCATTGGATTACAAAATACCTAATGACCTGAGGGAAGCAGGATATTCATCTGATCCTCGTTGGGGTAAAAACAAGAAAAAAACAACTGTTTTTAAAGCCTATAACAAATATCACGATAAATATTTTAGTAAAAGAGAGAAAAGAATCCTTGAAGAAGTAGCTTTCATGTTCAAAGAATTATGGGCAGATCAAATTGTTGAGGTTACTCATCTTAAAGGGGCCCCATGGGATAAAACGAAAAAACAAAATGGTATGGACCAGCCCATTGATTACATGTTGGCTTTGGATGGTTCCAGTGATAAAGAACTCAATATTGAAGAATTAAAAACAAGAATTGTTGAAATGGAAATAGCACGGACTGCTCTTGAATGAAACCTGGCACAGTAATCCATCATAAATAATTTCAAATCTCCGACGGCAATATAGATGATAAGTTGCTGGTAATGCTTAATTATCAACGGGGCGGTGAATTTCTAGCTTTACTAACCACATCACAACAATGTAATAGAAAAAAACTTGAAGGTTGTCAAAGTGAGTTGGGGTATTATTTTTGCCCTGCAAATAAAAACTGGTTTGAAAAAGATACATGGATTCTTCTGTATGAACCCTATTCTTTGAGTAGAACTGAACTGGAAAATGCCGAGCAAGCGGGAATTGTGAAAATTATGCAGGATTTAGACGATCAATTAACCCGGGCAATCATAAATTGATTCAAGAAATCTGATGATTGTTCTGATCATCACTTATGGTTACTTGCTTAGTATCACAAAACGAAATAGATTTATTTTTTCTTTTCTTCCAGTTTATACACATTTATAAACCCGGCCCGGTTCGGCATCTGCACCTTGGGCAGGGCGTCGGCATTCATCTCGTCTTTCTCGCTGATAATATTATTCAGATATAAAAGATAGGCCGTGACCGCATACACCTCATCGTTGGTCAATGTCCCCGGTGCGTTCATGGGCATGGAGCGGCGGGTCATATCAAAGATCGTCGTTGCATACGGCCAGTAACTGCCAATGGTCTGTTCCGGATATTCACTGGTGAGAGACATTTTTGCACCGGCAAGTTGATCTGCCGTACCACCCACGCCTTCCAGACCATGACACGCCACACAATGTTTTTCATAAATGGGCTTGCCTGCCTGGGCCGTGCCTTTTCCTTCCGGTAGACCTTCACCATCGGGCATGATGCCGATGTTCCCAGTGGGCGATTTCTTCCGGAGTTGCAGGTTGCCCGAGTCCTGGGCCTTCTAAAAGATGTGTTTATAATTACAAATTATCAGGAAGAGTTGAATATGATGAATTTTACTCTGATAAATCCAAACTCATTATTGACCAGATTGACGAAGTTTTAGCACAACACTATGGCTTCTCCGAGGAAGAACTGGATTTCATTATTAATTATGACATCAAGTACCACATGGGACTCAGCGGGGATGAAAGCGAAAACGAATGAACCGCACGGATGTTATGTAACTACATTAGCTTGTTAAATTTACTCTTTGTCAGTTTTGCCTGCTTTAGCCCTCTCGATCATCCTTTTTACCGCGGAATTTGCTTTATAGGGATATAATTCTATTTCCGGATGCCTTTGGGCAAACACCCTGAAAATTTCGTCTGCAAAGGCTTGTCCAATCGACTCAACACCATTGAAGTCAAATATGACAACCTTAAACAATTCAACTCTTGCGAGAAGCCTTTTCGCCTGGGAGCGGGATATTAATTTGTCATTTCCATATTGGGCCAATTTCACAGGTACGACCGTTTTGTTGAAGCCGTAGTCATCACCGGAAGAATGTTGATCGAATATCTTTTTGGTTGCTCGCGCAGTATGGTTGTTTAGTTTCATCCATACTGCTGTGCCCGTTTCAAACCGTTCTCTTTCAATAATCCAGTCTTCAGCATCTCCAAATTTATGAGAAAAATACACACCGCCAGATACAATATCGAAAGCATCAAACATTCTTGAGGAGAAAAAGATGCCTTCACCGGTATGATTCCTGGGATCTGTAGTTAACTTTCCCTTGGAGAGCTCAAGGATGGCATGGCGCTCATCCAGCAGGCCCAATTCCGCCTGGATTTTCTTGAAAATACCCACGCCATTGTCGAGCAGCGCCATCTCAGTATTTGCAGCGGTTTTTCTTATTCGAACGTATATTTCAGAGCCGCCTGAATGATCAATTGCATTATTAAACATTTCAGTGAAACCGTAATGCCATATATCCATGACATTGTCAGGCATTTGTCCGATCACTGGTGTTATTTCATTTCTCCATACCAGATCTTCGGCCAGTTTTGTGGTGATCTCAAACTGCTGATCCCATTCCAATAAAGGACATAGCTTATATGACCGGTTTCTCGTTTTCCCGGTCTCTGAGAGCGCGTGTTCTGAAGCTAGTCTTAGCAGATGTTTATTGACCGCTTGCCGGGTGATGCCAAAATGTCCGGAGGTCAGCTTGCTTATGTTAGCTGGATGTTTTTCGACGTTTTCCAGTATAAAACGCCGGATGTCTTCACCCCTTGTTCGCGCCCTGGTCATTTGAAACCTTGCCCCTTATATTGTCAACCTTAATCGCAATTATTGTCAACCATAATGAATAATTTGTCAACCATATAGACGACCGCCCGGAACCCCGTCAGTTATTTTATTCGTGGCTCGAATTGTATGCCATTATCGCCTGGGTGAGAGGTGGTGTGATTGTTGCGCCCATCCCATATTGGATCTGGGATGCGGTCTGGGAAGGCCGCACACCGGTGTAGCATCAGCGATCTTATATGGCGGCAGTTGTTACAGACCGGACTCCATGCCGAGTCCGGCCTTGTGTCAAATCGTAGATTTTTATCAGACATTGTTACTTTCTCCGTCTTCGAGAATATTTAAGTCCGGTCCGGCGCGCAACTCGCATCCATAATAAATGCTGATAGTGTATATCGAACTGATCTTCCGTGATTTTCTCTGACTGTAGGGCATCATACATTTGCCCGATCAGTTTAGCCTCCACATCTTCTACCGCAGGCATAATAACCTCGTCAAACAAGCGCTTGTCCCAGCCGCCTTCAGGCGGTTTCATGATGTACACAAAAGCTGGGTCAATAACGCGCATCTCTGCAACCCCGAGCTCGGACGAAGTTTTCACATCCTTGACTGAAAACGAGGTAATTACAGGGTGATTATGCAGCGTGATCGCCCCCTTCATTAACCGCTGCTCTTCTTCTGTAAAAGGCACGTTGTGTTCGGTGCCAGTTTTTGTGAATAGCAACTCTCCATTTTTAGACAACACAACCGCTTCTTCTAATTTACTGCCGGCAATTGACTGCTGATAATCTGAAATGACTTTCCCGATTTTCGGCGCTGCATAAGCAACCTGTTTTCGAGGTTGCCCAAGTAGTGGGGGTGTTATGTTCTTCCTTTAAGGCGTAAATATGAAGATTGAGGAATATCATTTCCGGAATAAACCTGCATAGCTAAAGGACTAATCCATCAATTATGATTACAAGGACGAATATTGGCCCTGTTATCCTCAACCGGATGAAATCTCATTACCCGGCGGTACTGGAACGGCGCCTTGGGAGAGCTGCAGCGGACAGAATCAGCACACTTGGCAGTCTTCGGATTGCAGAAATTCTGCTTTTCTGCCATACTGTCATGCATGAAAACCACTCTCACGGTCACGAGCCGGGGCGTTGTGACCTTGCCCGCCAAGCTCCGTCAGGAACTCGGTATTAAAGCTGATGATCAGTTGATCGCCGAGACCACCCCGGAAGGATTACTGCTGCGCCCTGCCGTTACTCTCCCGGTAGAGCTGTACAGCGAGAAACGGATCCGGGAGTTCGACAAAGCTGAATCCGATTTGAACAAAGTCCTGCGCCGTAGCAAGAAATCCACCCGCTGATCGCAGTGGATGCGGATCTTCCTTGACGCCAACATTCTTTTTTCCGCCGCCAAGTCAGATGGCGCCGTAAGGCGATTGCTGACATTACTCATCGACGCCGGTCATGAGTGCTGGGTGAATAGTTATGTGCTGGAAGAAGCGCGGCGAAACCTGGTTATCAAAATACCTGAAAATCTTTCTGCTCTGGATGCCCTGCTGTCACAACTGCATCTGGCTGATATTTACTCACCCCTCACAGTCCCCAAAGCAGCGCTCAAACTGCCGGAAAAGGATCGGCCGGTACTCGCGGCGGCTATTCACCTCTACTGTGATGTATTGGTTACCGGGGACCGGACTCATTTCGGTTATTTGTATGGCAAGACAATTGATGGTGTAAAGATTTGCTCGCCACGATTACTTGCAGAGACACTGTTCCCTGTCTGAGTACTAAATCACTTAATAAACACGTTTCATTCTGACTTAATAGATTTTATTTTTTCTTCTCTTCCAATTCGTACACATTAATAAAACCATCACGGTTCGGCATCTGCACTTGGGGCAGGGTCCCGGCATTCATCTCGTCTTTCTCGCCGATGATATTGTTCAGGTATAAGAGATAGGCCGTGACGGCATAGACTTCATTATTGCTCAGTGCGCCCGGTGCGGTCATGGGCATGGAGCGGCGGGTCATATCAAAGATGGTCGTGGCATAGGGCCAGTAACTGCCGATGGTTTGTTCCGGATAGTCACTGGTCAATGCCATCTTTGCACCGGCGAGTGGGTCGGCCGTACCGCCCGCACCCTCAGGCCCATGACAGGCGACACAATGTTTTTCATATATCGCCTTGCCTGCCTGTGCCGTGCCTTTTCCTTCCGGTAGACCTTCACCATCCGGCATGATGCCGATGTCCCAGTGGGCGATTTCTTCAGGTGATGCGGGTTGGCCGAGGTTGGGGCTTTGGGGCGGGTTGGCATGGACGGGATTGAGGAAACTGAAAATTAATAGAACCGCCAACAGATTTTTTCCCTCACCCCTACCCTCTCCCGGAGGGAGAGGGAGACTGAAAGCTGAAAAATTATTTTGCTTAACCCCGCCCCGCCCCTCTTCCGGAGGGAGAGGGAGAATACTTGAATGACGAATTGAAGAAAGTGAGGACATGCTCAAAGCTTTCTTAATCCCAGCCGCTATCAATACTGATATCGTCAGTAGTCTTTGTAATGTCTTTTTCATCATAGATATGATTGACCACACCCTCTTCATCGATTTTCCAGGTGACAATGGCGTTGTAATGGAAGAACCCGTGCCGGCCGCGCTCCGCAATCAATTTATCGCGTTCCGGTTGCACATAGCCGGTCTCATCCGTGGCACGGCTTTTCAGAATGGCCGGTTTGCCATTCCATTGCCAGGGAACACGGAAGCGGGTAAGTGACTGTGATAATACTGGTTCCTGCAATTCCGCCTCGGCCCAGCTCTTGCCGCCGTCAGCCGAGACCTCGACCTCTTTGATCTTGCCACGGCCGGACCAGGCCAACCCGGTGATCTGATACAGGCCGGGTTGTTTCAGGATCATATTCGCTGAAGGTGAAGTAATGAGCGACTTGGCTTCCATGACAAAAGTAAACATCCGTGCCTTGCCGTCCGGTTGCAATTCCGTATAGCGTGAGGTCTCATTGCGCGCCATGATCGGTTTGTCCGTGGCCTTCAACCTTCGCAACCATTTTACATTCAGTACCCCTTCCCAGCCGGGCAAGATTAACCGTAAGGGATAACCATTTTCCGGGCGTATGCGCTCGCCATTCTGGTACAAGGCAAGCATGCCGTCCTGCATCGCCTTTTCGATCGGGATGCTGATGTTCATGGCAAAGGCATCCGCGCCTTCCGTGATCAACCATTTAGCTTTTTCGGTGACACCCACTTCATTCAATATTGTTGCGAGCGGCACGCCAGTCCATTCACTGCAGGAGACCAGCCCGTGAAAATAACCGGCCTCCGCTTTTGCTGGTGATTTATTCCAGCCCGCGTTACTGTTGCCGCCGCATTCCACAAAACAGATGCGTGACTGCATCGGATAACGCAACAGATCTTCGATGTTGAAAAATGAAGGGTTCCTGACCAGACCATGGATCAGCAATTTGTGTTGTGCCGGATCGACCTGCGGTACACCGTTATGATGGCGCTCAAAATGCAAACCGCTCGGGGTAATAGTCCCCTCCAGTTTATGCAGTGGTGTCCATGACACACCGTTGCCACTGACGTCGCGGTTGGCCGTCGGGAATCTCACCACCTCATCTTCATATTTCGACGGTGTGCCATAAATCGAAAACGGCGCGCCGGGTTCATGCAGCCACGGTGGATTGGCAGGATCAATTGGTGAATCAATATCTTTGGCGGAAATTACTTTGGGAACTGCTGATGCGGCAAGAGTCGCAACACTGAAGGTCAGGCCGGTTTTCAGAAACAGGCGCCGGTCCAAAAGACCGTTGCCGGCGATTGATTGTAAATCATCAACATCAGGCATATGTGGATTTTTTTTCATTTAATGACAAAGTGCACGACTATTTATAAATACCTTTGATTAATCCTGTCCCATAATTATTTATGTCAGGCCACCATGATAATAAACCGTCATACCGGCCATGGACTGGCCGGTATCCAGAAGCTGGAGCCTGTACCATACTTGATTACAGGAGATACCTTCCCTGGTGGCTGGATTGCGTACATTCCTGTACGCAACGACGATGATGGTATTTTGAGACAGGTTGCTTAACCAAACCAGCGTTGTATTTCATCGCAAGTCAATAAAAAAACACCTTCGCCGCCGCGCTCAAATTCCAGCCATAAAAATGGCACATCCGGATACTGCTCGCTTAATGCATGCTGGCTGTTGCCGACCTCTACTACTATTACACCGTTTTCCGTCAGATGCTGACTGGCTGTATTTAATATGCGGCGTACAATATCCGACCCATCGGGTCCGGCATGTAGTCCCAACGCCGGTTCATGCTGATACTCCGCGGGCAAAGCCGCCATGTCTTCATCATCTACATAAGGCGGATTGGCAATAATCAGATCATATTGTTTGTCCTTGGTTTCATCGAACAGATCAGATTCGATCAGCGTTAAACGATTCTGCAATCCATGACGTTCAACATTTCTTTTGGCCACGGCCAGGGCTTCTGCACTGATGTCGACGGCATCGACTTTTGCATCAGGAAATGCCAGTGCACTGGCAATGGCAATACATCCGCTGCCGGTGCCGATATCGAGAATGGATTTCACATTAACGGCATCGCACCAGGGTGAAAATTGTTCTGCAATCAATTCGGCGAATGGCGAACGTGGCACCAGCACGTGTTCATTGACATAAAACGGCAGCCCCGCAAACCAGGCTTCATTGAGCAGATAGGCCGCGGGTTTCCGGGTGCTGATGCGTTCATTGATGAGCGAAACTACCTTGTCTATTGCTAATGCATCCAGAGGTTGATCCAGTATTTTGTCAGATACATCAAATGGCAGACCCAGCGATCGCAAGACCATGAATACTGCTTCATCGTACGCATTGTCCGTCCCGTGACCGTAATACAGTTCACTGGATTCAAATTGTTCTGATGCCCAGTCGATCAACTGGTGTGGTGTTGCTGTTGATATTTCAGTATTGTGTGAGAAGCGCATAACCAGTTAATGTCCTGCTCCCTCGCCCCAACCCCTCTCCCGGAGGGAGAGGGATATTATATGGGCCCTCGCCCACTGGGAGAGGGCGGCGTAAGCGGGTGAGGGAGGTATGTAATACCCGATGAAATTGAATATCCTTAATTAAACGGTGGTGGAACATAACCGGGGATACTGTTCACATCAAACTCATCGATCTGTTCCGGATCAAGATGTTCTTTCGCGTATTTGAGATAGATCTGGTCCCACATGAAGATATCAAATAAATCCGGATCAACATGCTGATCCTGCTTCATGCGACCCAAGATGGTCAATGATTTTGACAGGGACATGGCCTTTTTATAAGGCCGGTCTTTTGCCGTCAGTGCCTCAAACACATCGGCAATTGCCACCATGCGCGCGGGTACAGACATCTCTTCTTTTTTCAGTTTATTCGGATAGCCGGTGCCGTCCATTTTTTCGTGATGCCCGCCGGCAAATTCCGGTACACGTTTTAAATGTTTGGGATATGGCAAGGATTCGAGCATCTTGATCGTCACGGCGACATGGTTGTTGATGATCTCACGTTCCCGGTAACTCAAAGTTCCCCGGCCAATCTTCAGGTTCTGGCTTTCCTCTTCGTTCAGTATATATTCCGGCTGGCCGGCAACCGTCCGCCATTGATAACCTGCAATCCGGTCAATTTTCTTTATTGCCTCATCCGAGATCACCTCACCACCAACATTGCAGGTCCGGATAAACTGCCGGTCCGCATCAAGCCGGTCAAGTTCGTCATTGAGTTCCTTGTCTTTAAACTCTGTAACTCCCATTGCAGTTAGCCTGCGTTTCAGTGCAGCGATCTCGGCATCACGTTTCAGCACTTCAAATCGTGCATCCACCAGCTGGATACGATCAAAAATAGTCTCCAGCTTGGTGGACTTGTCCACCACGTATTCCGGCGTGGTGATCTTGCCGCAATCATGCAACCAGGCCGCGACATCCAGTTCGTATTTCTCCTCTTCCGTCATGCTGAAATCCTTAAGCGGACCATATGAAATCCTGCAGGCTGCATCGGCAATCAGATTGGTCAGTACCGGCACACGCCGGCAATGACCGGCGGTATAAGGTGATTTTTCGTCGATGGCATTGGCGATCAACTGGATCAGGGCATCGAATAATTGTTTCTGTGCATCAATCAGTGATTTGTTGGTGATCGTCACCGCCGCCTGCGAGGCGAGCGATTCAACCAGTTGCTGATCGAGCTCGGAAAATGGTTTAACTTTACCTGTAGGCGGATCCTTCGCATTAATCAACTGCAGAACGCCGATAATTTTGTTTTCATGATTGGTCATCGGCACGGTCAGGAATGATTGAGACCGGTAGCTGGTTTTCTGATCAAATTTGCGCGTGCCGGAAAAATCAAATTCCTCACTTGAATAGGCATCGGGAATATTAATTGTCTTGTTTCCCAGTACCGCACAGGCCGCAACATTATGTTTGTTAGGGGTGCCATCTTCCTTGAATAAACGGACCGGAGAGAAGGGTATTTCTTCTCCACCGGCACCGCCCATGTGGATAAAGAGAGAATCAGTATGCATGATCTCGAACTTGAGCTGGTCATCCTCGGTGCGGCTGTAGAGCGTACCGCCGTCGGCGTTGGTGATCTCCTTGGCCCGCATCAGGATCATTTCCAGCAGGCGCCCGTGGTCCTTTTCCGCGGACAGGGCGATGCCGATGGCATTCAGCTCACCGAGCAGCTTGGGCAAGTCTGTTTTTGAAATATCCATCCTGCTCCGCTTATCGTTATTATATAAATGACACTATACTATAAATACCAATTATAACGGGCCACCAGACAATGTATAAATCTCTCACTATCCTGATACTCTTCATGCTGCCCTGTACCCTTGTGGCTGAAGAGGGGGAAAAACCCGAATTTACCGAAGATCAGTTAAACCGGCTCAAGGCGGCGGAAGATAAATACAAGGACAACCCCGAGGTGATGAACCTGATCCAGAAGATTAAGGAACAATCAGGACTGACTGAAGAAACAACGGAAGCCCCGGCGGCGCCTCCACCCACTCAAGAACCAGCCCTGCAAGGGGACCGCGGTATTGCGGAAGCCGCTTACAAAAACAGGGATTACGCTACGGCCATTGAACATTACAAGGCCCTGGCTACCGAAGGTGATGCGGAGGCCAGCCTGAAACTTGGCACAATGTATGAGACGGGCAAAGGCACGGACAAAGATTCTGCGGCTGCCCATGCGTGGTATAAAAAGGCCGCTGATGAGGGTGATGACCGCGCCAAAATGTTTCTCAAATCAATTGAAAAAACCTCAATGTCTGAAGAGGATCTGGCCAGAGCAGAAGAAAACTACGAGCAAATCAGCAAGGAGCCCGGTGGTGAGTCCATTGCTGGCGATAAAGGCCAGACTGATGCCGGTATTGATTCTGCGATAAGATTTTCCCTGATTCCGGGGGCAACCCCTGGTCAGTGGAAAAGCACCGGTTACACTGACACCAGAGAAGTTAAAATTTCACCAGAAAAATTTAACCCGATGCAGCACCCCAAACCCGCTCTGAACGACAAACATCTTCAACCACGCAAGTTCAACCGTCTGTCTCCGTCTGAAACCACAACGGATAGTTGAAATATCGGACATTTATTTCCCCGGGGTTTTTTCACCCAACCGCAGAAACATATTATTGAGACGCCGCACAAAACCGGCCGGATCCTCGAGCTGGCCACCCTCACTCAGCAGCGCCTGTTCGAATAATATATTTGACCAGTCGGAAAAAACGTCTTGATCGGCTTCCTGTTCTAACCTTGCTATGACCGGGTGTTCAGGATTGATTTCAAGTACGGGTTTGCTGGCCGGGATCTTTTGTCCTGAGGCCTTGAGTATGCGCTCCAGGGTGCGGCCCATGTCGTGTTCATCCGCCACCAGACAGGCTGGTGATGACGTCAGTCTTTGGGTGGTACGTACATCCTTGACCCGCGACTCCAGAACCTTTTTGATCCGGTCAGTGAGTTCATTCAATTCCTTGTTAACTGCAGCGGATTTATCATTGTCTTTTTTCTCTTTCTCATCACCCAGGGCCAGTTCGCCTTTCATGACGGATTGCAAGGGCTTGCCGGCAAATTCATTGAGGTGCGTAGTCACCCATTCATCAATCGGATCCGACATCAGCAGGACTTCAATACCCTTCTTGCGGAAGATTTCAAGATGAGGACTGTTTTTAGCCGTGACAAAACTGTCAGCAGTAATATAGTAGATGGCCTTCTGATCCTGTTGCACCCGGCCCACGTAGTCTTCCAGCGAGACCGTCTGCTCTTCGCGGTCTGCATGCGTGGAGGAAAACCGGAACAATTTTGCCAGGTCTTCACGCTTGTCCGTTTCTTCGATCACCCCTTCCTTCAGTACACGCCCGAATTCGTTCCAGAATTCACTGTATTTATCCGGCTCTTTCCTGGCCATGTCTTTAAGCAGCCCGAGGATCTTTTTCGTACAACCGGAGCGGATGGCGCCGATAGTTTTATTGTGCTGCAATATTTCCCGCGAGACATTCAGTGGCAGGTCATCGGAATCCACTACCCCCCTGATAAAGCGCAGATAAGACGGGACCAATTGTTCCGCATCATCCATGATGAACACACGCTTGACATAGAGTTTTACCCCTTGCCGTTGCTGCCGGTCCCAGAGATCAAATGGCGCATGCGCCGGAATAAACAGCAGGCTGGTATATTCAAGCTTGCCTTCAACCTTGTGGTGCAGCCGGGTCAGTGGTGGCTGGAAATCATGGGAGACATGTTTGTAAAATTCCTGATATTCCTCATCACTGATGTCCTTTTTATTGCGCGTCCACAAGGCGGTTGCACTGTTAACCGTTTCCTCGCCTTTTTCATCCTGGCCTTCGACCGGCATCACGATGGGCAGGGAAATGTGATCCGAATAACGCTTGATAATACCGCGCAGACGATGCCCATCCAGGAATTCCTTTGCCTCATTGCGCAGATACAAAACGACTTTGGTGCCACGTTTGGGCCGGTCAAGCGTTTCTACCGTGTATTCACCTTCTCCACTGGACGTCCAGCGGACACCTTCCGTCCTTGGCAGCCCGGCACGCCGTGATGACACCTCCACTTTTTCCGCCACAATGAAAGTTGAATAAAAACCGACGCCGAACTGGCCGATCAACTGGGCATCCTTGCTCTGATCACCGGTCAGGGATTCAAAAAACTGGCGGGTACCGGATTTGGCGATGGTACCGAGGTGTTCGATGATTTCATCACGCGACATCCCGATACCATTGTCGGTGACACTGATGGTTTTCTGCTTCTTGTCATATTCAACCCGTATCCTCAGTTCAGCATCATCCTCATGGAGGCCATCATTTTGCAGTGCCTCAAAACGCAATTTGTCCGCTGCATCAGATGCATTCGAAATCAACTCGCGGAGAAATATCTCCCTGTTGCTGTAAAGTGAGTGGATCATCAGATCCAGCAACTGCCGGACCTCGGCCTGAAACCCGCGGGTTTCCTGTCTGGCTTCAACGCCCATTGTTAACTAACCCCCTGTTCGATAATTCAAAAAATTCTGGTGAACTTAATATGGTGACAAGGGCCCATAATTCAAGCCTCAAATATATGGCAGGATTTTTCCATCCAAGATTGCCTTACACCATGTTAAAGTCCATAATTGGATGAGAAGTTTACAATATCCTAGCGAGGATCAACCATGAAGAAATACCTGAAACAACTTGGCCAGGGCATGACGGAATACATTATTATCGTGGCACTTATTGCCATTGCGGCTATTGCAGTATATTCCATTTTTGGCGACGTCGTTCGCAGCCAGGTCGGCGGCATGGCTGAAGAACTGGCGGGCAAGGATGGGGCCACAACCGCAGCCAAATCCGATGCAGCGGCAGGCAAAGCCGCCACGGCTGGTGATGCCAAAACGCTGGATAACTTTGCTGAAGGTCAACCATAACGTTAGCATTTGATTCATCTGCTATTCAGTCAGGGATACTTAATAACAAAAACATTTTAACTAAGGTCCTGGCTGGCCGGTGATGCTCAGCTATTTCGCATATGCAGGGGGTCGGCAACGGGGCCAGGCCATGGTCTTCGTGGTGCTGTTTCTGGGGGTAGTGAGCCTCTCACTGGTATTCCTCTACAAGGCGGGGAAGATAACCAGTGAGAAAATGCAGGTACAAAATGCGGCAGATGCCGCAGCCTACAGCGTCTCCGTGACCGAGGCCCGGGATCTCAACTTCATGTCCTACACCAACCGCTCCATGGTGGCCAATGAAGTGGCCATCGGCCAGCTGGTGGGTATGGCCTCCTGGGCCACGCACTGGGAATCCTTCGGCTATTATCTGATGGCCTATCACCGGCTGTTTATCCAGCCGCTGGTTTCCGCCGCCTCTCTGGGTACCGCTACCGCGCCGGTTGAAACCATATTTACAACCGCGTCGAATCTTGTCTTCATCACCCCGGGGAAACTGTTTTTTAATATCTTCAAGGTGGTGGCCAACATCGGCGCCACTGTCCTGCATAATATCAACAAGGCCTACAGTTTCGCCCAGACCGGTTATCACTTTGCCAGCATACTCTACGGGGTCAGCGCCTATGTGGACCTGGTGGAACATAATGCACCGGGCGCCAAGATCTCGGATTTCGGGATCTTGTCACTGATCGGCCATGCCATGACCTATGGCCAGATTCCAGGTATTCCCGGCAATTTCACCACGACTTACCGGCCCACCAAAGAGGAGCATGCAGAGGGCTACCAGCGTTTCGCCGCGACAGTGAATGGCTCCAAGGATGAGTTTACCCGCAAACGTGGCTGGACCTTGCCACTGGCCATTCCACCACTACCTATCAATATTGATGAACGCTATTCAATCGACCTGGGGATTGCCGAGTTATATGTTGAAATCCAATTCAGGTTTGCCCTGGACCTGGAAAAGGAGGGGGCCAGTGAACTCAGGTTCAAAGGCGATACAGCCACAGGGAATAAATTCAGCTGGTCCGCCGCCGATACGACCGAACTCGCACTGACATTCTTTTTTCATGTCAAGGCCGGCGCTGATATACCCGTTATTGGGGATATTTCAGCATCGGTGACGGTCGGCTTGGCGGATGGTGAAGCCAACGCCGCCCTGTCGTTACCGGTCATTGGCGAGTTATTCAATATTACGCTACCGTTCCCGACGGGCGCCCCCTTCAGTTCGGGTGCGGCACAGGCGGGGAAAGCCGCTAACGCGCTGAACCAGGCTGATCTGATTGATGTCTCGACCGATAGTTATGGCAATGCCCCGACCAATCGGGCCTCATGGGTTATCGGCGCGCCATTCATTCCCGGCCCTGGTCCGGTTTTTGTGGCGCCCAATGTCCCTGTCGTCAGCCTGACCATGCCGACCCCGCAACGCAAGGTTAATACCAGTTATGGGGGATTACCGATGTACTCAGACACCATCCCGCAGAGTGATCCCTGGGGTTTCGAGGCGCCCTACTTCCTCGCTGGTGTGGTCAAGGACAGCGACCGGATCTACAGCGATAATGCGCCCCTGAAAACTACGGGCACAGGCAAGATTAACTCCGATAATTTTTTTTATCTGGATGACGATTCGATTGCCGACAGTGAAGTAGCCGCCATTGCCAAATCCGAAGTTTACTACAGCCGGCCACAGGACCTGACCTATTTCCGGCGCGCGGATGGCAACGTTGAATATGGCAGCGCATTTAATCCATACTGGCAGGCCCGGCTGGTGGAGACGACCTATGCCGATCGGACGGTTTCAATATTGATCCAGCAGAAACAGACCTTTGGATTTTTGGCTTTACTCTCAAATCTGCTGCAGGTCCCGCTGGATCCCACCAGCTGGTTGCCGGGATATCCATGACATTCGTGAAACGACAATTCAGGAAAATACAGCAAGGTCAGGCCATGACCGAGACATTGATCACGGCCTCGACCATATTGGTGCCGTTGCTGCTCCTGATACCCCTGTTAGGCAAATATATCGACATCAAACACAGTGCAATCCAGGCGGCCCGCTATGAGGCCTGGGAATACACGGTATGGTATGGCAACAATACTGTGCGCACTGGCCCATGGTCCAGCGGCGAGCGTTCTTCCGGGTTCCAGGATCTCAATGGCAATAACCTGCCACAACCGGTCAAAAGCGTGAGCCGGTTACAAACGGAGTCCCGGCAAAGATTTTTCTCGGCGACTGACAGCCCTATCACCAGCAGTGATGCACTGACCGGCTGGGATGACACGAATGCCAACGAACTCTGGAAAGACCATCGTGATAACCGGCTCTGGGCGGGCGATATTCCTACCGGCTATCTCCCGAAAAGTTCTGAAAACACACCGGATTACAGTGGCGGGGTGCTCAATACCCTGCTGGACATCCTGGATGCGGTATTCAGCGCCATCGCCTTCGCCATGAAACTGGTTGGCAGCAGCGTCGGATTTACCGCCATCAATACTCACGGACTGTCAAAATCGAACGTGATGATACCCGTCACGGCGCCGGCGGGCCTGATCGATTTTGCCACGATCACCGATGCCCCGGGGGTGGATGATTCCACGGCGGCCTATGACCTGCAGTTTGAAGCGGGCGCCGCCGTCCTGACCGATGGCTGGAATTCCGGCGGTCTGGGGCATACGGTCAACCAGGTCGGTGGTATTACACCGACCAAGATTCTGGGCTCACTGGTGGATACCTTACTTGATTCAGTACCAGGGCTGGGCGTCGCCTGGGACATCGTCACCATCTTGATCCCCGAATGGCGCCGTTGCAATCCCGCCATTCCGCATTTCCTCGATCCTGAAGGTGATGGCAGCCTGTGGCTGGGTTATATTAACGTCGACGCTGTACATCCCGACCGGCTGGATATTGGCGGTTCTCATGATTGCCCTGACGGGATTTGCAATTTCAGCTATCAGGACTATGCACCTTGTGATTTATAGAGACCGAAAATGAAAACAGGCATTGCTTCGCGATTCTTTTTCAGGCTACTGCTTTGTGCCGGACTGTGCACCATGTTGCCCGGCGTCTGGGCGGCGCCGAAGTTTCCCGCTCCTCCTGATGCAACTGCCGGTATGCTGGGCGAGGCAATGGTGGTCAATGGCATTCCCATGCATATCCGTCAGTTTGTCAGTAATAAATCAGTCCACGAGGTGCTGGAATATTACCGCCAGTTCTGGCCCAAAGGCACAGAGGAAAAACCCGGTTATACCGAGACCGATATATTGACGCCGTGGAAGATCATCACCCGTGTCGAGGATGGTTATCTGATGACGGTACAGGTAACGGAACAGGGCGAGAAGGGATCACATGGATTGCTGGGCATGAGCAAACTGCCCAATCCGGACAGGGATCTGCCGGAGCTGGGTAAAGACTTTCCCAGGATGCGTGGCAGTACGGTATTCAATGATATCCAGAGTAAGGATATCGGCAAACAGGGCCGCACCCTGCAACTCTCCAACCCGTTTTCCGTGGAGTCCAATGCCAATTTCTACCGGGATCACTTTACCAATCAGGGCTGGGCGGTTGATATGGACAAGGACTTTTCCAGTAACGGCCATGCGCAGCGATTCAGCAATGGCAATCAAAATGTTATCATCACCATAAACAAGGGCAAAAACGGTTCAGTCATCGTTGCACAGACTGAGAAGACAGGATGGTAAAGGTTTCCGGCATGAAAAATATTACACCAGCCACACCCAAAGACAGCTTCCGGCAAAAGGCCCGGTTTCGTCAACTGGGACAATCCATGGTGGAATATACCGTGGTCTCGGTATTCGGAATACTGGTGCTCACCACAGGACCTGGAGGGGATGTGATTGTCGACCTGACCAATGCCATCCGCAATAACTACAATGGTTACACCTACGCCGTATCGCTCTCTGACTACCCGGACAAGGAAGACCCGGCGGAAGTTGTCAGTCTTTATAACAGTCAGGGTATGCCCGCGGAACAGGTCGCCTATCTGGTTGATGTCCCTGCGGATTTAATCCACGATATACTGAATTTCAATATCAGTAGTTTCCCGAGCGTACAGGAAGGACTGGATTTCCTGGACGATGTGGGGTTGGGTGTGAGTGATTTTTGCGGTGAAGGCTGCCCATTGTCACTTTTTTGATTGAAGAAATCCTGATTCCTGGCCGGACTCGCTTAAATCCGGGAACAGAATCACAAAAAAAACGAATTGATGTTTATTAATCGCTAGACTTGTTATAAGCGGGTTGTAACTGGCAGCGCCATAATAAACAATAGCATTATTAATCAGATTACGGGGATTACCCGTAATATTATCGAGAGGGGAAGATATGGCTTCAGCGAGTGGCAGTAAGACCTTGATGTTACTGGTGGGTGCTATCGGCTTCGGCATAGCAGCTGCAATCCTCTCAACGGTTTACCTGAAAAGCCGTGAGGCTGCCATCATCAAAAGCCTGAAAGGAGACGAACAGGAGATGGTCGCTGTAGTAGTCGCCAATCAGGATTTACCGAAAGGCCAGGAAGTCGGGCCCGGTTATTTCGCGGTCCGGAATATTCCCGGTACCTATGTCCATCCTAACGCAGTATCACCTGACAAAATTGAAAGTTATTACGGCCGGTTCCTGGTTGAGAACCTCGGCCGCGGCAAACCACTCCTGACCAATTTCATGAATGAGACCTTCCCGGTGGATTTCTCGGATCTCATCAGTCAGGGGCGGCGAGCCATCACCATCCAGGTGGACGAGGTGCAATCGATCGCAGGCATGGCACGGCCGGGGAACAAGATAGATATCTACGTCAATATCGCCACCAAGATTGCCGGATACAAGGAAGAGGGCAAGCCAGGCGAATTGCCTGCCGGAATGCAACAGGCCGCCTTGCAGGCCGCTGCCAATTCCGGGGTAGACATTCCGCCAGAGGCGCTGGATGCCGTGGCTGCCAATATTGCGGATAAACCCGCCGATGTCATTCTGCCGGTATTACAGGATGTGCGGTTACTGGCAACCGGCCGCGAAGCCTATGATGAGCACCTGGATGCTATCGGCTATCCGCAGCGCCGCTCTGAATTGAATTATACTTCGATGACGGTCGATGTCACGCCGGAACAGGCAGCATTACTGGCCATCGCCGAGGATAAAGGTGATCTGATCGCCGTATTGCGTAACCGCAATGACAAGCAAAGCGCGCAATTCACCGGTATCACGCCTTTCGATCTGTTCACCAACGCCAGTGAAATGAAAAAACAGGCGGCTATCCGCAAGGCGGCCGAGGCCGCAGGCGCCACCATTGATGAAAATGGCAACTGGGTGGCCAGTGACGGCACCGTTATCAAGAAAGAGAATCTGGTTATTTCGGAGAGCGGCGCAGTGACAACGAAGAATGGGCAATTGCTGGCTTCCAACGGGATTTCCGTCAACAACAGTGGCCAGTATGTCGATGCCCAAGGGAATGTCATTCCGCCTGATCAGATTATTGTCAATGCGGACGGCACGATCACCAGTAAAGACGAGATCATGAAGGCCGCGGGTTATACCAAAAATGCAGATGGCGACTATGTCGATGCCCAGGGCAACGTGGTCAGGAAAGAAGATGTCATGGTTGCCGCGGACGGTACCGTGATGAACCGGGACCAGATCATGAAGGCCGCGGGTTATACCAAAAATGCAGATGGCGACTATGTGGACGCCGACGGCAATGTTGTAAAGGCCGAAGACGTCAAGGTACTTGCCAGCGGTTCGATAGTCGCCGGGGGAAAGGCTATCGGTGGCCCGAAGGTAACCGTCAACGAGCAGGGTTTCATCATCGCTGAAGACGGCACCGTGATGACCGCTGACGGGAAGGTATTGACCGGCGTAGCGGTAAACGAAAAAGGCCAGGTAGTCGGGCCCGATGGCAAGGTGCTGACAGATGCCAATCTCGCCGTTGCGGCTGATGGGACGGTACGGGACAGCAGTGGAAATCTTGTAGCCGGAATTTCCGGCTCGGACTTGCCTCCTGAAATTGCTGTCACGGATGTATCACCATTCCTGGCCAGATTATCCAATTTTGTCAGCTTGATTGTAGGTGGCGCCAGCAAGGATGGTGTTGCCAAAACCAGCATCTTGCCGGTACAACCATTGGCTGGTGAACTACAGGCAACCGAATAATAAATCCAGTACAACTTAAATAACTAAATGACCCACTGCTAATCACTGATAACAGGCTACTAAAGTGAAAAAAATTCTGATTATTTTCTTCCTTGCCATCACCACGCTGGCAGCCCATGCCGTCGATAGTGTTTCGATGTTCGCCGGCGAAATTAAAATTCTGGAAGTTGGCTCAATTGACAGGGTAGCGGTCGGTAACGCAGGGCTGCTGAGTACATCAATGCTGGATAACGGCCAGTTATTATTACTTGCCGAGAAAGAAGGTGAAACAACCGTACACATCTGGTACAGCGATGGCGCCGAAAGTGATCTCAAGGTACAGATACTCGCCAGCGACAATACCCGCGTGGTCCATGAACTTCGCACCCTGTTGAGTGGCCTGGGCGATGTTGAGGTTAAACAGGTAGGTGGGCGCATTTTTATCACGGGCTCATTACTGACGACTGATGGGGAATTGCTTGGCACCATCAAGACTGCCTATCCACAGTTGATCGACCTGACCCGCAAGTTTGATCCGCCGGCCTCGGCGCTGGTGCTGCCTTCACAAAAGATGATCTACATGAACGTGAAGATCACCGAATTCAATACCAGCAAACTTACGGAATTGGGTATCGATTGGTCTGATGCTGTTGCCGGCCCCGGTGCAGGTCTAGTACATTCCTTTGTGACCAACCAAGCTTTCACCCATAATACTGAGGCAGGTGCAACCTCATTTTGGCCTATAACAACTATTGAAGATGATTTAGGAAATACATCAAATGTATTAGGTTTCCCCAGCCCTATTGGGGCTTTTGGTATAGCCACTGAAATTTTTTCACGAATTAACCTATTAGTGCAGACCGGTGATGCCGTAATCCTGGCGGAACCCAGACTCAGTACCCGCAGCGGTGGCAAGGCTGAATTCCTCGCCGGTGGAGAGATCCCCGTTGTTTCCGCTGCCGGTCTGGGATCCACCACTGTCGAGTACAAGGAATTCGGTATCAAGCTGGCTATCGAACCGGTAGTCGACAGCCTCAATAATATTATGGCCAAGGTAGCAACCGAGGTCAGTGCAGTAGATCGGTCAAATGCGGTCGGAGGGATACCTGCATTTATAACACGCAAGACCACTACCGATATCAGCATGAAAGACGGTGAGACACTGGTATTGTCCGGCCTTGTAGACCGAAGTATCGGTAAGTCTATTGATAAATTTCCAATACTCGGTGATATCCCGATCCTCGGCGCCCTGTTCCGTTCCACACTCTGGAACAACGACCTGACCGAGCTGGTCATCTTTGTCACCCCGACCGTCTTTGATGCCAAATCGGAATTTAATCAGGAACGCGTGCAGCGCCGGGAAAAATTGATCGAACAATTCAAGACCAACGCTAAAAAAGATGATCTCATTATTGACTGACAAAACCGGAACTACGAAAAGCACTAAGGGGGAAAATTAATATATTGTTTGTTCGTGATTTGGCTTTTACATTGTGTTCATTGGTTAAATTAACTTTCTAATTATCCTGAAAATCTATTGAGGTTGCCATGTTTGACGTAGTCGTAAAAACCAAAGACGGAAAAAAAATAAAAGGGCTGCGTGTCCCGATTAATGTCTGCGGAATAGGCAAGGCCCGCGATAACCTCGTCCAGGTAAGGGGCTGGCGGGTCTCACCCTATCACGCCGAGATCCAGCGCAATGCCGATGGCCTGTTCGTCGAAGACAAGAGCGGCGGCAATACACTCGTAAATGGCAATGAAATCCAGCGGTATGGGCCATTACGCTCATCAGATGTGATTGTTGTCGGTGGCTTTTACATTACCGCTGGCATTGATGAAAAGACCGAGGGTGCTTATGTCGATGATGTCACCGATATCCGCACCATGATCGGCGTGCATCCCCATGCCGAGATAAAGGAAGACGAATCCATCTTCGAGAATGAACGCTTCATGTGGCGCAACCGTGTGCATGAGGAACTGCTGCATATGATGGATCTGCGCCGTCTCGACATCGGCAACATGTCTGAAGACGAGTTGCGCCACCATGTGGACAAGTTGATCAAGGAGATCATCAAACAGATGGAGGGCAAGATCCCCGCCGATGTTGACAAGGTAAAACTGGCAACAGATGTTCTGAATGAAGCCGTGGGCCTGGGGCCGCTGGAAGAATTGCTGGCCCAGGATGATATTACCGAGATCATGGTCAACAAGTTTGATGAGATCTATATTGAAAAAGGCGGCAAATTAATAAAATCCAATGTCGTCTTCAGCAGTGATGATGCCGTCATGTCGGCGATTGAACGTATCGTTTCACCCTTGGGCCGGCGTATTGATGAAAGTTCGCCTCTGGTCGATGCACGGTTAAAAGATGGTTCCCGCGTGAACGCTATCATCCCGCCGCTGGCCCTGCGCGGTCCATGTCTGACCATCCGCAAATTTTCCAAGAAAAAACTGACCGATGAAGATATGATTAAATTCGGCGCCGTCAACGAAAACATGATGAAATTTCTGAAGATGGCTGTGGTACACAGGAAAAATATCGTCATTTCCGGCGGCACCGGCAGCGGCAAGACCACTCTGCTCAATGTGCTCTCCAACTATATACCCGAAACCGAACGCATCATTACCGTAGAAGACGCCGCGGAAATGAAACTGTCGCAACCGCATATAGTGAGTCTGGAGGCACGGCCGCCCAATATGGAAGGCAAAGGCGCCATTCCGATCCGGGAATTGGTCAAAAACTGCCTGCGTATGCGGCCCGATCGGATTGTGGTCGGTGAGTGCCGTGGCGGCGAGGCGCTGGACATGCTGCAGGCCATGAATACCGGCCATGACGGATCGATGACTACCGCGCACGCCAATACGCCGCGCGACTTGATCGCACGCCTTGAGGTCATGGTCATGATGTCGGGTATGGATTTGCCCAGCAAAGCAATCCGCGAGCAGGTCGCCTCTGCCGTGGATGTCGTTGTGCAACAGACCCGCTTCAGTGACGGCAGCAGAAAGGTTGTCAACATTACCGAGATCACCGGCATGGAGAGCGACATGGTACAGATGCAGGATATCTTCCGCTTCCAACAGGAAGGTTATGATGATGAAGGCAAGGTCAAGGGTTACTACCACGCCACCGGACGGGTCCCCGAATTCTATGAAGACCTGCGTAAACGCGGCCTGTCGGTTGACATGAGTATTTTCGACAAGTGATGCAAACCCTGCTTAACCTGGCTGGAGACGCGTCATTCATTATCTATGTTGCCGCCGTATTTCTTGGCACCACCTTGCTGGCATATGCCGTATTACTTAAAAGCCAGGATTTCATGGCGGGTTACAAGGATACCTTTACCGAAAGCGCCAGCGCCAATATGGCGGACATGTTCCTGTTCATTGATGCCACAAGGCTGTTTTATATTAATCTCGCTGCCATCGTCATTTTCCCTTTACTCATCTGGATAATTATTGGTGATATAGCGACTGCTCTCGCCGTGTTTGCCATGTTGGCATTATTACCGGGTATTTTCTATCGCACGATGCGCAATAAACGCCTCAAGAAATTCGAGGAACAGTTGCCGGATGGGCTGTTGATGCTGACCGGTGCCATGCGCTCCGGGGCCAGTCTAAACATTGCACTGGAAGGCCTGGTCAAGGAACAACCCGCGCCCTTGAGTCAGGAATTCGAATTATTCATGCGTGAACAACGCATCGGCGTGGAATTCGAAAAATCCCTGAGCAACATGGAGAAGCGTTTGCCAAACCAGGACTTCGCCATGCTGACCTCGGCATTGCGCATCAACCGCGAGATCGGCGGCAACCTGGCCGAAATCCTCGAATCTCTGGCCGAGACACTGCGCCGCAAACAAATGATGGAAGGCAAGATCGACAGCCTGACAGCCCAGGGTAAACTGCAGGGTATAGTCATGACCGGACTGCCGGTATTGCTGGGCGTACTGCTTTATTTTCTGGAAAAGGAATCCATGGAGAAATTATGGACCACCACCATAGGCTGGGTGGTGTTGGGGATCATCATCATCATGGAAGCAATGGGCTACGTGATGATACGTAAAATCACCAGCATTGATGTGTAAAGGCAATGAGTAACAACTGAATGAATATATATAATGCAAACGTGTTTTGTATCCCTCACCCTGCCCCCGGTAACTGCTCCAGGCGTTTCTCTGCCTCCTGCATCCATGCAGTCGTCTCCCGGAGCAAGGGAATTGGAAAAACATGAACGAAAAACTGCAAGCCGTACTCAATGAACACTCGCTGCTGCTGGACGGCGCCGCGCTCAGCACCGGCCTTTGCGTATTTTTCCTTTTCATTTTCATGCATGTCCTGAACCGGATGGTACAGGAAGATGACCGCACCTATATGGACCCGTTGCCATTTACACTCAAACTTGTCTGGCCCCTGATCCGTATTATCAGTTTTTTCTTCTGCCAGTTGCTGCCTTACGAATGGATGGAAAAGCTGGAAAAACGCTTGCAACACACCGGCGTCAGTTATCTTCTGACCGCGGAACAATTTACGGCGTTGCGCATTATCAGCACCATCAGCGGCCTGCTGTTCGGTATCCTGCTGATCAACACGGTCAAGGACGGCCAGCCTATCTGGGCGCTGTTTACCATGATTCTCGGTTATTTGCTGCCGGATATCTGGTTGCGTGATACCCGCAAGCGCCGGGAGTCCGCGGTCATACGGGCCATGCCGGTTTATCTGGACTTTATCACCATGGCCGTCGAGGCCGGACTTAACCTGCAAGGTGCATTGAGTCAGGCGATGGAGAAAGCGCCGAAAAGCCCCTTGCGGAATGAATTTGGTATTGTTTTGCGTGACTTACGCGCCGGTCTGCCCCGTGCGGAGGCGTTGCGGCGCATGGCAGACCGCCTGGAGGTCAAGGAAGTGACCAGCTTTGTCAGCGCCATGATCCAGGCGGAAAAAATGGGATCCAGTATGGCCATGGTATTACGGGTACAGGCAGAACAACGCCGGAATGAACGTTTCCAGCGGGCCGAAAAACAGGCCATGGAGGCCCCTATCAAACTGGTGGGTCCGCTGATTATCTTTATTTTCCCGGTGACATTTATTGTGCTGGGATTCCCGATCGCAATGAAATTCATGTCTGAAGGTTTGTTTTGATCCACGGCGTATTGTATCGCCAGGATAATCATCAACTCCTGCTTTCCGATGTGATGCAGACAAGCAACCCGCTGGAACGTATGCGTGGATTGCTGGGCCAACCCCCGTTGAAAAAGGATCAGGGACTGCTGATCACAGCCTGTCCGTCAGTCCACACCATCGGTATGCAATATCCGCTTGACCTCATATTCCTGAACAAGGACTGGCAAATCAAAAAACTGGTGTCCTCACTCAAACCTTACCGTATGGCCTGGTCAATGGGCGCCAGCATGGTGATTGAGATACCGGGTGGCACATTGAATGAACTGGGTCTTATGCCAGGCACAACATTACTCTGGGAGGAAACCACATGTGTCTGAGACACTGCTTGTCTGTACTGTTCCTGTTAATATTCACAGGCTGTGATATTCAGAATCTGCAACCCAATCCTGATCTTTCCAGTCTGGTCGAAGTTCAGAAAAGAGCCGATGCGGCCTATCAGAACGAAGACTGGAAGACAGCTGAAAAAGAATACCTGTACCTTGCGAAGAACCTTCCCGGTGAGATAGAACCCTGGTTCAGGCTGGGTAATATCTATGCACGTACCGGACAACTGGATGCCGCCGTATCCGCGTACAGGGAGGCCCTGGTCAGGGACACAAAAAACAGCAAAATCTGGCATAACCTGGGTATTGTGCAATTGCGGCAGGCCACCAACACCTTTGTAGAGATGCTGGATTATACGAATCCGGACGATCCCCTCAACCAGCGGGCCAAACAAATTGTCGATACAATGGGTGACCTGATGGCCAACCGGCTCGGTGCCGCGGTGCCTGAATAGATGTTCTATTCTTACTAAGGTATAACTATTACTGATTATGACACTCACGCCTACAACATTCGGACGGAACAGCGGTCAGAGTATGGTGGAGTTTATTATCGTCACCCCTGTCATGCTGCTGTTGGTGTTTGGCGCCTTGCAATTCGCCCTGATCTACCACGCCAAGACGGCCTTGAATTATGCCACCTTTGAAGCCGCCCGTTTTGGCGCCGTTTCAAATGCGCGCAAGACCGAGATGGAAAATGCCTTTACCCGCAGCATGGCCGCCATTTATACCCATAACAATACACGTGATGATCTCATTTGTGCGCGAGAGACCGTACGCAAGGAAATTGAAACCGGATTTGTGAACATAGAGATATTAAATCCTACACCATCGGCATTTAATGAATTGGGGATCACAGTTGGAGGAGATCTGGTCATCCCGAATGACAACCTGATGTATCGCAACAAGGTTGCATCGGATGGCCTGACCATCCAGGATGCCAATCTGCTGAAAATCCGGGTTGGTTATTGTTACCCGTTATATGTACCTTATATCAACCGGGTCCTGGGGATACTGCTGACCAATGATGAGAGCCCATCCTGCCCGGGCTGTACCGGGGCACGCAAGGACCCAGGGACATTCGAGCGCCGTTGTCTTGAGAATGGCCGCTTTCCAATCAATGCCCAGGCCATAGTCAGGATGCAGTCACCCGCCATGCTGAGTGCCGTTCAGAGCGGTAGTGCGCCGGGCATTGCCAGTATGTCTGACGAACCGTTTTACCAGTGTGACAAGGGTTCATTTACAGTGAAAGACAGTATGACTCCACCGGACATCACCACCAAGACCGGTTTCTGGACTCTGAGCAAACAGACTGGACCTTGATCCATTCCCGCAAAGCACATAGATGTTAACCACCAAACCATTAACCACACATACCCCGGTCATCCAACAGTATCTCGGATTTAAATCACAACACCCGGATAAACTGCTGTTCTTCCGTATGGGTGATTTTTATGAACTCTTTTATGACGATGCCCGCAAGGCCGCCCGTTTGCTTGATATCGCATTGACCAGCCGCGGTCAGTCTGCTGGCAATCCTGTGCCTATGGCCGGCGTTCCGTTTCATGCAGCGGAATCCTATCTGGCCAGATTGATACGCTTGGGCGAGTCTGTCGTGATCTGTGAGCAAATCGGTGATCCCGTGCCGGGCAAAGGGCTGGTTGAACGCAAAATAGTCCGGATCATGACGCCGGGCACGGTAACGGACGATGGCATGCTGGATGAGCGCAAGGATAATCTGCTCATCGCTATTCATGCGGCAGGAGAATGTAGCGGACTTGCCGTGCTGGATATCAGTTGTGGCCGGTTACAGGTCATGGAACTGGATGATCAGGAGGCCTTGATCAGTGAACTGGAAAGACTGAAGCCTGCCGAGATATTGATCAGCGAGACTCCCGCACTGAGTCAGGAATTGCTGAAATCATTCAATCTCACCCGGCGGCCGGATTGGGACTTTCATGCGGACACGGCTATTTCTCTTATCTACCAGCAATTCGGTGTTAATAATCTGTCCGGCTTTGGTTGTGAACACATGACCCTGGCCATCGCTGCTACGGGCTGTTTACTGCAATATACACGGGAAACACAATGTTCCGATCTGCCGCATATACAGACACTGCGAGTAGAGACGCGGGGGGACAGCATTATCCTGGATGCCAACAGCCGCCGTAACCTCGAACTCGATACCAGCATCTCCGGCAATAAAGACCATAGTCTGTTGCGTGTCATCGACAGCACCTCTACCGTGATGGGTGGGCGCCTGCTACGGCGCTGGATAAACCGGCCCATCCGCAATCGTGAAATCCTGCATTTGCGCCAGGCTGCGGTTGAGTCCCTGATCACGAACAGAAATTTCATCCCATTTCATGACCCACTGCGATCCATTGTTGATATGGAGCGTATCCTTGCCCGTATTGCTCTTAAATCCGCCCGGCCCAGGGATTTGATACAGCTGCGCAATGCACTGGGGATATTGCCAGCGATCAAACTATTGCTTTCAGAGTTAGATACACCACTGCTGCAAGCGGTCAACACCCGGATTCATGATTTCACTGATATACATACGTTACTCGACCGGGCATTGGTGAATGAACCACCACTGACTGTCCGTGATGGTGGTGCGATTGCCAGTGGCTATGATCAGGAACTTGATGCGTTGAGAGCATTAAGTACGGATGCCAGCGACTTTCTGCTTGATCTTGAAAACCGCGAACGCCAGCGATCCGGGCTGTCCACCCTCAAGGTCGGTTATAACCGTGTACAGGGTTACTACATCGAGATCAGCCGCAATCAAAGTCCACATGTTCCACAAGACTACATCCGCCGCCAGACGCTCAAAGCCACCGAGCGCTATATCACGCCGGAACTGAAATCGTTCGAAGACAGGATCCTGAGTGCGCAGGAAAAAGCCCTGGCCCGGGAAAAATGGCTGTATGAAGAATTACTGGAAAAACTCTGCCCGCAACTCGAGGCCCTGTTAAATACCAGCAGCGCCATTGCCGAACTTGATGTCCTGGTCTGTTTCGCTGAGCGCGCCGTCACACTGGGCCTGAATACACCTCAACTGACGGATAAGCCGGGAATACTGATCGAAGGCGGACGGCATCCCGTGGTTGAGCAGATGCTGGCCAAGCCATTCATACCCAATGGGGTTGAACTCAACCCGGAGCGGAGCCTGTTGATCATCACCGGACCCAATATGGGCGGTAAATCAACCTATATGCGGCAGACAGCACTGATAGTGACCTCGCTCATGTCGGCTCTTGTGTGCCCGCTGAGCGGGCCATTATCGGCCCGGTTGACCGCATATTCACCCGCATAGGCGCCACCGATGATCTTGCCAGTGGCCAATCAACCTTCATGGTGGAAATGACCGAAACCGCCAATATCCTGAACAAT
Source organism: Gammaproteobacteria bacterium (assembly GCA_038922795.1). Taxonomy (GTDB): domain Bacteria; phylum Pseudomonadota; class Gammaproteobacteria; order Eutrophobiales; family Eutrophobiaceae; genus 2-02-FULL-47-50. Next base: position 93,876 of record JBCKWI010000001.1, read on the forward strand.
GCCACTGGGCAAAGTCTCGTGTTGATGGACGAGATTGGCCGTGGTACAAGTACACTGGATGGCCTGGCACTGGCCAGGGCAGTCGCTGACTATCTGGCCCGTAATATCGCCGCAATGACCATGTTTGCCACACACTATTTTGAACTTACTAACCTGCCGGATTATCTTGATAACGCAGCCAATGTACACCTGGATGCGGTTGAACTTGGTGATGAGATCATTTTTCTGCATGTTGTAAAAGATGGTCCGGCCAGTCAAAGTTACGGACTGCAGGTGGCCCGGTTGGCCGGTATTCCAAAGACTGTTCTCACCCGGGCAAAAATCCATCTGGAAGAAGCAGATCACTTACATGGACAAGAACGCAAGCAACAGGTTAATGATCTGTTCCAGGAAACCCATCCGTTTGAGAAAATACTTGCCGGAATTAATCCTGATGAACTCAGCCCCAAACAGGCGCTGGAACTGTTATACCAATTCAAAAAGAGTCATAACTAGAAATTTTCTATTATTTTCCCTGACATGAACTGGAAACGGATAATCATCCTGGCGTGTTTTGATCTGCGCCATTCACTTTTCAGGCTTAAAGGTCTGGTCTTCCTGATCCCGTTTCTTTTTTTCTGGTATCTGAACTTGAAGTTCCTGTATGAACGGGGTGGCGAGGCCCTGGTCAGTCCGGAAAGCATCGTGATCCTCTCCTGGCTCTACAAGCCGGAGATCGCCCAGATTCTGCTCATACTCTACCCGCCGACATTGTCTGTATTTTTAATCATGGTGCTGGCATCAACACCTGCATTCGCCATGCTCTCGGGAAATGATCAACTGGCCGGCGATAGCGGCCGGCAGACCTTCCGTTTTTTGCTCACGCGTTGCACACGCAGTGAGATCTTTGCCGGCAGGTTCCTCAGCCACTATATACTCATCTCCTTGTCTACCCTGTTGATAGCCGCCATGGCCACAGCTATTTCTTTACATAATGATCAACATTCAACCACAGCCATCATCAACTACGCCGGACATGTCAGCCTGCTGGTGCTGATCTATATACTGCCATTTGTGGCTTACATGTCGGTCATCTCCGCCCTCATGTCTTCTGCCCTGTCAGCGTTACTTATGGCGGTTTCTGTCTACATCATGCTGGTTATCCTGGGCAACTATCTGGAGTACAAATCGGGCGTCTCAATTGAACTGCTGCCCGGCGGGCTAAAGGAATATCTCTTTGATCTCAATCCGCATGATCTCTACATTGGAGTGGGTGGGTTACTGGCATTCACCATGATCTACATCTGTATCGGCTGGCTGGTCTTCAAGAAGCGTAACATCTGATGGCAGCAATCATTGAGTGCAGGAATTTAACCCGGACCTTTGGCAGTATCAGGGCGCTGGATGATCTGAATATTACGATCCCGGCACGGGCATCCGTTGGGCTGGTCGGTCCCAATGGCGCCGGCAAAACCACCCTGTTTGCCATGCTCTGCGGTTTCTTGCACCCCGGCAAAGGTAGTGTCACTGTCCTGGGACACCAACCGGATTCAGCCCGGGTGAAAGGACGTATCGGGATCCTGCCGCAGGATATCCCGCTCATGCGTGGTATTTCCGTTCATGCACAATTGGTCCTGTTCGCTCGCCTGCAGGGTTTCAACAAAGTAACAGCCAGACAGGAAATCGACAGGATTATTCAACTCGTCAATATCGGCAGCCTGATAAAACAATTTCCCGAAACATTAAGCCACGGTCAACGCAAAAGGACCACGCTGGCACAGGCGTTGATCGGAAAACCGGAGCTGATATTGCTGGATGAGCCTACTTCAGGACTCGATCCGGTAGCGGCCAATGATATCCGCAACATCATACAAAAACTGCGCCATGAACATTCATTCATTATCAGTTCACACAACCTTGACGAGATCAAGAACGTGTGTGACGAAATCATCATCATTGATAAAGGCAAACTTGTCAGGCATAGCCGGATCGATGATTTGATTGAGCGTAACAATACCCTATCCATCCTGCTGGATCAGGCCGCCGGAGGACCACTCTTACAGTCAATCAAAATCCTGCCCTCTGTTATCAAAATCGTTACTGATGATACAAACCCGAACCGCTTGTCTGTCATATTTCAGGCCGATAAACCGGACCAGATACAGTTTAAAATTCTCGGGCTACTGCAACAGGCTGGCGTGGGGATTGTTGAATTTAACCGGGGCAGCGCCTTGACTGACAGAGTTGTGGAACTCGTCAGCAAACAATGATTCATAATCTCATCGCCATTAAAATTTAAACTTTTTCAATGCTCGTGAACCCGGTATGATGAGCGCTATAATCCAGTCTGTTAACCAGTATAGGTGAGAGTAAATGCCATTCGTTGTCACCGAGAGTTGTATCAAGTGCAAATATACGGACTGTGTCGAGGTCTGCCCGGTGGATTGCTTTCATGAGGGTCCCAACATGCTGGTTATTGACCCGGATGAATGCATCGATTGCACCCTGTGTGAACCGGAATGCCCGGTGAATGCCATCATGTCTGAAGAGGACGTCCCCCCTGAAATGCGGAATTTCATCGAATTGAACGCCGAGCTGTCCAGACAGTGGCCTGTCATCAATCAACTGAAAGACGCTCCTGAAGATGCGGATGAATGGAAAGACAAGCCGGGCAAATTGCAATATCTTGAACGATGACCGGGACACTGGTAACGCTGCTTTCCTGATACATAGCCAGTCACCAGTATTATCCAATCTGGCCGTACCTACCAGTCTCCGGCTAGAAATCATAAACCCAAGACCACGGCTTGATGCTGCCGGGAGTGACTATCGATTTTTATATAAACTCTTGCTAAAAT
>JBCKWI010000002.1:0-79048 GCA_038922795.1 Gammaproteobacteria bacterium
AAGAATATTTTGATGAACGGTTGAATCCCGACATCAGCCGTATTATTCATGACAGTGTGAAAGAACTGGAAAAACTCGGCGCGATTGTGAAAGAGATTAGTCTGCCCGGTTCGAAAATGTCTATCCCCGTATATTATGTCGTTGCGCCCGCCGAATGTTCATCCAATCTTGCCCGTTTCGATGGTGTACGTTTTGGTTACCGTTGTAATGATCCAGAAGATTTATCTGATCTGTATTGCCGCTCTCGAGGTGAAGGTTTTGGCCGCGAGGTGAAACGCCGGATCATGATCGGTACCTATGTATTGTCCGCTGGATATTACGATGCCTATTACCTCAAGGCACAGAAGATCCGCCGTTTGATCCGGGATGAATTCAAGCAGGCCTTGTCAGAAGTAGATGTCATCATCGGTCCAACAGCACCCGGCCCGGCATTCAGGATCAATGAACTGCTGGATGATCCAATCACCATGTACCTGTCTGATATTTATACGGTTTCCGTAAACCTTGCCGGCCTGCCTGCGATTTCCATACCGGCGGGTATGCTGGGCGGCCTGCCGGTGGGCATGCAGATTATCGGCAATTATTTCTCTGAATCGCGCCTGCTGAACATAGCCCATCAATTCCAGCAGGCCACCAACTGGCACCAACTATCACCGGAAGGATTTGATTAAGCATGGAATGGGAAACTGTAATCGGTCTTGAGATACACGCGCAACTTGCAACACGGAGCAAGATATTCTCAGGTGCGGCGACGGCGTATGGCGCCGAAGCCAATGTACAGGCCTGTGCAGTAGATCTGGGATTGCCCGGTGTACTACCGGTACTCAATGCCAAAGTTGTAGAGATGGCAATCCGGTTTGGCCTGGCAATCAATGCAGAAATCCCTCCGCGCTCGGTTTTTGCACGCAAGAATTATTTCTATCCCGATCTGCCAAAAGGTTACCAAATCAGCCAATACGAACACCCCATTGTCAGCAAGGGCCGGATCGATATACAGCTTGAAGATGGCACAAAAAAAACCATAGGGATTACCCGCGCCCACCTGGAAGAGGATGCCGGTAAATCCGTTCATGAAGGCTTTGGCAATTTCACCGGAATTGACCTGAACCGGGCCGGTACCCCGTTAATCGAGATTGTCTCCGAACCCGATATGCGATTGGCGAAAGAAGCTGTTGCTTATATGAAAAAAATCCATTCCATCGTGCGCTATCTCGAAATCTGTGACGGCAACATGCAGGAAGGCTCCTTCCGCTGTGATGCGAATGTGTCAGTCAGGCCCAAAGGTCAGAAGGAATTAGGCACCCGTGCAGAATTGAAGAATCTGAACTCTTTCAAATTTGTTGAACTGGCCATTAACCATGAAGTTGCACGTCAGATCGATATACTCGAATCCGGCGGCAAAGTGATTCAGGAAACCCGGCTCTACGATCCGAATAAAAATGAGACCCGCTCCATGCGTAGCAAGGAAGAAGCCAATGATTACCGTTACTTCCCCGACCCTGATCTGCTGCCGGTAGAAATAGACAATGAAACTATAGAACGTATCCGGAAATCACTGCCAGAATTGCCTGACGCAAAAAAACAACGATTCATCAATGGATATCAACTGTCCTTATATGACAGCGAATATCTTACTGCCAATAAAGATATTGCCGCCTATTTTGAAAAGGCGATTCAATCAGCAAATGGTGAGGTCAAGCTCTGTGCAAACTGGATCATGGGTGAACTCTCCGCTGCTCTGAACCGTGAAAACAAGGACATCATGGAAAGTCCGGTCACACCGGCAATGCTTGGGGGATTAACTAATCGTATCAAAGACAACACCATTTCCAGCAAGATCGCCAAAGAAGTATTCGAGGCCATGTGGAGCGGTGAAGGTGATGCCGACACCATCATCGAAAAGAAAGGACTGAAACAGGTTACGGATACCGGGGTCATCAAAAAACTCGTGGATGAAGTCATTTCTGAAAGCCCGGCCCAAGTTGAACAATATCAAAACAGCCCGCCGGAAAAACAGGGCAAGCTGATTGGTTACTTTGTCGGCCAGATCATGAAAAAATCACAGGGCAAAGCCAACCCGCAACAGGTCAATGAATTACTGAAGAAGAAGCTGCAACCGAAATAGCGTATAGGAAGCTCTGAATAAGTATCTTCACCGTCATGCTGGTGAAAACGACCCACAGGATGTGGGAAATGCCGCGAGAGGACAGGAAGTCCGTAGCGGCCAGCATCCAGTAAACAATTGTTTTGACTGGATTCTGGCCTACGCCAGAATGACGATTCAAAGAATTTTTAGACTTAATCAGAGGTTCCCATATAATAATATTCATGTCAAAAATTTTCGTAGTTAAGTTCTTTTATTTAAGATTAAGTCATTGTTTTTGTGGAAATCCTGTTTTTAAGGGAACCGAAATGTCCGATTTAAACTGGACATTTAGGTCCACTACTTATAGTTAGAGCACAAGCGGAGGGAATCATGGGCTGGCTCGGAGTTGTGCTTGGCGGTTTCGCGGCTTTTCTCCTGTGGGGCACAGGCCATACCGTACTGATATCGCTTGCTGTCCTTACGTCTGTCGGCTGCTTTTGGTCATGGGGTGTCTGCACAACTTTGCAACGGAAGCGGCAAAACAGCGCTCCAGCTACACAGGTGGCTTCTACGACATCACCGATCGCGAAGCGAATTCAAGTGCCTAACTGGATCACCAATGTAAATCTCATCTTTACATTGGCTTCTGTGGTGATTCTTCTCATGGCTATATTCATTCGAGTGTTATAGTGGCGCGCAATCACTGTGTAACTAATGGGGTCGCCCATTAGTCGTCATTCTGTCAAGGGGCGACCCCTTTATTGATTCTTATGCAGCAAGTTCCGTGCGGTTCATTTGGGACGTTAACTGGAGGCAACAATGAATGAGATGAGTAAGTGGCGCAAGCGTTTATATAACGAAAACGGGCCGCAACGCTTAGAAAGCATCTACGGTTAGCTCCAACGGCTTGCGACAAATCGTGCCGTCTTTTTGTCCTTAATTAAAATGCTTACTCAAAGCAAAATCGACCCGGGTGACCTTTTTTGGAATTTCATTACTGATGGTTATCGCTGTGATCAGGTATTGAGTTTGCGAAGGCTAACTGAGAGCAATCTGGCCCGCGGAAAGCCTAAATCGATTAAACAACAAGTTAACTCGTTAAGAGGGCTTGCAGAACATTTGCAAGATGTTGAAGCAATCAACAAACTAAGTACGATAACGAATAAGCTCAATGATGTAGCAAATAAGGTTTTCGCGCATAATGACTTGAAGACAGCAGATAATGAAAGGGTTTTGACGCTCCCAAAACATGATGACTTGGATGAGATGCTCAAGGATCTTTATCAAGTTGCTACAGATCTAGGTAACAAAATTGAGGTTAACGTACCCGACAAGTTAGTCCCTATCAATCGATTCGATTGGTCGCAAGCTTTTTCCTATCCATGGCGACCACACAATTATGACGATAGCAATATATGGAATGAGTTATAGGGAAGTGCATTCTGCCTTAACGTGAGATCGGGGTCTGGTCTTGCAATAACTCACACATTTCTTCTTCGCTGGAATAAAATGAAACATGTATTCCCTATTCCTGGCAAATCTGGTTTTAATACTTCATGCATTGTTTATTGTCTTCGTCATCTTTGGCGGACTATTGGCATTGTGGTCGCGCCGCGTGATCTGGATACACCTGCCCTGCGCCGTATGGGGGATACTGATTGAATTCCGGGGCTGGATCTGTCCTCTGACCTATCTGGAGAATGATCTGCGCGAGGCCGCCGGTGTTTCAGGGTACTCCGGTGGTTTTATTGAACATTATCTGACGCCCATCATCTATCCGCCCGGATTGACGCAGGAGATCCAGATCCTTCTCGGCATCTCTGTGGTCTTTATCAACCTGTTAGTTTACAGCTATGTAGGATGGCGTTGGCACCGTTATCGTACCTGACATGCTTTAGCTCTCCGTATGCCTTGCCGTGGTGTGAGGCACACGACCACATGGATGTGGGAGATAGAGCAACGCCGGGAGCAGTTGCCGAGCGGTAGTGCAAAAATGACAGGGCAAGGATTGTTCCCTACAATCCTATTGCATTTCCTCCATCCCTAGAGGTCATGTAATTATTAGCTCAGATGAGGTGGACGACATACATGGATGTATTAGTGTTGCGTGAAGCATGGATGCTGGGAGCAACTGCGAATATGAGCGGCGCGTCAGCCGCAGCGAACACCACGGGGTGAGGTGGATCAAGAGAAATGTCCAGTGGACATTTCTCCCGCCGAACGGGCATACAGGGAAGTATGCACCGGACATCAAGCGATGCAGGACAGCATCGCGCAGATCAAGGCATTCGGAGAAAGTTTTCTTGGCTACTTCTTTTTGAAAAGAAGTAGCTCGCCGTAGGAGGCGAAACCAAAAGTAAAACAAAGCAGATGAGTCAAAAACTTTTCCCTCACCCCAACCCTCGATAACTGCTCCCGGCATTATTCTACCTCCTGCATCCATGCAGTCGTCTCCCGGAGGGAGAGGGAGTTTATATGAGTCTGTCTAAAGTTGATTAGTGTTGGCTTTTTCCGATTGATTAATTTAACCAGTTTTGATTTCAACACCCGATCCAACACTCAATCCCAATATCTCCGCAGCACTCCCCTTATTCACCGCTATTTCCACCAGGCCATTCGAATTCTCATACCAGAAAGGTTCACCCTCAGCTGCTGCTGAAAAGGTCTTTGCATAAGGCAGCTCCTTACCGGACATATGCAGTCTTGCATTTTTGTTTATGCTGGCGGCAGTAATCCCCGTCATGCAATTGCCAAATGCATCGATATAAATGACCTCATTTAGTTCATCCAGCCACTGGTGTTGGTCCTGCCATTGAATCTTTTCACCCGGGATATCAATACCGTTGGCGATCATGGCGCAGACCGGGGCGTAGAGATCGCGGCCATGAAAACTCGATGAGAGCTTTTCCGGCCGCCAGTGGATCTTCCAGCATTCGGTCTTTTTCGAACGACGCACCAGAATATCAAAAACACCATTGTCCGGTCCGGCAAACCAGCGATTATCTACCCGCATCACCACTGGAGTATCATCGAAACTGCCCACCCCCGGATCTACCACACAGAAGAAAATGGAACCCACAGGAAATTTCGGCGCATAGGCTACCAGCAGATAGGCAGCGGCCTTCGGATTTTGTCTGGGTAAATCAGCAAACAGGTTAATCACTGTCGACTTGGATGATTCATGGCACAGGACTGCCTCGACCTGGCCGATATAGGGCCCCTGCAAACCATAGTCTGTGAAGAGGACTATCATATAGACAGTGTAGAGTTGAAAGTAAAAAGTGGAAAGCTAAATTAAACTATTCTGATGTATAGAATTGAGTCAAGGCGAGGCCCAGCACTTTCGAATAGAAAATATTATAATCAATTATCGCAGCCAAATTCGCCTGGAGTGAGAAGTGATACAGGAACGTATCGTTTACAGAGCTAAGGATGTAATCTGACCGTGCGAAGCACGCCTTCGGTATAAACCTGGGATAGTTTATAATTGAACGAAACAACAAATATTAATGCAATTTTTGCCCCCGTAAAAACAAAAGCCGGGCAATGCCCGGTTCTATTATAAATATTTTTGTTATTATTTATGCCGCATCCGCAGTCTTATTGTTTTCTTCCGCAGTATCTGATTTTCTGTCTATCAATTCCACTATTGCCATCGGGGCCTTGTCACCAGGACGGAAACCACATTTCAATATACGCAGATAGCCACCGGGACGGTTCTTGTAACGCGGCCCCAATTCATTAAACAGTTTGGTCACCGCATCACGATCCCGCAAACGCGAGAAGGCCAGACGGCGCTTCGCAACGGAATCACTCTTGGCTATGGTGATCAGAGGTTCGGCTACGCGGCGCAGTTCCTTGGCCTTGGGCAGGGTCGTTCTGATCATTTCATGATGCATGAGCGACACCGTCATGTTACGAAACATGGCCTTGCGGTGACTGCTGTTGCGATTCAGTTTTCTACCACTTTGACGATGACGCATAAAAAATCTCTCTTATTACTATTAGGCAGATACTACAGTATCTTTATTTTCATAAAGTCCAGCCGGCGGCCAATTCTCAAGGCGCATACCCAGGGACAACCCGCGCGATGCCAGTACATCCTTGATCTCGGTGAGTGACTTCTTGCCGAGATTAGGGGTCTTTAATAACTCTACCTCGGTTCGCTGAATCAGATCGCCAATGTAATAAATGCTCTCGGCCTTGAGACAATTTGCCGAACGTACAGTAAGTTCCAGATCATCTACCGGTCTGAGCAGTATCGGATCAACATCCGGCTCATGGCTGACGGCGGCAATTTCTGATTCTTCTGCCTCCAGATCGACAAATACCGCCAGCTGGCTGCGCAATATCCTTGCGGCTTCCCGTACTGCATCTTCCGGACCAATAGTGCCATTGGTTTCAATCTCCAGTACCAGCTTGTCCAGGTTGGTACGCTGCTCGACACGTGCACTCTGCACCTCATACGAAACCCGCCGTATGGGGCTGAAAGAGGCGTCCAGTTTCAGGTGGCCTATACTCAGATCCTCATCACTGCTACCCACGACCACGGGCCGGTAACCACGGCCACGTTCGATTTTCATGGTCATGTTCAGTTCACCTGATTTGGTCAGGTTGGCAATAAGATGATCGGGGTTGGCAATCTCGACATCATGATCAACCGTAATATCACTGGCCCTGACTTCGCCCAGTCCGCTTTTTCTGAGTGTCAAAATGGCTTCATCCTTGGCATGCATACGAATAGCCAGACCTTTCAGGTTCAGCAGGATATCGGTGACATCCTCCTGCACGCCTTCAATGGTTGTATATTCATGGAGAACATTCACTATCTCTGCCTCAACAACGGCACAACCAGGCATGGATGAGAGTAATACGCGGCGCAATGCGTTACCAAGCGTATGTCCGAATCCACGATCCAGGGGCTCGATGGTGATCTTCGCGCAGAATTCATTGATCGGGTCGACTTCAACCCGCCGGGGTTTTAATAATTCATTAAATGCGACAGTCATGTGTCCTGTTCCTCCTTAAGCTTACTTGGAGTAAAGCTCAACTACGAGTTGTTCATTAAGATCCGGAGGTAACTCACTGCGTTCCGGAACGGATTTAAATACGCCCTCCATTTTCTTGGTATTAACATCAACCCAATCAGGAAAACCAAATTGTTCCGCAATGTTCAATGCGTCCTGAATCCGTACCTGCTTTTTGCTTTTTTCTCTTATCATTATGGTGTCAGACGGTTTGACCTGATACGAAGGAATATTAACAGCCTTGCTATTTACCAGGATCGCCTTGTGGCTGACCAGTTGTCTGGCCTCATTCCTGGTGGTGCCAAAACCCATACGGTAAACAACATTATCAAGACGGCATTCAAGCAATTTTAACAGGTTCTCTCCTGTTGACCCCTTGAGACGTGCGGCTTCAAAGTAATATTTACGAAACTGTCTTTCCAGAATGCCATAAATACGGCGCAGTTTCTGTTTTTCACGCAACTGCAAACCATAGTTGGAAAGACGCTTGGTCTTGGTCTTGCCCGCTGCTTCGCCGGGGATCTTGTCGATCTGGCATTTTGATTCAATCGGACGTGCCCTGCTCTTTAATAAAAGATCGGTCCCCTCACGCCGGCTGAGTTTACATTTTGGTCCTAAATAACGTGCCATAACTAAGCTCCAGTCTTATACGCGCCGCTTTTTAGGCGGGCGACAACCATTATGTGGTACAGGTGTCACATCGGTGATATTGGTGATCTTGTAACCCACTGCATTCAGTGCGCGTACAGCGGATTCACGGCCCGGTCCTGGCCCCTTGATCAACACTTCCAGGTTTTTAAGGCCAAATTCCTTTGCAGCTTCTCCGGCCTTCTGCGATGCCACCTGTGCGGCAAACGGTGTACTTTTGCGTGAACCGCGAAAACCGCTGCCACCAGATGTTGCCCATGCCAGTGAATTCCCCTGACGATCGGTGATCGTGACAATGGTGTTGTTAAATGAGGCGTGTATATGTGCCACGCCGTCGATGACAGTTCTTTTTACACGCTTTTTACGGCTGGTTACTTTTGCCATAGTCTTAACCTGTTATCACCCTATTTTTTTACACTGCGCCTTGGACCCTTGCGGGTTCTGGCATTGGTTTTTGTACGCTGGCCCCGGACCGGCAACCCTTTCCTGTGGCGTATGCCACGGTAAGTACCGAGATCCATTAAACGTTTGATGTTCATTGAAACTTCACGCCGCAGATCGCCTTCCAGACTGTATCCACCAACAGCCGTTCTTAATTTATCCAGATCGCCCTCTGTCAGTGCCCTGACCTTGGTCTGTGGTTGCAGACCAACTGCGCTGCAAATATTCAGGGCACGGGTACGCCCGATACCATAGATATAGGTCAGTGCAATATTCAAATGCTTGTTGTCCGGTATATTTACACCTGCGATACGGGCCATCTTTATATATCTCCAAAAATCCGGGCTGTAATCAGCCTTGACGTTGTTTATGCCGTGGATCAGAGCAAATTACGCGCACTGCGCCCCGGCGCCGGACGATGCGGCAATTACGACACATTTTTTTAACTGAAGCTCTAACTTTCATGATTGCTCTCCAAAATCCTGTCCGGCAAATTCGCGGGTTTACTCTAGCGCCTGCCGTGACCTTTCAGGTTGGCCTTTTTCAATAATCCTTCATATTGATGTGACATCAAATGGGCCTGCACCTGTGACATGAAATCCATTACCACAACAACGATAATCAACAGTGATGTGCCGCCAAAATAAAATGGCACGTTAAATTTCAAAATCAGAAACTCGGGCAACAGACAGACAGATGTAATATAAATTGCGCCCGCCATCGTTAACTTGGTCAGTATATTGTCCAGATACGATGCAGTCTGTTCACCTGGCCGCATCCCCGGTACAAATGCACCGGATTTCTTCAGATTGTCCGCTGTTTCACGGGGATCAAACACAATCGCCGTATAAAAAAAACAGAAGAACACTATGAATGCTGCATACAGCATTACATAGAGCGGCTGGCCCGGTGACATACCTGCCACCAGATTTTGCAGCCATTGCATCCCTTCACTCTGTCCAAACCAACTGCCCAGCGTGGCCGGGAATAAAATAATGCTGGAAGCAAATATGGGCGGTATGACACCTGCCATATTCAGTTTCAAGGGCAAATGGCTGGACTGCCCTGCATACATCTTTCTTCCAACCTGACGCTTGGCATAATTGATCGTGATACGCCGCTGCCCGCGCTCTACAAATACCACAAAACCCGTTACCACCACGGCCAGTGCAAACAGGCCGATGACAGCCAGCAGATGCAGTTCTCCGGTACGTGATAATTCCAGCGTACCGCCAATTGCTGCCGGCAGGCCTGCCACAATACCGGCAAAAATAATCATTGAAATTCCGTTACCTACACCGCGTTCGGTAATCTGTTCACCCAACCACATTAAAAACATGGTGCCGGTGACCAGCGACACCACTGTCGTAATCCTGAAACTCAGGCCCGCACTCAAAACGACATTTTGCCCTTCCAGTGCAATAGCAACACCGAATGCCTGAAAGGTTGCCAACAACACTGTACCGTAGCGGGTGTACTGCGTAATCTTGCGACGGCCCATCTCGCCTTCCTTGCGCAGTTGCTTCAGCTTCGGGTCGATGAATGACAGCAACTGCATAATAATCGACGCCGAAATATACGGCATGATCCCGAGTGCAACGACAGACAATCTTTCCAATGCGCCGCCTGAAAACATGTTAAACATGTCCAGGATCGTGCCACTCTGCCGGTCAAACATATCCATCAGTGCCTGGGCATTAATGCCGGGAACCGGGATATGCGTTGTTATCCTGAATACAAACAACGCAACTAACACAAACAGCAACCGCTGGCGCAGCTCCTTGAGCTTGCTGAGACCTGCCAAACCTCCCGGGATTGCCGGATTAGCAGCTGACATCTATTCTTCTACCACCTTGCCGCCTGCTGCTTCAATTGCAGCACGCGCACCCTTGGTAACACCAAGTCCCTTGATAGTGACTGCCTTGTCCAGTTTGCCGGAACAAATTACCTTTGCACGAATAATGTTTTTTGCCAAAAGGTTAGCCACCTTCAATGCGGCCAGATCAATAATGCTGGCTTCAACTTTCGCCAGTTCGTTCAGGCGTATTTCACCGGTGACCTCTGACAGTTGCGAATGAAAACCCAGCTTGGGTAAACGGCGCTGCAATGGCATCTGACCACCTTCAAAACCCACCTTGTGATATCCACCCGCCCTGGCCTTCTGGCCTTTGTGACCACGGCCACCGGTCTTGCCCAGCCCGGAACCAATACCACGGCCCAGTCTCTTTGCTGCCGGTTTGGAACCAGCCTTTGGTTTTATAGTGTTCAATCGCATCTCATGCATCCTCTACGGCAACCATATAAGCCACCTTGTTAATCATCCCGCGAATCTCGGGTGTATCAATCAATGTGACTGTGTGGCCAATACGCCGCAGGCCCAGTCCGGCAATTGTGGCCTTGTGAGCTGCAAGACGCTTGTTGGTGCTGCGTGTAAGCGTAACCTTGACCTGTTTCTTCTTGTTCGCCATGTTTAATCCGCTAATTCCTTGACTTTCTTGCCTCGCTTGGCGGCAATATGCTCAGGAGAGGAAATTTGCTGTAACCCTTTAATGGTGGCACGAACTACATTAATCGGATTGGTTGAACCTATGGATTTTGCCAATACATTGTGTATGCCAACGACTTCAAATACGGCGCGCATCGCGCCCCCGGCAATGATACCGGTGCCGTCTGAAGCCGGTTGCATGTAGACCTTGGCGGCACCATGGTTCGCAGTGACTGCGTAGTGCAATGTGCCTTCCTTAAGAGCAACAGAGACCATGTTACGGCGGGCGTCTTCCATTGCCTTTTGTATCGCCAGTGGTACCTCGCGTGATTTGCCGCAACCCAAACCCACCTTGCCATTGCCATCGCCCACGACCGTCAACGCGGAGAAGCGGAACTGTCTGCCACCCTTGACTACTTTTGCAACACGATTGACTGCAACCAGTTTTTCCTGGAGATCTTCGTTACCTGTAATTGATTCAGTGACTGCCATCGCTTATGACCTCTATAGTTCCATACCTTGTTCGCGGGCAGCATCGGCCAATGCCTTGATGCGCCCATGATATTTAAATCCGGAACGATCAAAAGCCACCTTGGTCACCCCTGCCTTCTTGGCCCGCTCCGCCAAAATCTTGCCGACTACCGTAGCGGCGGCAATATTACCGCTGTATTTGATCTGTGCCTTTACTTCCTTATCCAGGGTAGAAGCACTCGTGATCACCTGAGAACCATTTGGCGCAATAATCTGCGCATACATATGTCTTGGTGTTTTGTAAACACAGAGACGATTGCGCCCGTTGAGTCTGATCTTCGCCCGGGTCAGTTGTGCGCGGCGTAATCTGGCTATTTTCTTATTCATGTCTCTTTAAACCTGTGGCATTAAGCCTTCTTGGCTTCCTTACGGATGATGACTTCATCAGAATAACGTACACCCTTGCCCTTGTAAGGTTCCGGTGGACGGTAATCACGGATATTGGCGGCTACCTGGCCCACCTGCTGTTTGTCTATCCCTTTGATGACGATTTCAGTCTGGGAAGGTGTCTCTACAGTTATACCTTCAGGGACAGGAAAATTGACCGGATGTGAAAACCCCAGGGTCAGATTCAATATCTTCCCTTGTGCCTGGGCACGATATCCCACTCCAATAATTTCCAGCTTGCGTTGGTAACCTTCACTGACCCCAGTCACATTATTCTGTAACAGTGCACGGGTTGTCCCTGATAATGCCTTGGCGGATTTCGAGTTGTTTTTCACACCGATTTTAAGCGTGCCTTCTTCCTGTTGCACGGTGACCAGTTGATGTGCCTCATGAGTCAATTGGCCCTTTTTGCCCTTGATGGCCACAGTATTCCCTTTGATGTTGACTTCAACACCTGACGGAATAGTGATTGGATTTTTTGCAATGCGTGACATTTCTCTTATCTCATCAAGCGACAATACACAGCACTTCGCCCCCGATACCCTGGGCACGTGCGTTCTTGTCCGTCATTAAACCTCTGGATGTGGAAATTATCGCCATACCGAAACCACCGAGCACCCTGGGCAGATCATCTTTGGATTTGAATCTGCGCAGACTGGGTTTGCTTACCCTCTGCAGTTTTTCTATCACCGGCTTCCCATCAAAATATTTGAGTTCCACAATCAGTGTTTTTTTATCGTCATTTTCATTGACCTCATAACCGCTAATGTAACCTTCCTGCTCGAGGATCTCGGCAATTGCCACCTTGAGCTTGGATGAAGGTATATTAACCTTGATCCTGGCCCTGGCCTGGCCATTACTTATCTGGCAGAACATATCTGCTATAGGGTCTTGCATACTCATATAAATTCAGTTCAAAGTTAAAAGATCAAAGTTAAAAGTATTATTAAAAATTTCTCTCAAGCATAAAATTGAGCGTGACATATTTCCGGAACACTTATGAACCATTCTTTTCACTTTCAACTTTATACTTTTCACTATCTTACCAACTTGCCTTGACCAGTCCGGGGACATCCCCGCGCATGGCGGCTTCACGCAATTTGTTTCTGCCCAGACCGAATTTACGGTAATAACCATGCGGACGGCCGGTAATGCTGCAGCGATTACGCAATCTGGACTTGCTTGAATCACGTGGCAGCATGTTTAATTTATTACGTGCTGAAGTCCGTTCCTCTTCACTCAGGGACAGATCAATTATCTTGGCCTTGAGTGTCAGACGTTTTGCAGCATATTTCCTGACCAGGCGATTGCGCTTAATCTCGCGATTAACCATAGAGGTCTTTGCCATATTCTCGATCTGCCCTTAAGTACGTAATGGAAACTTGAATGCCGTTAATAATGCACGTGCCTCTTCGTCAGAACGTGCTGTTGTGGTGATAGTAATGTCCATGCCACGTAATGTATCAATCTTGTCGTAATCAATTTCCGGGAAAATAATCTGTTCTTTCACGCCGATGGTGTAATTTCCACGGCCATCGAAAGAGCGCGGGCTGAAACCACGAAAATCCCGGATTCTAGGTATCGCAATTGCAATCAGGCGATCCAGAAATTCATACATGCGATCGCGTCTCAGGGTTACTTTACAACCGATGGGCCAGCCTTCACGCAACTTGAAATTGGCAACCGATTTTTTTGCATGGGTGACAACCGGTTTCTGGCCACTGATCTTGGTCAAATCTTCTACTGCATGTTCAATAATTTTCTTGTCCGCAGCAGCCTCACCAAGACCCATATTAATGGTAATCTTGCTGATACGAGGCACCTGCATCACGGATTTGTACTTGAACTGCCCAGTTAACTGAGGCATCACCGTTTCGCGGTAGTAATCTTCTAATCTTGGCATGACGCTAAACCTCAGATATCCACGACTTCATTGTTGGACTTGTAAAAACGCACTTTCTTCCCGTCTTCCAGTGTCCTGTACCCGATCCGATCCGCCTTTTGGGTGATCGGATTCCGGATAGCCACATTTGAAACATGTATGGGCATTTCCTTTTCTATAATTCCGCCAGCGGCACCCTGCATCGGGTTGCCCTTGGTATGGCGCTTGGCCATATTAATGTTCTCAACGATGACCTTTGCCTCATCTTTCAAAACATTCAGCACCGTACCGGTCTTGCCTTTATCCTTGCCGGCAAGCACGACGACCTCATCACCTTTCCTGATCTTTTGCATGTTCTATAAAACCTCAGGCGCCAGAGACACAATCTTCATGAATTCAGCACTTCTCAATTCACGCGTTACGGGTCCAAAAATACGCGTGCCTATAGGCTGCAACTGGTCGTTCAGCAATACCGCGGCATTGCTGTCAAAACGGATTAATGAACCATCCGCACGGCGTACACCCTTACGGGTGCGCACAACCACTGCATTGTAAACCTCACCCTTTTTTACCTTGCCGCGTGCAATCGCTTCCTTGACGCTCACCTTGATCACATCACCGACGTTGGCATAACGACGTTTGGAACCACCTAATACCTTCACACACATCAGCCGACGCGCACCGCTGTTGTCAGCGGCCTCAAGCATAGTCTGCATCTGAATCATGCGCCGTTCTCCCTCAATCTCTCTTAAATTTCCTGTGCCTTGGTGACAATCTTCTGCAACCGCCATGACTTTCTTTTGGAAATGGGTCTTGACGATTCGATCACAACAAAATCACCTTCTTTACATTCGTTCATTTCATCATGGGCGAGCAATTTTGTTGAGCGCCGCATGTATTTCCCGTAGAGCGGATGTTGCACAGTCCGCTCTATCAAGACGGAAATCGTCTTATTCATCTTGATACTCACCACATGGCCTGAGAGCGTTTTTGGCTGTTTCCCGGATTCAGTCATCATTTTTTACCCATGGATGATTCATTCATAATGGTCTTGATCCTGGCAATATTACGCCGCACACGTTTTACTTCACTAGGTTTGCTTAACTGGCCGGAGCCTTTCTGCATGCGCAAATTAAATTGCTCACGCCGCAGTTCAAGGAGCATATTGTTAAGCTCCTCATTGTTTTTTTTCCTTAATTCTGATGCATTCATTAGAGTAATGTCCTGGTTACAAATGTTGTCTGCACCGGCAATTTGGCCGCCGCCAGTTTCAGGGCATCACGAGCCTGATCTTCAGGAATTCCTTCAATTTCATATAACATCCTGCCGGGCTGAACCTGCGCCACCCAGTATTCAACATTACCCTTTCCTCCGCCCATACGAACCTCGAGCGGTTTCTTGCTGACCGGCTTGTCCGGAAATATACGGATCCAGACCTTGCCACCACGTTTGATGCTGCGTGTGATTGCACGCCGGGCAGCCTCAATCTGACGTGCGGTTATACGTCCACGTGAGATTGCCTTGAGGCCATACTCACCAAAGCTCACCTTGGTACCAGCCTTCGCGTTACCGCGATTGCGAAGCTTCATCTGCTTTCTGTATTTTGTTTTCTTGGGCTGTAACACAGTAGTATCCCGTTAGCTTGCTGTAGTATTTTCAGTTGCAGCGGTGTCATCTTCACGCTGATCACCTTTACCAAAAATCTCACCTTTAAAAATCCAGACCTTGATACCAATCACACCATAAGTAGTGTGTGATTCGGCAAATCCATAATCAATATCGGCGCGCAGGGTATGCAATGGTACGCGGCCTTCGCGATACCATTCCGAGCGGGCTATTTCCGCACCATTCAAACGTCCACTGACGTTAATCTTGATGCCCAGTGCACCGAGCCGCATGGTATTGGTCACGGCCCGTTTCATGGCGCGCCTGAACATGATGCGTCGTGCAATCTGCTGCGCAACACTCTCGGCCACCAGATAAGCATCCAGTTCCGGTTTGCGTATTTCTTCCACACTGACCTGGGCAGGAACACCCATCATGTTGGAAATATCCATCCGGAGACGTTCTATATCTTCACCTTTCTTGCCGATCACAATACCCGGCCGTGCCGTGTGTATGATGATCCTGGCATTATTGGCCGTCCGCTCTATCTGTATGCGGCTGACCGAAGCGGTAGCAAGTTTTTTACGCAAATACTCACGCACTTTGATATCCGTGCGCAGATAATTTGCATAGTCCTTGGTATTGGCATACCAGGTTGATGTCCAGTCCTTGACTATGCCCAGACGAAATCCTGTTGGATGTACTTTTTGACCCATTACATTCTCACTATTCAGTTCCAGCAACCATTATGGTTACATGACTGGTTCTTTTTAAAACCCTGTCAGCACGGCCTCTGGCCCGTGTCTGCAGACGTTTCATGGTTGGACCTTGATCAATACATATGGACTTGACCGTGAGTTCATCAATATCCGCGCCATCGTTATGCTCGGCATTGGCAATGGCTGATTCCAGTAATTTCTTGACTATCACTGCCGCCTTCTTGTTACTGAACGACAGTATATTCAGTGCGCGCTCCACCGGCAGACCACGTATCTGATCTGCTACCAGCCGCACTTTCTGCGGCGATATTCTGGTAAACCTGAGTTTTGCGGATGTCGTCATGATGGTTTGGCCGCCACTTTCTTGTCGGCGGTATGCCCGCGGAAGGTTCGCGTAATGGCAAACTCTCCCAATTTATGACCCACCATATTCTCGGAAATCAGAATAGGCATATGATCGCGCCCGTTATGCACACTGATGGTCAGACCCACCATATCCGGCAATATCATTGAACGACGCGACCATGTTTTAATTGGCCGTTTGTCGTTTTTCTCTTTAGCAGTTTCAACTTTCTTGATCAAATGATGATCAACGAAAGGGCCTTTTTTAATTGAACGTGGCACTGTCTTCCCCGTTATTTTTTACGTCTGTTGACTATTAAATTATTTGAACGCTTGTTCTTGCGTGTCTTGTAACCTTTGGTTGGCTGTCCCCAGGGTGAAACCGGATGACGGCCGCCAGAAGTTTTTCCTTCACCACCACCATGTGGATGATCGACCGGGTTCATGGCGACACCACGTACTGTGGGCCGTATTCCACGCCAGCGTTTCGCACCTGCCTTGCCCAGCTGTTCCAGTGAATGTTCATTGTTGCCAACTTCACCTATGGTTGCCCGGCAATCAGACAATACCTTGCGCATTTCACCTGAACGTAAACGCAAGGTGGAATATGCGCCTTCACGCGCCATAAGCTGCACGCCAGCGCCGGCGCTTCTTGCGATCTGCGCACCCTTGCCCGGCTTCATCTCCACGCAATGTACGGTTGAACCCACCGGGATATTACGTAGTGGCAGACAATTCCCTGCCTTGATCGCGGCATTGGCCCCGGACATCAATTCAGCACCCGCGGAAATGCCTTGTGGTGCAATGATGTAACGGCGTTCACCATCTGCATATAACATCAACGCGATATGCGCAGAGCGGTTTGGATCATATTCAATATGCTCAACCTTCGCCGGTATAGCATCTTTGTCCCGTTTGAAATCAATAATACGGTAACGCTGTTTGGCACCACCACCACGATGCCTGACCGTAATATGGCCATGGTTATTGCGGCCGGAAGTCTTGGATTGCTTCTCCAGCAATGGTGCATAGGGTTGGCCCTTGTAAAGACCCGGCGTAACTACTTTAAGCTGCGCCCGGCGTCCCGCTGAAGTTGGTTTTGGTTTAACTAATGGCATATTCAATCATTCCGCTATTACTGTGCGCCCAGAAAATCAATATCAAATCCGGGTTTCAATCTCACATAGGCCTTCTTCATGCCCTGACGGTTACCTTGCTGATACTTTGACAATTTGGTTTTACCCTTGATGTTGCATACCTGTACTGTAGCGACCTCAACAGCAAACATTTTCTCAACAGCACGTTTTATCTCTTGCTTGTTGGCACTGCCTGCAACCTTGAATACAAACTGGTTATTTTTTTCAGCAACCATCGTACTTTTTTCGGAAACACGCGGCCCAAGCAATATGTTCATCAAACGTTCCTGGTTCATGCCAGCCATGCCTCCACTTTTTGAACAGCCTCTTTGGTCATCACAATATTTTCATAACCGATCAATGTGTATGGATTGATTTCCAGGGTATCGACTATGCTGACACAGGGAACATTTCTGGACGCCAGATAGAGATTCTCTGATATCTCATCAGTGATGATTAATGCCTCTTTCAGTTTCAGTTCATTCAACTTTTCCACGAATGACTTGGTCTTGGGATTATCCAGAACAAAACCATCGATCAATATCAATCTGTTTTGTCTTGCAAGTTCAGAAAGTATGGAGCGCATTGCGCCCCGGTACATTTTCTTGTTCACCTTTTGAGAAAAATCACGCAGTTTGGCTGCAAACGTCACACCGCCACCGCGCCATATCGGGCTGCGTATGCTTCCTGCACGTGCACGCCCCAAACCCTTCTGCTGCCAGGGTTTTCTGCCACCGCCCCTGACCTCTGCGCGTGTCTTTTGTGCCTTGGTACCTGCACGGGAGCCGGCCATATAAGCAGTGACCACCTGATGGATCAAAGCTTCATTATAATCAGCACCAAAAATGCTGTCCGAAACCTTGACCTTGCCGGCCGATTTCTTTCCAAAATTATGTAATTTCAATTCCATGACTTGTTCCTCACACCCGGGCCTTTACGGCAGGCTTGACCAATACCTTGCCGCCCTTGGCCCCGGGAACGGAACCCCTGATCAATATCAGGTTTCTGTCACTATCGACACGTACTACTTCAAGATTCTGTGCAGTCTGACTGGTATTACCCAAATGGCCCGCCATTTTCTTGCCTTTAAAGACACGGCCGGGGGTCTGGTTCTGACCGATTGAGCCGGCTGATCGGTGAGAAACAGAACAACCATGAGTTGCATTATTCATACGAAAATGATGACGTTTGATAGCGCCAGCAAAACCTTTACCAATAGTGGTACCAGCTACATCAACGATCTGGCCCGCTGTAAAAATATCCACCTTGATCTCACTGCCCGTGGCCAGATCCTTACCTTCATCTGCATCCAGACGAAACTCTGCCAGACCTTCACCTGCGGCTATTTCAGCCTTGGCGTATATCCCGATCATGGCCTTGTTTACTTTCGCCGGCTTTTTGTTGCCCCATGCAATCTGCACAGCACGATAACCGTCACGATCCGGTTCGATCAGACGCGTCACGCGGTTTGGTTCCGCCTCTATCACCGTAACAGGAATAGACTGGCCTTCTTCATTGAAGACCCGGGTCATTCCACGCTTACGGCCTATTATTCCAATCGTCATTGCAGTAACCTTTTTATCAATTCAATTTGATCTGCACGTCAACACCTGCGGCCAGATCCAGTTTCATTAATGCATCAACCGTCTTGTCCGTCGGGTTTACAATATCCAGCAAGCGCTTATGGGTACGGATTTCATACTGATCACGCGCATCTTTGTTAACGTGCGGGGAAATCAGGATGGTAAAGCGCTCCTTCTTGGTCGGCAGCGGAATTGGCCCCTTGACCTGTGCACCGGTACGACGGGCAGTCTCCACGATCTCGCGGGTCGACTGGTCGATCAAGCGGTGATCAAAGGCCTTGAGGCGAATTCTTATGTTTTGTTTTTCTGCCATTTAAATTTACTCAATGATCTTGGAGACGACACCCGCACCCACGGTGCGGCCACCCTCACGAATCGCAAAGCGCAAACCCTCTTCCATCGCAATCGGCACAATCAGCTTCACCGTCATCTTGATGTTGTCCCCCGGCATCACCATCTCCGTCCCCGCCGGCAACTCCACCGCCCCCGTCACGTCCGTGGTCCGAAAGTAAAACTGTGGCCGGTAGTTGTTGAAAAACGGCGTATGCCGCCCGCCTTCTTCCTTGCTCAATACATACACTTCACCTTCAAAATGCGTATGCGGCGTGATACTGCCCGTCTTGCACAGCACCTGACCGCGTTCCACTTCTTCCCGCTTGGTGCCCCGCAACAGTACGCCCACGTTGTCCCCCGCCTGCCCTTCATCCAGCAACTTCCGGAACATCTCCACCCCCGTACACGTGGTCTTCTGCGTCGCCTTGACGCCCACAATCTCCACTTCATCGCCCACCTTGATGATCCCGCGGTCGATACGGCCAGTCACCACCGTCCCGCGCCCCGAGATACTGAATACGTCTTCAATCGGCATCAGAAAGGGCTTGTCCACCGGCCGCTCCGGCACCGGAATGTAAGCATCCAGGGCCGCCACCAGCTTCTCGATCGACGGCTTGCCGATGTCGCTGGTGTCCCCTTCCAGCGCCTTTAACGCACTGCCCGTCACAATCGGGGTGGCATCCCCCGGAAAGTCGTAGCTGTCCAGTAACTCCCGCACTTCCATTTCCACCAGTTCCAACAGCTCCGCATCATCCACCATGTCCGCCTTGTTCAGGTACACCACGATGTAGGGCACACCCACCTGGCGTGCCAATAAAATATGTTCCCGTGTCTGCGGCATCGGCCCATCCGCCGCACTCACCACCAATATCGCCCCGTCCATCTGCGCCGCACCCGTGATCATGTTCTTGATGTAGTCCGCATGCCCCGGGCAGTCCACATGCGCGTAGTGCCGGGCTGCACTTTGATATTCCACATGCGCCGTCGCTATCGTGATCCCGCGCGCGCGCTCTTCCGGTGCGTTATCAATCTGGTCGTAGGCCTTGTATTCACCCCCGTATTTCTCCGCCATCGTCTTCGTGATCGCCGCCGTGAGCGTCGTCTTCCCATGATCCACGTGACCAATCGTCCCCACGTTCACATGGGGCTTCTTTCTTTCAAATTTCTCCTTGGACACGACTATTCACCTCATTTATCTTAATTAGTTAAATTTGAATGATTACTTTTTGACGATACCCTCGGCAATATTCGCCGGGACTTCATTATATTTTGCAAACTCCATGGTATAGGTCGCGCGGCCCTGTGTTGCGGAACGCAAATCCGTGGCATAACCAAACATATCGGAGAGCGGTACCTCCGCGCGGATGATCTTGCCAGCAGGCGAATCTTCGGTACCCTGCAATATGCCACGGCGGCGGTTCAGATCACCGTTTACGGATCCCAGATACTCTTCCGGGGTGACAATCTCCACCTTCATAATAGGTTCCAGTAATACCGGTTTGGCCTTGGCGCAACCTTCCTTGAAACCCATGGAGCCGGCAATTTTAAAGGCCATTTCACTGGAGTCAACATCATGATAGGAGCCGTCATAGAGGGACACTTTGACGTCCACCACGGGATAACCGGCAATGATACCATTTTTAAGTTGTTCCTGGATGCCCTTATCGACTGCCGGGATATATTCTTTAGGCACAACACCACCGACAATTTCATTGACAAATTCATAACCTGCGCCTGATTCCCGTGGCTCAAGCTTAAGTACGACATGGCCATACTGGCCGCGGCCGCCGGACTGCCGGACAAATTTTCCTTCCGCCTTTTCAACGGTATTACGTATTGTTTCGCGATAAGCCACCTGCGGTTTACCCACGTTGGCCTCGACCTTGAATTCGCGCTTCATGCGATCAACGATAATTTCCAGGTGCAATTCACCCATACCCGAGATGATGGTCTGACCCGATTCTTCGTCGGTATGTACACGGAATGACGGATCTTCCTGTGCCAGCTTGCTGAGTGCCATGCCCATTTTTTCCTGATCAGCCTTGGTCTTGGGTTCTACCGCAACCGCGATCACCGGTTCCGGGAATTCCATACGTTCCAGTGTAATTACATTGTTAATATCACAAAGCGTATCACCGGTAGTCACATCCTTCAGACCAACCGCAGCAGCAATATCCCCGGCACGCACTTCCTTGATTTCTTCACGGCTGTTGGCGTGCATTTGTAATATGCGGCCGACGCGTTCTTTCCTGCTCTTGACCGGGTTGTAAACTGTATCACCGGATTTCAATACACCGGAATACACGCGGAAGAAGGTCAGCGTTCCTACAAAGGGATCAGTTGCAATCTTGAATGCCAGTGAGGCAAAGGGTTCATCATCAGATGAATGGCGTTCTGCTTCTGTTTCTTTGGCATCATCCAGTATGCCCTTGATCGGCGGGACATCCATTGGGGAGGGAAGATATTCAATTACACCGTCCAGTACTGCCTGTACACCCTTGTTCTTGAAGGCGGAGCCGCAGAAAACCGGGACAATCTCATTTTTCAGCGTACGGGCGCGTATCCCTTTCTTGATTTCGTTTTCAGTCAGTGTTTCACCACCCAGATATTTCTCGGTAAGTTCTTCGGAAGACTCGGCTGCGGTTTCTACCAGTTTGTCGCGCCACTGGTTACACATATCCTGCATATTCTCAGGGATATCCCGCAGTTCAAATTTCATGCCTTGACTGGTGTCATCCCAATAGATGGCCTTCATCCTGACCAGATCGATAACGCCTTCGAATTTTTCCTCTGCACCTATTGGTAACTGCATGGGTACCGGTCTGGCACCGAGACGATTGTGGATTTGATCCACCACACGCAGAAAGTTTGCACCAGGTCGATCCATCTTGTTAACAAAGGCAGCACGTGGCACACCATATTTATTGGCCTGGCGCCAGACTGTTTCAGATTGAGGTTCAACGCCACCGACAGCACAGAACAGAATGACGGCACCATCGAGTACGCGCAAACTGCGTTCAACTTCAATGGTAAAATCAACGTGGCCAGGGGTATCAATAATATTGATACGGTGTTCCGGATATTGCTTGTCCATACCGCTCCAGAAACATGTGGTCGCAGCAGAAGTGATAGTGATACCACGTTCCTGTTCCTGCTCCATCCAGTCCATGATGGCAGCACCGTCGTGCACTTCACCTATCTTGTGTGATTTACCAGTATAAAACAGGACACGCTCAGTGGTCGTTGTTTTGCCGGCATCAATATGCGCGCTGATACCGATATTACGGTAGCGATCAATAGATGTGGTCCTGGGCATGTCTGGTTTCGCTCTAAATAAATGTATGGGTTAATGGAATTACCAGCGGTAATGCGAAAAGGCCTTGTTTGCTTCCGCCATTCTGTGGGTATCTTCTTTCTTTTTGATGGCAGTACCTTTGCTTTCACAGGCATCCATCAATTCACCGGCCAGACGCAGACCCATATTCTTTTCACCCCTGTTTTTGGCCGCTTCTACCAGCCAGCGCATGGCCAATGCAGTACTGCGATCATGCCTGACCTCTACGGGGATTTGATAAGTTGCTCCACCGACACGTCTTGATTTCACTTCGACCAGTGGCCGGATGTTTTCTATGGCCTTAACAAAACTTTCCAGTGCATCACCCTTACCCTTGGCGGTTATTTCATCAAGAGCACCGTAGATAATCTTTTCTGCAACGGATTTCTTGCCGCTGCGCATCACCATATTGATAAATTTTGCCAATACCTGATCCTTGTATTTTGGATCAGGCAATATTGCTCGTTTTTCGGCAACTCTTCTTCTGGACATGGCGAGTCTCGCTTAGTATCTCTAAATAGATCAGGATTTTGGCCGTTTGGTACCATACTTGGAGCGGCCTTGGCGTCTCTCGGCCACACCGGAGGTATCAAGCGTGCCACGCACAGTATGATAACGGACACCTGGCAGGTCCTTTACGCGGCCGCCGCGTATCAGGATCACGGAATGTTCCTGCAGATTATGACCTTCACCACCAATATAAGTGGTGACTTCATGACCATTGGTTAAACGTACACGGGCAACTTTACGTAACGCGGAATTTGGCTTTTTCGGGGTGGTGGTATAGACGCGCGTACACACACCACGCTTTTGCGGGCAGGATTCCAGTGCCGGGACGGTACTCTTGGTACGCTGCAGTTTGCGGCCTTTTCTGACGAGTTGATTAATCGTTGTCATCTTTAAAGTAAATGTGTCCTGAATTTCAAAATCGGTTTTGTTTAAACAATTTTCACAAGGCCATAAACACATCCCACCGTATATTCAATGGATTCAATCCAGAGACACACGGCGCCAAAGTTTTTTTTGGGTGGCCAGAGTGATGTAAAGCCCGGATAAACAGTATGAATTCATCATGATTCATCCGTTTCCACAGGCCGTAAATAGTGACAGGCTGGGGATTCACCCCGGCCTGCCAAAGAGGCGGAATTCTATGCCCTTCAATACAAGCCTGTCAAGGCAGATTGACAATAAAATTCAGGAGGTTGACATACCCTCTACAGGAGCTGATGCGGTTTCCATATCTTGCGGATTTTCCACTATGGACTGGCCGTCATTATCAGGACTGGTAATGGTTTCAGCCTGCTGCTTTTGCTTTCTGGAATTATGATAGGCCAAACCGGTACCGGCGGGGATGAGCCGCCCGACTATCACATTTTCCTTGAGTCCACGCAGGTTATCGCGCTTGCCATTGACGCTGGCCTCGGTCAGTACCCGGGTTGTTTCCTGGAAAGATGCGGCAGATATGAAAGACTCGGTTGAAAGCGAGGCCTTGGTAATACCGAGTAGCACCGGTTCCCATCGCGCGGGTTGCTTGCCTTCCGCTATAACTCGTTCGTTTTCATCCATGACCCGCGCCCGTTCAAGTTGTTCTCCCTTGAGGAACTGGGTATCACCTGGTTCAGTAATTTCAGCCTTGCGTAACATCTGGCGCACGATAACTTCAATATGCTTGTCATTAATCTTCACACCCTGGAGACGGTAAACCTCCTGGATTTCATTAATGATGTAGTTTGTCAGGGCATGCACACCCATCAAACGCAGGATATCGTGTGGGGCCGGCGCACCATCAACAATACTCTCACCTCGGTCGACATGCTCGCCTTCAAATACCGTGATATGCCGCCATTTTGGTATGAGTTCCTCATGCCGCTCACCATCTGCATTGGTGATGACCAATCTCTGTTTACCCTTGGTATCCTTGCCGAAGCTGACCGTGCCGGTGATCTCGGCAAGAATGGCCGTTTCTTTCGGCTTGCGCGCTTCAAACAAATCAGCCACGCGTGGCAGACCACCGGTAATATCGCGGGTCTTGAAAGATTCCTGGGCCAGACGGGCAATAACATCACCCACATTAACTTCAGCGCCATCGGTAACATTAATCACTGCCTTGGGCGGCAATAAATAATGTGCGGTCTGGTCTGTGCCCGGGATCTTGAGTTCCTTGCCTTTGGCATCCACCAGTTTCACCATCGGGCGCATGTCTTTGGCAATCGAACCACGCATCTTCTGGTCGGCAATCACATAGTTGGTCAGGCCTGTAATCTCGTCAACCACCCGGTCAACAGTGCCTCCTTCAACGATATCGGAAAACTGTACCGTACCGGCCACTTCGGTAATGACCGGATGTGTATGTGGATCCCATTCGGCCACAATCTTGCCCGGTTGTATTTCCTGCCCGTCTGTTGCCGTTATGAC
The DNA here is from genome assembly GCA_038922795.1 of Gammaproteobacteria bacterium. Classification (GTDB taxonomy): domain Bacteria; phylum Pseudomonadota; class Gammaproteobacteria; order Eutrophobiales; family Eutrophobiaceae; genus 2-02-FULL-47-50. The sequence continues at coordinate 24,955 of JBCKWI010000002.1, forward strand.
AGCGCCATACGGGATTTTGTAGCGTTCACGTTCACGGCCAACCTCATCCTGAATGGTAAGTTCACCGGAACGGGAGACAACCACCTGGTTGCCGCTTTCCTGCTGCAGCAATTTCACATTGTGCAATCTCAGGATACCGCCTTTTTTCACTTCGATGTTGCTGATTGCCACAGCACGTGACGCTGCACCACCAATGTGGAAGGTACGCATGGTCAACTGTGTCCCTGGCTCACCAATGGACTGGGCTGCGACTACACCTACCGCCTCACCAATGCTGACCAGATGACCACGTCCCAGATCACGGCCATAACATTTGGCGCAGATCCCGTAACGGGTTTTACAGGTAATCGCGGAACGTACCAACGCCTGATCGATACCGGTTTGATCCAATATCTTCACCGAGTCTTCATCCAGCAAGGTACCGGCAGGTATGACAACATCTTCTGTGCCCGGTCGTAACACATCAACTGCAAGCACCCGGCCCAGCACACGATCAGCGAGAGGCTCTACCACATCACCACCTTCAATCAGCGATGCCACACTGAAACCATCTGTTGTGCCACAATCGACCTCGATAACAACCAGATCCTGGGCGACGTCTACAAGGCGCCGGGTCAGATATCCGGAGTTGGCGGTTTTCAATGCCGTATCCGCCAGACCTTTACGCGCACCGTGGGTAGAAATAAAGTACTGCAACACATTCAACCCTTCACGGAAATTGGCCGTGATCGGGGTTTCAATAATAGAACCATCTGGTTTGGCCATCAAACCACGCATACCGGCCAGCTGCCGGATCTGGGCGGCGGAACCGCGGGCGCCGGAATCCGCCATCATGAAGATGGAATTGAAGGAGGCCTGTTTTACTTCCTTACCTTCACTGTTTTTGATGATGTCGGTACCCAGTTTGTCCATCATCGCCTTGGCCACCTGATCGTTGGTGTGTGACCAGATATCAACCACCTTGTTATAACGTTCACCATTGGTAATAAGGCCTGACGAATACTGGTCTTCAAAATTCTTGACCTGCATTTCTGCCTTTTGAATGATGTTGCCTTTTTCTTCTGGCACCACCATATCTTCGATACCGATTGAAATACCGGCGCGGGTGGAATAGGCAAACCCGGTATACATCAGCTTGTCGGCAAAAACGACGGTGGTCTTGAGGCCGAGTGTACGATACGTCGTATTGATCAGGGCGGAAATTGCCTTCTTGTTCATGTCCCGGTTAACCAGGGAAAACGGCAGACCCGCCGGCAAAATATTGGACAACAATGCACGCCCGGCGGTGGTGTCATAACGCTTCATGTTCACCTGGCGTTCGCCATGCTCATCCAATGTCTCCTCCTTGATACGCACTTTAATCCGGGCATGCAGATCCAGCACACCAGCTTCATAGGCGCGATGCACCTCATCGGTGTCCGCCATTAACATGCCGGTACCCTTCGCACCGGCAGATTCACGGGTCAGATAATAAAGTCCCAGTACGATGTCCTGGGTCGGTATAATGATGGGTTCCCCGTTTGCAGGTGACAGCACGTTGTTGGTTGCCATCATCAATGTGCGTGCCTCAATCTGTGCTTCGATAGAGAGCGGCACATGCACTGCCATCTGGTCACCGTCAAAGTCAGCATTAAATGCAGTACAGACCAGTGGATGTAATTGAATCGCCTTGCCTTCGATCAGGATCGGCTCAAACGCCTGGATACCCAGACGATGCAGGGTCGGCGCGCGGTTCAACAGGACTGGATGTTCGCGGATCACTTCTTCCAGCACATCCCAGACCTCCGGTCCTTCACGTTCAACGAGTTTCTTCGCCGCCTTGATGGTGGTGGAAAGACCGCGGCGTTCCAGTTTGCTGAAAATAAACGGCTTGAACAATTCCAGCGCCATCTTCTTCGGGATGCCGCATTGATGCAGCTTCAGGGTTGGACCGACCACAATGACTGAACGGCCGGAATAGTCGACACGTTTACCCAGCAGGTTCTGGCGAAACCGGCCCTGTTTGCCCTTGATCATGTCAGCCAGGGATTTCAGCGGCAGTTTGTTGGTGCCTGTGATAGCGCGTCCGCGACGACCGTTGTCCAGTAACGCATCAACAGCCTCCTGCAACATGCGTTTCTCATTGCGTACGATAATGTCCGGCGCATTGAGATCCAGCAGACGTTTCAGACGGTTATTACGGTTAATCACGCGGCGATATAAATCATTGAGGTCCGATGTGGCAAAACGGCCGCCATCCAGAGGCACCAGTGGCCGCAACTCCGGTGGCAGTACCGGCAATACTTTCATGACCATCCACTCCGGTTTGTTGCCTGATGCAAAAAAGGCCTCCAGCAGTTTCAGACGTTTGGATATTTTCTTGAGCTTGGTTTCGGACTTGGTCTGCGGGATCTCCTCGCGCAGCAAGGTTACTTCACTGGCGATATCAATCGTTGCGAGTAATTCGTGGATCGCCTCGGCCCCCATGCGCGCATCGAATTCATCACCGTATTGCTCAATCGCTTCCAGATAACTTTCTTCTGTAAGCAACTTGCCACGTTCAAGTTCAGTCATGCCCGGATCAATAACCACGTAAGCTTCAAAGTACAGTACCCGTTCAATCTCACGCAGGGTCATATCGAGCATCAGGCCCATGCGGGACGGCAATGATTTCAGATACCAGATATGCGCCACCGGGCTGGCCAGTTCAATATGTCCCATGCGTTCACGCCTGACCTTGGACAGGGTCACTTCCACACCGCATTTTTCACAAACCACGCCGCGATGCTTGAGGCGTTTGTACTTGCCACACAGACATTCATAATCCTTGACCGGGCCAAAAATCTTGGCGCAAAACAATCCATCACGCTCCGGTTTGAAGGTACGGTAATTTATAGTCTCCGGTTTTTTGACCTCACCATAAGACCAGGAGCGGATCTTTTCGGGTGAAGCCAGGCCGATGGAAATAGCGTCGAATTCCTCGACCTGTCCCTGTTGTTTAAGCAGTTTAAGCAAGTCTTTCAAGATGTGCCTCCACAAGACATAGTAGCTACGCCTGTTTGTGATAAATTGATTCTGTTTGCAATCGTGATCATGATGTCCGGTCAGTTCTGATCCAGTTCAATATCAATACCCAGTGAACGGATTTCCTTCACCAGCACATTGAATGATTCCGGCATACCGGCCTCCATGCGGTGATCGCCATCGACAATGTTCTTGTACATCTTGGCACGTCCGTTCACATCATCGGACTTGACCGTCAGCATTTCCTGCAAGGTATAGGCTGCGCCATAGGCCTCAAGTGCCCATACTTCCATTTCACCAAAGCGCTGACCACCAAATTGCGCCTTGCCTCCCAACGGTTGTTGTGTAACCAGACTGTAGGGGCCGGTAGAGCGGGCATGCATCTTGTCATCGACCAGATGATTAAGCTTGAGCATATACATATAGCCTACGGTGACAGGGCGATCGAACGCATTACCGGTGCGGCCGTCATATAATTGTGTCTGACCGTTCTGTGGCAGATCAGCCAACGCCAACATGGCCTTGATTTCATCTTCTCCGGCGCCATCGAAAACTGGCGTTGCCATGGGTACGCCCTGTTTAAGGTTATTTGCCAAAGTCAGAATCTCAGCATCATTCAGTGACTTAAGATTCTCCCGTTTACCGCTTGAGTTATAAATTTTGTCAAGGAATCCCCGTATTTCATGGGCATTTGCCTGTGCCTGTAACATCCTGCCAATCTTTATTCCCAAGCCCTTGGCCGCCCATCCCAGATGGGTTTCCAGAACCTGTCCTACGTTCATACGGGAGGGGACGCCCAGTGGGCTAAGTACGATATCCACCGGTGTACCATCTTCCATATAGGGCATGTCTTCTACCGGAACAATATTGGAGATAACACCCTTGTTACCGTGACGGCCTGCCATCTTGTCTCCGGACTGGATGCGGCGTTTCACGGCAAGATAAACCTTCACCATTTTCAGCACCCCGGGCGCCAGGTCATCACCAGAGGTCAGCTTCGCGCGTTTTTCTTCATAACGTTGATCAAATTGAGCCTTTAGTTTACCGATCTGCGCGGAGATCTGTTCAAGTTGACGATTGGCGTCTTCATTACGCAAACGTATCTCAAACCATTTTTCTCTCGGTGTCTCCGCGAGATAAGCCCTGGTAATTTTGCTGTCTGCGGCAAGGCCATTGGGGCCGCCATCAGCCAGCTTGGCCAGTAACAAGGATTCAAGACGCTGATAAATACCCTCTTCCATGATGCGTAATTGGTCATTCAGGTCCTTACGCACGCTGTTCAGTTCAGCTTCTTCGATCTCCAGCGCCCGGGCATCTTTTTCAACACCGTCACGGATAAACACCTGTACGTCGATTACCGTACCGTTCATTCCGGAGGGGACCCGCAGTGATGTGTCCTTCACATCTGAAGCCTTTTCGCCAAAGATAGCGCGCAGGAGTTTTTCTTCCGGTGTAAGTTGGGTTTCACCTTTCGGAGTGACTTTGCCTACCAGAATATCGCCGGTATTCACCTCGGCCCCGATATAGACAATCCCGGATTCATCCAGTTTATTCAGTGCACTCTCGCTGACATTCGGGATATCGGACGAGATTTCTTCCGGTCCAAGTTTGGTATCGCGTGCCACGCAGGGGAGTTCTTCAATATGGATAGTAGTGTACCGATCCTCCTGCACCAGACGCTCCGAGATCAGAATCGAATCCTCGAAGTTGTAGCCGTTCCAGGGCATGAACGCGACCAGCATATTCTGCCCCAACGCCAGTTCCCCCAGATCGGTAGAGGGGCCATCAGCCAGCACATCATCCTTGGCTACAATATCACCGGGCTTGACCAGTGGCCGCTGATTAATACAGGTATTCTGGTTGGAACGCGTGTATTTAGTCAGGTTATAGATATCCACACCTGGTTCGCCTGGATTGATCTCATCTTCATTCACACGGACAACGATACGGCTGGCATCGACCGAGTCCACTATCCCGCCCCGTTCTGCATTCACGGTTACGCCTGAATCCATGGCGACTTTGCGCTCAATGCCGGTACCGACCAGCGGTTTTTCCGCACGCATGGTGGGTACCGCCTGCCGCTGCATATTGGATCCCATCAGGGCACGGTTCGCATCATCATGTTCCAGGAATGGGATCAATGATGCTGCAACCGAGACGATCTGCATGGGAGAAACGTCCATGTAATTCACCTTGTCCGGAGTAGACAGGGTAAATTCATTCTGACACCGGCTGGAGATAAGCTCGTCAGTAAAACGGCCTTTCTCATTCAGCGCCGCATTCGCCTGGGCTATTACATATTCGCTTTCTTCAATTGCGGAAAGATATTCGATCTCGTTCGTAACTACACCATTCACCACTTTACGGTAAGGTGTTTCCAGGAATCCGTAATCATTGGCACGCGCATAGATAGCGAGTGAATTAATCAAACCAATATTCGGACCTTCAGGGGTTTCAATCGGACAGACACGTCCGTAGTGAGTAGGATGCACGTCACGCACTTCAAATCCGGCGCGCTCGCGGGTCAGTCCGCCCGGACCCAATGCCGAGATACGGCGCTTATGCGTAATCTCGGAGAGAGGATTATTCTGATCCATGAATTGTGATAATTGACTGGAACCAAAAAATTCCTTGATGACGGCAGATACAGGTTTGGCGTTGATGATTTCCTGTGGCATCAGGCCTTCAGATTCTGCCAGACTGAGCCGCTCTTTCACTGCCCGCTCAACCCGCACCAGTCCGATGCGGAACTGGTTCTCGGCCATTTCACCCACACTGCGGACACGGCGATTGCCCAGATGATCAATATCATCTATATAACCCTTGCCGTTGCGGATGTCGATCAATACCTTCAACACGTCAATGATATCTTCTTTCGACAAGACACCTGCGCCCTCCACATCCTTGCGGCCCACACGGCGGTTAAACTTCATGCGGCCGACCGCGGACAGATCATATCGATCCGTGCTGAAGAAGAGATTCTTGAACAGGTTTTCCGCTGCATCCTTGGTGGGCGGTTCACCCGGGCGCATCATCCGGTAGATTTCAATTTGTGCCGCCAGCGGAGATGTGGTGTTATCAACTCTCAGTGTATCTGCAATATACGAACCCCTGTCCAGATCATTGGTATACAGTGTCTCAATGTCCAGATTCTGCCCCGCCAGTAACTTCTCCAGCAGGGCTTCTGTAATTTCATTATTTGCTTCGGCAATCAATTCACCAGTTTCTGTGTCGATCACATCTTTAGCGAGAATCTGGCTGATGAAGTACTCAGGAGGAACAACAAGTTCTTTCAGATTGGCCTTTTCGATCTCCTTGATATGACGGGCGGTAATGCGTCTTTCTTTTTCAACAATTACTTTACCTTTTTTATCTTTTATATCAAAAGACGCTATTTCGCCACGCAGACGCTCGGGCACCAGATGCAACACAATACCTTTCTTGTTGAGAGATATCTTGTGTGTCTCAAAGAAGATATCGAGCATTTCCGCTGTAGAATAGCCCAGAGCACGCAGCAGGATAGTCGCGGGGATCTTGCGGCGGCGATCGATACGGCAATACACTTGATCTTTCGGGTCAAACTCAAAATCCAGCCATGATCCGCGGTAAGGGATCACACGGGCGGAATAAAGCAACTTGCCAGAAGAATGGGTCTTGCCCTTGTCATGTTCAAAAAAGACACCGGGAGAACGATGTAATTGCGAAACAACGACCCGTTCCGTGCCATTGATAACAAACGTGCCCGTGCGGGTCATTAATGGCATTTCACCCATGTAGACTTCCTGTTCCTTGATATCCTTGACAACCTTATTGTTGACACCGGCTTCCTTGTCATAGATCACAAGACGCACCTTGACACGCAGCGAAGCAGCGTAGGTTATACCCCTGAGCTGACATTCCTTGACATCAAACACAGGATTGGAAAGACTGTAGCTGACATACTCCAGCATGGCGTTTCCCGAATAACTTTCAATGGGGAACACAGACTTGAATGCAGCGTGCAGACCGATATCCTTGCGTTCCTCGGGCGCTACAACTAGCTGCAAAAACTGACGAAAAGAATTAACCTGAATTGCCAGCAAAGGCGGTACATTCAGAATACTTGGCCGTTTGCCAAAATCTTTACGTATTCTTTTCTTCTCAGTGTAGGAATAGGTCATCGTTATACCTCACAAAAATAATCTGTAACTTAATTCGCGCGACACATACAGCTCACTAACTGATACTGTCGCAAACGTACCAGCAGGTTGTCCCATTCAATCAACACACACGGCCCGGCCGGTAATCAAAGCCACCAGCCGGGATGTGATATTGATTAGACGTAAACAACAAAATTATTTAACTTCGACGCTCGCGCCTGCTTCTTCCAGTTGCTTCTTGATGTTGGCAGCCTCATCCTTGTTGACTCCTTCCTTGACAGTTGCAGGCACACCTTCAACAAGATCTTTGGCTTCCTTGAGCCCGAGACCTGTGATAGCGCGCACAACTTTGATGACGCCGACCTTGTTTTCGCCAAAAGCCTTCATGATGACATTAAATTCAGTCTGCTCTTCTGCAGCAGGTGCTGCAGCGCCTCCAGCAACAGCAGTTGGGGCTGCGGCAACTGCGGCGGACACACCAAACTTCTCTTCCATCGCTTCGATAAGACTGACGACTTCAAGTACAGTCATATTGGAAATGGTTTCTAAAATCTCTTCTTTGCTAACAGCCATGATAAATACTCCTAAATTTAAATTTTCAGATCATATGTGGTTAATGATTTATGCAGCTTGTTTTTGATCTCGCACTGCAGCGATAGTCCTGACCAGCTTGGCATGCGGTTCTGCGAGTGTGCGAACAAGCTTGGCAATCGGCGCTTTCATCACGCCCATTAACATGCTGAGGGCCTGCTCTCGGCTTGGCATACTGGCAAGCGCTTCTATATCAGAAGGCTGTAACAACTTGCCATCCAGGGCTACCTGTTTCACTACAAGCTTGTCATTCGCTTTTGCAAAATCACGGATTACCTTTGCGGCCGCCCCTGGTTCATTGATTGAAAACGCAAGTAATAATGGCCCGACCAGCCCATCACGCATGCATTCGAATTTTGTATTTTCCAATGCCCTGCGTGCCAGTGTATTTCTGACCACGCGCAGATAAACGCCGCTGGTCCGTGCCGACTGCCGTAACTGCGTCATCTGTTCTACAGTGATGCCAGCATATTCCGCTGCAATAGCTGAAGGAGCATTTGCTGCAACCTCTGCAACCTCATTAACGATTGCTTTTTTTGCTTCAAGTGTCAGTCTCACAACTTGATACTCCTATATTTAACAGGCTGCTGGAGCGTGCTACCAATCTGCCTGTTGGCATTTTGGTCGCATACCTGCGGCCCGGGATCACTCAAGGCCCTGTTACAGTATTCACATGAAGCGATCTTCATGATTGAATTCCAACTGCATCAGAACCCACCTGTTACGGTGACCCTCAGGGATGACCTGATTGGGTGACACCGTCTGCGTGAGCCGGCGTATTCGCCATCAAGCAATCCGATACTATGGGCTGCACTCACGGTCTTTGACGTTGATTCGCACTTTACGAACCACCCAAAGTCTTCTTGGTAGATGGCATATGGTAGATGGTATATAGGGTTCCCCCCATATTCTACCTACTACCTACCACCTACTTAAATCGACAACGTACTCTGATCGACTACCAGGCCCGGCCCCATCGTGGTAGATATCGAAATCCTTTTCATGTAGATCCCTTTGGCCGAACTCGGTTTCGCCTTAATCAAATCGTTTAATAAAACTTCCAGATTTTCTTTCAGTGCCGCAGGCTCAAATGAAACCTTGCCTATGGCGCAATGAATAATGCCGTTCTTGTCGGTACGATAACGGACTTGTCCTGCTTTGGCGTTCTGGACCGCTTGTTTGATATCTTTGGTGACAGTACCTACCTTGGGATTCGGCATCAGGCCACGCGGCCCCAATACCTTACCCAGTTTGCTGACCAGCGGCATGGCATCCGGCGTGGCAATGACCACATGATAAGCCAGATCGCCACCTTGCATACGCTCGACCAGATCCTCGTATCCAACAGCGTCCGCCCCGGCTGTTCTGGCTGCGTCGGCCTGTTCTCCCTGTGCTATCACGGCGACTTTAACAATCTTGCCGGTGCCTCTGGGCAGCACGCTGGAACCTCTGACGGATTGATCTGATTTACGCGGATCAACACCCAGATTGATGGCAACCTCAACTGATTCATCAAATTTCACAGTCGAAACATCCTTGAGTAATTGCAATGCATCCAGCACCGGATAAAGTTTGCCTGCTTGGACCTTTTCGACAATTGCTTTATTACGTTTTGATAACTTTGCCATGATCATACCCCCTCGGTCTCTATACCCATACTACGGGCAGTTCCCGCGATGGTACGAACTGCTGCGTCCAGATCCGCAGCACTAAGATCGGGCTGTTTGGTTTTAGCAATTTCTTCCAGTTGCGCACGCGTTACCTTGCCGACCTTGTTGGAATTTGGAGCGCCACTACCACTCTTGATACCGGCTGCCTTTTTCAGCAGATGTGAAGCAGGGGTTGTCTTGGTAACAAAGGTAAAACTCTTGTCAGAATATACGGTAATGACGACCGGTACTGGCAGACCTGGCTCCATCCCCTGGGTCTTGGCATTAAACGCCTTACAGAATTCCATTATATTGACGCCATGCTGGCCCAACGCCGGGCCTACGGGCGGACTGGGGTTTGCTTGTCCAGCCGCCACTTGCAGCTTGATATAAGTATTGATCTTCTTTGCCACTGTTATCTCCTTGGGTACAAACGCCTCGCGGCTCCCCGTTACGTCTGTGATATGTGCTTGCCAATCAGTTATTGGAGGATATTTTCTCCAATAAACAAATCTTCAGTTAATCTTTCTCTACCTGACCAAATTCAAGTTCGACAGGTGTGGAACGGCCAAAAATCAACACCGACACCCGCAACCTGCTCTTCTCAAAATTCACTTCTTCTACAACACCATTAAAATCAGTAAATGGCCCGTCTGTGACACGTACTACTTCACCGGGTTCAAACAATACCTTCGGTTTAGGCCTGTCTACACCTTCCTCAACCCGCTGGAGGATCGCTTCTGCCTCTGCATCGGATATGGGTGCCGGTTTGTCACTGGTGCCGCCGATAAATCCAAGCACCTTGGGCGCATCCTTGACCAGATGCCAGGAATCATCATCCATTTCCATTTGCACCAGCACATATCCCGGGAAAAACTTCCTGTCACTCTTGCGTTTTTTTCCGTCCCGCATTTCTACCACTTCCTCGGTGGGTACAAGAATTTTGCCAAACTTGTGCTGTAATCCGCTGCGCTCTATCCGCTCCTGCAGGGAACGCATCACATGATCTTCAAATCCGGAGTAGGCATGTACAACATACCAGCGTAATGCCATGGACTTAGCCCCCCCTGCCTAATAACAGGCCGATAGACCAACCCAGAAACATATCCAGCAACCAGAGGAATATCGCGATCACAATAACCATTAATATGACTATCATGGTCGTCTGTAGAGTCTCCTCACGAGTAGGCCATACCACTTTGCGCACTTCGGTCTGTGCATCCTGAACGAAACCCCAAAGTTGCCGTCCCTTCTCCGACTTCAGTGTTATCAATACTGCAACCACGATGGCAGCGAGGAGACCAACCACTCTTAATAACAGAGAATGTTCCGAATAGAGATAAAATAGTGCCGTTGCCGACGCTACAATCAATATCGATACAGCAATCTTAATGGTATCCAGCCGGCTGCTGCCTGCTGTTTCAACTTTCGAATTCATAATCACCCTAAATATCTGTTTCCTGCTATACCCGGCCCCACTGACAGCATGCTTTCAGCAAACTGGCAGGCCAGGAGGGAATCGAACCCCCAACCTGCGGTTTTGGAGACCGCCGCTCTGCCAATTGAGCTACTGGCCTTTGTTTAACATCTCATCTGCCATCCCTGGCGTTAATCAGTAGCCTTACGGATAAACCGGCCCGGACATCCACTGTCCGGGCGCTCAGCGGGGAAAAGGTCCACTGGACCTTTTCCCAACCCGCTTCGCCCAATTGAGCTACTGGCCTAAATATTACGGGGCCGGGGATCAGATGTCAGAGGTCAACTGCATTAAGATTTTATGACTCTCTGGCCCCTGAACCCGGGCCCCTATCTTTTACTCAATGATCTTGGAGACGACACCCGCACCCACGGTGCGGCCACCCTCACGAATCGCAAAGCGCAAACCCTCTTCCATCGCAATCGGCACAATCAGCTTCACCGTCATCTTGATGTTGTCCCCCGGCATCACCATCTCCGTCCCCGCCGGCAACTCCACCGCCCCCGTCACGTCCGTGGTCCGAAAGTAAAACTGTGGCCGGTAGTTGTTGAAAAACGGCGTATGCCGCCCGCCTTCTTCCTTGCTCAATACATACACTTCACCTTCAAAATGCATATGCGGCGTGATACTGCCCGTCTTGCACAGCACCTGACCGCGTTCCACTTCTTCCCGCTTGGTGCCCCGCAACAGTACGCCCACGTTGTCCCCCGCCTGCCCTTCATCCAGCAACTTCCGGAACATCTCCACCCCCGTACACGTGGTCTTCTGCGTCGCCTTGACGCCCACAATCTCCACTTCATCGCCCACCTTGATGATCCCGCGGTCGATACGGCCAGTCACCACCGTCCCGCGCCCCGAGATACTGAATACGTCTTCAATCGGCATCAGAAAGGGCTTGTCCACCGGCCGCTCCGGCACCGGAATGTAAGCATCCAGGGCCGCCACCAGCTTCTCGATCGACGGCTTGCCGATGTCGCTGGTGTCCCCTTCCAGCGCCTTTAACGCACTGCCCGTCACAATCGGGGTGGCATCCCCCGGAAAGTCGTAGCTGTCCAGTAACTCCCGCACTTCCATTTCCACCAGTTCCAACAGCTCCGCATCATCCACCATGTCCGCCTTGTTCAGGTACACCACGATGTAGGGCACACCCACCTGGCGTGCCAATAAAATATGTTCCCGTGTCTGCGGCATCGGCCCATCCGCCGCACTCACCACCAATATCGCCCCGTCCATCTGCGCCGCACCCGTGATCATGTTCTTGATGTAGTCCGCATGCCCCGGGCAGTCCACATGCGCGTAGTGCCGGGCTGCACTTTGATATTCCACATGCGCCGTCGCTATCGTGATCCCGCGCGCGCGCTCTTCCGGTGCGTTATCAATCTGGTCGTAGGCCTTGTATTCACCCCCGTATTTCTCCGCCATCGTCTTCGTGATCGCCGCCGTGAGCGTCGTCTTGCCATGATCCACGTGACCAATCGTCCCCACGTTCACATGGGGCTTCTTTCTTTCAAATTTCTCCTTGGACATTGATATATTCTCCTCAGCGAAACAATGAATTTAAAATAAACTCTCTACTCTGGTGCCCACGACTGGAATCGAACCAGCGACCTCACCCTTACCAAGGGTGTGCTCTACCAACTGAGCTACATGGGCTACGATAACCATTCGTACATGGCATCCATGCCGTTACACCTGTATACCTCAACCCCGGCCCGGACATCCACTGTCCGGGCGTTCGCCGGGAATTTTGTCCACTGGACAAAATTCTTTGTCCGGCCCACCCAACTGAGCTACATGGGCTACGATAACCATTCGTACATGGCATCCATGCCGTTACACCTGTATACCTCAACCCCGGCCCGGACATCCACTGTCCGGGCGTTCGCCGGGAATTTTGTCCACTGGACAAAATTCTTTGTCCGGCTCACCCAACTGAGCTACATGGGCAAATCAGTTATGTGAAAAGTCACAAGAATTAAGAACTATGACATCATCAAATATTTATTACTTTACTTTTTAACTTGCCACTTATAACCGCCCTTAATGGAGCGGGTGATGGGAATCGAACCCACACTACCAGCTTGGAAGGCTGGAGTTCTACCATTGAACTACACCCGCCTTGCTATTTATCTACAACGAAGAACTGTCATCCCTGCGTTAGCTATAGTTCATTAAATATATTATCCTGATACCGGATTTTATTCCCCACCCCCAAACATGGTGGAGGGGGGAGGATTCGAACCTCCGAAGGCATTGCCAGCAGATTTACAGTCTGCCCCCGTTGGCCGCTTGGGTACCCCTCCAAAAAAAGTAAGCCGACAATTTTCAATGATTTACAAAATGCTGTCAATAATATCCCATAGCAAATCAACCCCCGGGACGCAGTATTTTGCCAGTATAGGCTTCTCTGATTTCGGTTGGACGGCGATTAGAGCCAATACTGGCATGAAGAATATAATCCAGTGACTGTCCAAAATAACCCCGGACTTTCAATGCGGATTTTGCCGGTGGCCGATTTGCAGGGTTGGCGCTTGTTGAGACCAGCGCTCCTGTTTTTTCACATAGACTGCGTATGACATCATGCTGACTGACCCTGACCGCAATAGTATTGTGCTGCCCCCGGAGCCAAATTGGGACTTCCGGCCTCGCTGGTAACACCCACGTGACAGGACCTGGCCAGGTTGATAATACGCGTTGGCGGACTGTTTCATGAGGAAATTCTATAAATCCGGCCAACTGTTCTATATTGGCCGCGACCAGGATCAGTCCCTTTTTTACAGGGCGATTTTTAAGATTGAGAATCCGTGCGACTGCAAAATAATCATATGGCAAACAGCCCAGTCCATACACCGCCTCAGTAGGATAGGCAATAACACCACCACTAAGAATGATGCGGGTTGCCTGATTCAGGTGCCAGCTGTTCAAGATTATCCGTGATTAACTGGATTGTTTCTGTAATGCATCATTTTTTTCTGCAATGGCCTTATACCATTTATCAGGCCACTATCGATGGGTACGCCAATAACTGGCTGGGTGTCAAAAACGTAAGAACGTTGATTACTCATGTTAATGTCACCGGAATTGGGTTTTATATAAAGAATGTTAGGATTATAACGATTAGCCGGTCTTGTGTCGTGCTCTGCGCTTGCCACGTGCCGGAGCCTCAGCCAGAAGTGTTTGTGATTCTTCCAGTGTCAGGCTGGCAGGTTCGCGATCTTTTGGAATCTTCACATTTTTCTTTCCGTCAGTGATATAGGGACCATAACGCCCGTTTAATATGGAAATCCCGCTGTCACCGAAAATCTTGATTTCTTTTTCTGCGTCTGCCTTCTTTTTCTCGGCGACCAATTCCACTGCCCGCTCAAGCGTTATGGTATGAGGATCGTCTTCCTGTTTCAGCGAAACAAACTTGCCGCCGTAACGGACATAAGGACCAAACCGGCCAACATTGGCCACAACTTCCTCACCTTCATCAGTATTGCCCAGCAGCCTGGGCAATTTAAATAATTCCATTGCTTCAGCAAAAGTGATGCTGTCCATGCGCTGGCCAGTCCTCAAACCTGCAAATTTTGGTTTATCTTCATCATCTTTGGTGCCAATTTGGACATAAGGCCCATAACGCCCCATCCTGACAGAAACAGGTAATCCCGTTTTCGGATCAGTACCGATTTCACGGGCCTGGGTAGCCTCCTTGCGGCTGACATTCTCTTCTTTTTCTTTTACCTTCCGCTCAAATGGTTCCCAGAATTCTTTCATGAGTGGAATCCAGTCTTTCTCGCCACGGGACACCGCATCCAGTTCATCCTCAAGTTTTGCTGTAAATTCATAATCTACATAATCTGTAAAATGTTCCGTCAGGAATTTCGTGACGATACGACCGACTTCCGTGGGTACAAACCGCTTATTATCCAGTTCAACATATTCACGCTGTAAAAGCGTTGAGATAATACTCGCATAGGTGGAAGGGCGGCCTATGCCATATTCTTCCAGAGATTTAACCAGACTTGCTTCCGTATATCTTGGTGGTGGTTCGGTAAAATGCTGCTCAGCGCGAATGTCGTTCAATTTTACAACATCCCCTTCCTTCAGTGATGGCAGAACTTTCTGATCGCCTTCCTGCTTGCTGTCATCCTGACCTTCCATATAAACCTCCATGAACCCGGGGTCTGCAATCGTTGATCCCGTTGCACGAAATACATTACCTGCGCCACACTTGAAATCGACCGCGACAGTATCAATGACAGCATGACTCATCTGGCTCGCCACTGTGCGCTTCCAGATCAGTTCATACAACCTGAATTGATCGCTGGTCAGTTTTGCCTTAATGTCATTCGGGATTCTGGAAACGGAGGTTGGACGGATACCTTCGTGTGCTTCCTGCGCATTCTTCGAGGATGTTTTGTACTCTCTTGCATGAGTTGGCAATTTTTCACGGCCATAGCGATCTGCAATAAATGTCCGTATCTCTTTTATCGCATCTTCCCCGAGCGTGACAGAATCTGTCCTCATATAAGTAATAAGGCCTACTGCCCCGTCACCGATATCTATACCTTCATATAATTGCTGCGCAACCTGCATGGTGCGCTTTGCGGTAAATCCGAGTTTACGTATCGCCTCTTGCTGCAAGGTCGAAGTGATAAACGGCGCAGCGGGCTGGCGTTTGCGTTGTTTCTTTTCGATCGCCTCAACTTTCAGCTTGCCATTGGCAAATTTTAATAACTTTTGCCGGGCAGCATTTGCAGCCTTGTCTTCTCCGATGCTGAATTGTTTGAGTTTCTCATCATCGAGTTGCGTCAGCTTTGCAATAAAATTTATATCGCCATGCAACAGATCTGCCTCAAGTGTCCAGTATTCCCTGGCGATAAATTTTTCTATCTCCTCTTCTCTTTCAGCGATCATGCGCAAGGCCGGACTCTGCACCCTGCCTGCGGACAATCCACGGCGTATCTTCTTCCACAATAATGGTGATAAATTAAATCCAACCAGATAATCCAGTGCACGACGTGCCTGCTGGGCATTAATTAATTCCATGGAAAGATCACGCGGCTGTGCAATGGATTGTTCAATCGCAGATTTTGTCACTTCATAAAAGACCACCCGGTGAACATCTTTACTTTTTAATGCGCCCCGTTCTTTCAGAAGTTCATAGAGGTGCCATGAAATGGCCTCGCCTTCACGGTCCGGGTCTGTGGCCAGATAGAGAGTTTTTATATTTTTCAGCGCCTTGGCTATGGCATCAACAAACTTCGCGTTTTTTGCAATCGGCTCATATTTCATGGCGAAATTATTGTCTGTATCAACAGCGCCGGTTTTTGGTAACAAATCGCGCACATGGCCATAAGAGGCCAGGACCTCATAATCATTACCAAGATAACGATTCAGGGTTTTTGCCTTTGCAGGAGATTCAACAATAACTAACGCTTTGGTCATAAGGCCATAGATAAAATCACAGGAGCAATTAAATTAATTCAGAACAAAATAATCCGCACATCAACTAATGCAGATTTGCATTGATATCGTCCATTACGATGTCTTCCATCCAGGTAATAGCTGCCTCTTTGTCAGGCTGGTTAAACAAGACCATTAATACAACCCACTTCAACTGTTGCAGATCAATATCATCACTTTCCAGCGCCATGATCCGATCAATCACCAATTCACGCTCATGTGAATTCAGTACCTTGGCCTGTTCAAGAAAGAGGAGAAAACCACGGCAGTCTGCATCAAGCCGGTCAAGCTCCTGGCTACTGAACAAGCGTAACGAAGGCAACTCCGGCAAATGAATTGAATCCGCATGCTCCTTGTACGTTGCCAAGCCTTCGAGCCAGGCAAAGGCCTTTTCAATCTGTTGATCCCGGAATCCGGCTTCCACCAACTGGTTCTTGAGGGATTCCTGGTCTGGAACAAACTCAAGATCTTCTTCAATATAATTATCAAAAATATACATAAGCACATCTAAAACTGTTTCTTTCATTCACTTTCTCTAGTTGATTCTGGTATAGAGACCGCTGGATGATGAGACGATCCCCTGGACTTCCAAGACTAAAAGCATGGAGGAAACAGCATCGGCCGTCAATCCGCTAAGCTCAATTAATTTATCGACTGTGACCGGATCGAATGATATATGCTCGAGCAATCTTTGTTGATCAGCATCGAGCACGGCAGGATTTCCAGAGCAAGGCCCTGTACTCGTGCCTTGTTTATCAAACATTGTAATATTGATGTTTAACTCTTCCACCACATCCAGTATTGTCTCAACCAGCTTGGCGCCCTGCTTGATTAAATGGTGACAACCTTTTGCCAGTGGATTATAGATAGAGCCCGGAACAGCAAAGACCTCCCGTCCCTGTTCCATGGCATATCTGGCGGTAATCAATGAACCACTTTTAGGCGCTGCTTCTACTATCAACACGCCCAGACTCAGTCCACTGATGATACGGTTGCGGCGTGGAAAATTTTTTGCAAGCGGTGGGACATCTGGTGGAAATTCGGAAACGATGGCCCCATTGGCCGCAATCAATCCGGCCATTTCCTTATGGCGTGCGGGATATACCCTGTCAGGTCCATTGCCCAGAACAGCTATTGTCTTACCATTCACACTAAGTGCGCCGGCATGACTGCAATAATCTATCCCGAGCGCGAGACCACTGGTAACGGTCAATCCCAATTCAGATAACTGGGCAGCAAACATCTGTGCAGTTTTTCTTCCTCCGGCAGTAGGATTACGGCTGCCAACGATACCAATTTGTGGAGTATGCAATACTCCCGGATCACCTTTTACAAACAACGCTATTGGCGCATCAGAAATTTCCCCGAGTAATGCAGGATAATGACTGTCATGACAGGTAATAAGGTGATGATCCGGCTGGTCCAACCAGGCGATATCAGTTTTGATTTCATCAGAAGGCGTTTTTGTTAAGTATTCTAACGCCTCTTTCTTCAGCCCCACGTGCATGAGTTCAGTAATTGGCGCTGATAATATATTCACTGGAGTTTCGTAAATATCCAGTAACTTCTTTTGCTGAACAGGCCCTGTTGCGGGGGTCCTGAGTAATATCAGCCAAGGTATACGGACATCATCCATAATTATTATTTCTTCTGTTGAATATCAGGTGTTATTAAAATCCTGATTTATTAAATCATATTTTTAAACATCCAAACAAAAATACAGCACCGGTGTGGTGCTGTATTTTTTAAGGATATTTCTTGCTGTCATTCCCTGACCTGGCAGGGCAGTTACAGATTCCTTACTGCATCATAAATATGTATTTGACTGACTGCTTCCATCACCAGAGCATAGCTTACGTTCTCAAAAGTGCGGAATATCATCAGGACTCCAGCATATTCTTCAGGCAACCGCACTACTTCGGGCTTGGCATTGGGCCTGCCCAGATAACCGGCAAGGTCTGTCTTGTCAAAGGCGCGCCTGGTATCCCTGACATCATTAAGTACACTGCTTACAGCACGATCAACTCCACTGGTATCCTCATGCGACAGCACTATGCGTCTGGCATCTTCTTCCTTTTCCCTGGCTTTGGTCGCCACATAATCTTTAACCACCTTCCCACTCTGATAGACACCCAGAACGTTGCCGATTTCCACACCGTCATTCGTGCCAAGATCCAGTACCACAATCTGGTATTGGCCAATCTCGGATACCCCATCGATCACCGAGATCACATTCCCATACACATCCCGGCCAGGATGAGTGGGGATGAAATTTGAATCGACATCGGCTTCGGATTCTTCCGCCAATCGGTCACCGGTTAATATCTCGCGATTAGAGCGGGAAATCATGAATGAAGCAGGATCACCACCACCACCTTTTTCAATGACAGCATCACCGAGATATAGGGCCTCATAACCCAGCACAGCATCCTTGTCTTTAACCGGATTAACATAAGGCTTGCCTTTACGATAGATTGCATAGCGTTTTGCCGTTGCATCTTCCGGTATTCCGCGCACATAAACCTTGCTACCGGAACCCGATACCAGATGCTCATCATAACTGGAAACCACATACGGCCAGTCATCCATCTCATCAGCGCTAACAACCAATGGGCGAATCAGGAATTGCTTGATTGCATCAATCGGAATAGAAGGAATTGCGGTATCTTTTTCATACGAGCGAACTGTTGGTGATAACTTTATATTGCGTCCGGATTTATCACCTCTGCCCACCGCCAATATAGGCCGGCCGTCTTTATATATTAATGAAACAACATCCCCCGGATAAATCAAATGTGGATTTTCAATCTGTGGGTTGGCCTCCCATACCTGTGGCCAGAGCCAGGGCTCATTTAAAAATCTTCCCGTGATGTCCCACAGGGTATCTCCCTTCACGACGGTGTAACTCTCAGGGTGGTCCGGTTTGACCGTTACAGTATCTGCTATAACAGCTGTAGTCCCCAAAACAAAAACAGCTATAAACAAGAATTTATTAAGCATGTCTATTACCTTACGTGCATTCCTTAATGTAGATTAGTAAAAAGTTTAGCAAAATATTAGCTGGAGTACCATGTTCTTGTTATTTATAGCTGGTCCGGATTATTTCTGTATACTATCAGTAAGTTATTAATGCTCATGAGTAACCCAAGATGGCACTATTAGACGTTTTGCACTTTCCTGACCCCAGATTACGCAAAAAGGCGCTGCCGGTCGAGACCCTAGACGACAGTATTAAAGCGCTTGCAAATGACATGCTGGAAACCATGTACAAAGAAGAAGGTATAGGCCTTGCTGCGACCCAGGTGAATGTCCAGAAACGGGTGGTAGTTATCGACCTGTCAGAACTGCGAAATGAGCCTATGTATCTGATAAATCCAGAAATAATCAGTTTTGAAGGGGTAGAGCAGATGCAGGAAGGCTGTCTTTCAGTACCCGATTATTACGAACTGGTCGAACGCGCGGAAAAGGTTCATCTCCGCTACCTGAACCTTGCAGGCGAGACCATGGAGATCAATGCCGATGGGCTGCTGGCAGTCTGTATACAACACGAGATCGATCACCTCGATGGCAAATTGTTCATTGACTATTTATCCCCCCTTAAACGCCAACGGCTACGCAAAAAACTGGAAAAACAGGACAAACTGCAAGCACAGATACTGTGACAAAACCTAATCTGCGCCTGGGATTTGCGGGTACACCAGCCCTCGCGGCTACTGTACTGGACAGTCTGCTCAAACAAACCAGCTATCTGCTGGATGTTGTGTACACGCAACCTGATCGACAGGCCGGCCGTGGCCGTAAAATCAATATCAGCCCGGTAAAACAACTTGCACTGCAACATGGACTAAAGGTTGCGCAACCGGAGACGCCGGATGCGATTGACCCGGACAACACCCTGTCTCAACTGGATCTGTTCATCGTCGTTGCCTATGGCATGTTACTGCCAGCAAAAATACTTAACCGGCCGAGGCAAGGGTGTCTCAATATTCACACCTCGCTGCTACCCCGCTGGCGCGGGGCGGCGCCGATACAGCGTGCGATTGAGGCTGGTGATAGCGAGACCGGGGTCAGCATCATGCAAATGGACGAAGGACTCGATACCGGGCCCATCCTGGCCCAATTACATTGTCCTATTGCCGCCCAGGAAACGAGTGGTTCCCTGCATGAAAAGCTGGCTGTTCTGGGTGTAAAATGCCTGATTGAAATGCTGGAAAAAATGGCAGCGGGCAAGGTAACCTCTCTCCCCCAGGATCCTGCTCTGGCAACGTATGCCAACAAGATCAGCAAGGCCGAGGCCAGGCTCGACTGGGTAAAGCCAACTGTAGAATTAGAACGGCAAATACGGGCCTTTAATCCAGCACCCGTGGCATATACTGAAATTAACGGGTTGCTGCTCAGAGTCTGGGAAGCACAACTCGTTGACCGGATCGCCAATGCAAAACCCGGCACTATCCTGACCTCTGACAAAACCGGGGTGGATATCGCGACAGGTAATGGGATACTGAGATTGTTGAAGATTCAATCTGCCGGTAAACGGATCATGACGATCCATGAATTCCTCAATGGACGGCCTGATTTTTTCAGCAATCCGGCAGCATTATAATCACCTGATATTCCTCCTTCATGCCCAGACCACCCATTTCCAGTCAATCAGGGCCACGTGCAATCGCCGCATTGGTCATTCAAAGGCTGTTGTGCAAACGGCAAACCCTGTCCTCATTACTGCCTGATTATCTCAATCGTCTGGTGCATAAAAAAGATCAGGCCCTGGCCCAGGAACTCTGTTATGGCGTCATGCGCTGGTATTTCCAGCTGGATTTTCTGCTTGGAATATTGATTGATAAAAATATCAAGGCCAAAGACACCGATATCAAGGCACTATT
Source organism: Gammaproteobacteria bacterium (assembly GCA_038922795.1). GTDB lineage: Bacteria > Pseudomonadota > Gammaproteobacteria > Eutrophobiales > Eutrophobiaceae > 2-02-FULL-47-50. Next base: position 46,145 of record JBCKWI010000002.1, read on the forward strand.
ACTGATTGGTTTATATCAATTCATCTATCTACGTACCCCACCCCATGCCGTGGTATCTGCTACTGTCGAGGCTTGTAATGAGTTGAACAAAGGCTGGGCCAAAGGCCTGGTCAATGCAGTTTTGAGAAGATATCAGCGAGAAAGTGAACACTTACTTAAGAAAGTTGAGGCTGACCTATCCGCCCAATATTCACACCCGGAGTGGTTGCTGGAACTCCTGAAAAATAATTACCCGGATTGCTGGCAGAAAATAGTGGCTGCAAATAATTCTTATCCCCCCATGGCCCTTAGGGTCAACCCCGGCAAAGTCGCACGCGATACCTACCTGACTATGTTGAATCAAGCAGGTATAACGGCAAACCAGGCCCCGCCCTGGATACCGGCCGGGATAGTGCTTGATAACCCTGTGGATGTGGATAAGTTGCCAGAATTTATGAATGGTTATGTGTCAGTACAGGATCTGGCTGCGCAGTTAACACCGGGCCTGCTGGATCTCAAACCTCATCTACGTGTATTGGATGCTTGTGCTGCCCCCGGTGGTAAACTTGCACACATAATAGAATCTGAGCCCGGGTTAACAGAAGCCGTGGGTATAGAGTCTGACCAGTTTCGATTTGATCGGCTACAACAAACACTGGACAGATTACAACTCAAGGCCAGACTCATACACGCAGATGCCCGGCAAACCGCTACCTGGTGGGATGGAGTGGAGTTTGATCGAATACTGCTGGATGCACCGTGCAGCGCAACGGGCGTGGTCCGCCGCCATCCTGATATCAAAGTCTTGCGCACGCAGGCAGATATTGAGACTGTGATTACAGTACAAAGGGAATTATTATCCGCACTCTGGCCGTTACTGAAAACTGGCGGTAAGCTTTTATATGTGACTTGTTCAATCCTGGATTCCGAGAATGATCAGCAGATCAGAGAATTTTTAAACAAACACACCGATGCCAGGATCATCATGGCCGATGCTGATTGGGGAATAAACACACTCCATGGACGCCAGATCCTGCCCGGACAGAATAATATGGATGGCTTTTATTATGCATGTGTGCAAAAAATATAAAGACAAATCAACCGGCCGGGGAATTATACATATATATGTATTAATCTTGATCTTCCTGTTTTCACGCAGCAGCATTGCCGGCACAAACAGCATTAAAATAGAAAGTGCTGATGGCGTGATAATCGAAAATATGTACAGCGTTAATGCTAAAATCTCATACCAGCTTGGCAAAGAGAACCGCAATGCCCTGGAGCACGGCATCCCACTGGAATTTGACATTGAATTTCGTATACAGAAACGCCGTCCCTGGATATGGGACCAAACCCTGATCTCCAGGACAATCACATACAGGTTGGAACATCAGCCCCTCAGCGGCGATTATCTCGTTACCAGACTCAATGACGGCGACCTGGAACAATTCCAGAATCTTGAAGATGTACTGGAATACATCGGTAAGATAAAAAATTTTCCTTTGATAGATACTGCAATACTGGAAACCGGCGGGATTTTCTATGCACAGGTTAAAACTCACCTGAATATTGAGGCCCTGCCTGCGCCTTTAAGACCACTGGCCTACATTTCCAGCGAATGGCGTCTTTCCAGCCCGTGGCAAATCTGGATGATTAAAGAATGATAAAAAGCGGCCAGTTAATCTTTATTACAGGAGTAATCCTGTTCATCCTCATGCTCAGTTCCCTGTTGATGATGAGCAACGCACTACAGGATTCGAGCCATTTCAGTGATCTGTATCTGGGACTCCTGATTTTCAACACCCTGGGTTTGCTGGTACTGATCGTTCTTATCGCGCTGAATCTCAAGCGCCTCATCAAGCAACTACGCAACCGGATCCCCGGTGCCAGAATGACCATACGGATGGTATCAATGTTCACCGTGCTTTCTGTAACACCGGTGCTGGTTGTATATTATTTTTCTCTGGATTTTCTCATCCGCGGCATTGATAACTGGTTTGATCTGCGTGTTGAACAGGCCCTTAATGATTCTCTTGATTTGAGCCGTCAGTCACTCGATACGCGTATGCGCGATCTGTTGCGAAGGACCAGACAAATGGCAGATGAATTATCCGATATCACGGATGCAGCTATCCCTTTTGAAATTGATGATATGCGGATAAAAAGCGGGGCCAAGGAGCTTACGCTGCTCACACGTCAGGGTACAATTTTATCATCCAGTGCAGACGACCCTTTTCATCTGGTACCGGATCGTCCCAGCGAAACCATCCTGCTGCAATTGCAGCAGGGAAACAATTATACCGCCCTGGATACGATACGTAATGCCGGCCTGCATATCCGTGTTGTAGTCAATATACCCATCTTTGGTATGGAGAGTGAGGCCAGGATCATCCAGGCGTTGTATCCGGTATCTGAGAGAATCAATCAACTGGCGGAAAGTGTGCAGGATGCATTTATAAAGTATAAAGAGCTGTCCTATTTGCGTGAACAACTGAAGAAAAGCTTTGTGATTATCCTTACTCTGGTACTGTTGTTCAGTATCTTCAGCACTGTCTGGGCTGCATTCTACACTGCCAGACGGCTGGTGGAACCGGTAAGTAACCTGGCCAAGGGCACACAGGACGTTGCTCAGGGAAATTATACGACACAGATCCCCGTACCAGGTAATGACGAACTGGGTTTTCTGGTGGCCTCCTTTAATGATATGACCCGCAAGATTGCACAGGCCCAGGATGCGGCGGGCCGCAGTCAACACGAGGCTGAAACCCAGCAGTCCTACCTTGAAGCTGTACTGGGGACACTTTCATCCGGTGTACTGGTGCTTGACCAGGACAACAGAGTGCGCACCTACAACAGGCGCGCCGAGTTGATACTCGGCATTCCAATCGCATCGCATACTGGTCATTCGATTGAGGAGATCGCCGAAAAATATCCGTCATTCAAACAATTCAAGGAAGGGATAGAGTCACATTTATCATCCACACAAAATAACTGGCGGGAACAAATCGCAATCACCAACAGCAGTGGCCGTATAATTCTCATGTGCAGCGGGACAACTTTGCCCGGAACACATAATATGCAGCATGGCCACGTTATCGTCATTGATGATATTACTGCATTGATTCAGGGCCAACGGAATGCAGCCTGGAGCGAGATGGCCAGACGTCTGGCCCATGAGATTAAAAACCCATTGACTCCCATTCAACTTGCCACGGAACGGATGCGTCATAAGTATCTGCAGGGGATGCGTGCAGATGACACGGATACTTTTGACCGGCTGACCAACACCATCATCCAGCAGGTTGAAACCATGAAGGACATGGTGAATTCATTTACCGATTTTTCCAGTACGCCGGATATCAATCTGCAAATGACGGATATCAATGATCTGTTGAGAGAAGTCATAGACCTTTATGCTAATCTTAATGGTAATGCTGAAATCGCTGCCAATTTATCCAAGAATATTCCATTAATAGCCGTAGATAAAGGCAGGCTGAGACAGGTTTTCAATAATCTGCTGAAAAATGCCTTTGACGCCTGTGATCGGTGCAAGGTATTCAGGCTGGAGATCAGCTCTGACTGCATTACTGAAAACGACCAGAAATTTGTAGAAATAAAAATAAAGGATTCTGGCATGGGGATTACTGAGGATATAATGGACCGCATGTTTGATCCCTACGCCACCACCAAAACCAGGGGCTCAGGGCTTGGTCTTGCCATCGTTAAAAAGATTGTGGAGGAACACAAGGGACTGGTGATGCTTGTCAACAACTCCTCAGGCGCCGGGGCCTGTGCGATTGTGCGATTGCCTGTTAACGAACTCTATGATCAAAAAAGCGAAAATGGGTCTGTTTACCGGAAGGCGATATGATTAACGGCAAGATACTGGTTGTTGACGATGAGCCTGATATACGCAGCATCGTCAAGGAAATCCTCGAAGATGAAGGGTTTACGGTTGATATCGCAGAAGATGCCGAACAGGCAAGACATTTACGCAAAACCTTCAGCCCTGATCTGGTTTTACTTGATATCTGGATGCCAGGCACCGATGGCATATCACTGTTGAAGGAATGGAAAGAAACAAAGGCGCTTGATATACCTGTGATCATGATGTCAGGACATGGGACTGTTGAAACAGCTGTGGAGGCTACCAAAGTTGGTGCTTACGATTTTATAGAAAAACCCCTCTCGCTTGCCAAATTAATCCTCACGGTCAACCACGCCTTCGAAAATATTTCTCTGCAACAGGAAAACGAGCGGCTGCGCACCCAATCCCGTTATGTAGACCTGCCTTCGGGGAAAAGCAGGGTCATGCGGCAATTACATGAACAGATTGCCCGCATCGCAAATCACAACACACCCGTGTTGATTATAGGTGAATCTGGATCAGAAAAAGAGTTCTTTGCGCGTGTTTTACACCGGCAGAGCAATCTATCTGAGGCCCCCTTTATCTCTGTCAGCGTGTCCGCATTATCACCAGATAATGCCATTCCCGCATTATACGGCAGTGAAGAGCAGGGCATCATACGCAAGGGACTGATAGAAATAGCTGATGGCGGAATATTGTTCCTCAAGGATATTGCTGATATGGACATCACCTTGCAGGCCAGACTGCAAGATACCATCGAAAACCAGTTATTCACCCGGGTGGGTGGTGCGGAAACACACAGCATCAATGTCAGGTTTATTGCGGCCACCAACCAGCATCTGGAAGAACTGGTACAGGCCGGGAAATTCAGGGATGATCTTTATTACCAGTTGAATGTGTTGCCTTTGAAAATACCGCCTCTGCGTGATCATCATGAGGACATCCCTGAGCTGCTGGATTTTTTCATCGATTACTTTGTTCAACAACAAGACCTGCCGCGCAGGCAATTCAATGCCGCCGCCCATAATTACTTGCGTAACTATACCTGGCCGGGGAATATACGCGAATTGAAAAATCTCGTACAAAGACTATTGATCCTTGGTACCCGGATGAATATTGATATAGACGAAATAGAAATAGCACTGGGCAAACAGCAAAATCAGACACATGACAAGGAATTTAACGCGAATTTCGAACTGCCATTACGCCAGGCCCGCGAACAGTTTGAAAAAGCCTATTTACAATATAAACTTGAACGTGCCAATGGCAGCGTCAGCAGGGTCGCCGGCGATATCGGCATGGAGCGCACGCATTTGTACAGAAAATTAAAATCGCTTGGCATCGATATCAAACCTGACTGATTTTCTAAACCTGTAATCTTTCATGAATAGTTTAGAACTCATACTCATTCTTTTCCGGATAGCCGTTTTATGAAAATTATTATCCTCGGGGCAGGACAGGTCGGTTCATCGGTGGCTGCAAACCTGGTCAGCGAAGCAAACGATATCACCGTGATCGACTCAAACCCTGATTGTTTGCAGAGTTTGAGTGAGCGATTTGATTTACGCACCATAGTTGGAGTGGCATCTCATCCATCCGTACTGGCAAATGCAGGGGCAAAAGATGCCGATATGATTATTGCTGTTACCAACAGTGATGAGACCAATATGATTGCCTGTCAGGTCGCCTATACGCTATTTCATACACCCACCAAGATTGCCCGTGTCCGTAATAATGAATATCTCAAAAACCCTGCCCTGTTTTCCCAGGAGGCACTGCCGATAGATGTGCTAATCAGCCCGGAACAGGTGGTTACTGAATATATTGAAAGGCTCATCAGTTTTCCCGGCGCATTGCAGGTGCTGGACTTTGCGAATGGCATGGCACAAATGGTCGCTGTCTCGGCACAATACAGCGGAACCCTGGCAGGAAAGAGGGTGTGTGATATTTGCAGTAAATTACCTGAAATTGAAATCCGTATCGTCGCTATATTTCGCGTCGGCAGATCGATCATCCCTGACGGCAATACGGAGATAGAACCAAACGATGAGGTGTTTTTTATCGGTGCCCCGAAACATATTCGTACATTACTTAAAGCCATACGCAGTACAGAGAAGGCCGCAAAGCGCATCATTATCGCGGGCGGCGGTAATATCGGAATGCGCCTAGCCAAGGTGCTTGAGGACCGTTATCAGGTCAAACTTATTGAGATCAACAGTCACCGGGCCAAGGAAGTCTCCGAACTTCTCAAGAAAACAATTGTTCTGCAAGGGGATGTTGCCGATGAAGATCTGCTCATGGAAGAAAATATAGAAAATACTGATGTGTTTTGTGCCCTGACCAATGCTGACGAGGCGAACATCATCTCTGCCATGCTGGCAAAGCGTCTGGGCGCCCGCAAGGTTATGGCACTGATCAACCGTGCCGCCTATGTCGATCTTGTGCAGAGTAATGTGATCGATATCGCCATTTCTCCACAGCAGGCCACCATCGGCAGTCTGCTGGCACACATCAGGAAAGGTGACGTGGTAGTTGTACATTCCCTGCGCCGTGGCGCGGCAGAGGCCATCGAGGCGATTGCTCACGGAGATTCAAACTCATCCAAGGTTGTCGGCCGTAAAATAGATGAGATCAAGCTGCCACCTGATACCAGCATCGGCGCGATAGTGCGTGGAGAGAGTGTCATTATCGCCCACCATGACACTGTCATTGAAGCCGAGGACCACGTGATCCTGCTGGTGGCTGACAAGAAACAGGTGCATAAAGTGGAAAAGTTATTTCAGGTCGGCATCACCTTCCTTTAATACCCTTGATATAACTTATGCAATTTACCGTCATCCAGCGGATACTTGGCATACTACTCTCACTGTTCAGTCTGACCCAGTTGCCACCGCTGCTTATTGCGTGGTGGCTGGATGAAACCGCACTCGTTGCATTTCTCATATCCTTTTGCATCATCCTGTTCACGGGATTACTGCTATGGCTTCCGGTCAGAAATATCCGCACTGATTTACGCCTGCGGGACGGTTTTTTTGTTGTTGTGTTGTTCTGGGCGGGTTTGGGGATCACCGGGGCCATACCCCTTGCACTCTCGGAACAACCTCACCTATCCATTACCGATGCTATATTCGAGTCCATGTCCGGACTGACCACGACCGGGGCCACTGTGATCACCGGCATAGATTATCTGCCGAAATCCATATTGTTTTACCGGCACGAACTGCAATGGCTGGGCGGTATGGGGATTATCGTTTTGGCCGTCGCCATACTGCCATTGCTGGGGATCGGCGGTATGCAGCTCTACAAGGCAGAGATCCCCGGACCATTGAAGGATGCAAAGATGACGCCACGGATCACGGAAACGGCAAAGGCACTATGGTATATCTATCTGTCCATGACGGCGGCTTGCGCACTCCTGTACTGGTTGGCAGGCATGTCTCTGTTTGATGCGGTCGCTCACAGTTTCTCTACTATCGCGACCGGTGGCTTTTCCACGCATGACCAGAGCATCGGGTTCTTTGACAACCGCGCCATAGAAGCGATTGCGGTGGTCTTCATGGTGTTGTCAGGGATTAATTTCACTTTACATTTTCTTGCCTGGCAAAATACCAGTCTTAAACCATACATCAATGACTCCGAGCTCAAGGCCTATTTCACATTTCTTTTTGCCATCAGCATTGTTTGTTGTGTCTACCTGATTATCAAAGGCAATTACCCTGGTGTAATGCCCGCCATTTCTGAAGGAATATTCCAGGCAGTCTCTATTGCCACAACGACAGGTTTTACCACAACCCAATACCATCTGTGGCCGGATTTCTTGCCGGTATTACTGATTTTTTCCAGTTTCGTCGGCGCCTGTGCAGTCTCGACCGGCGGCGGCATCAAAGTCGTCCGGGTACTACTCCTGTTCAGACAGGGATTGCGCGAGATAAAACGTCTTGTTCACCCCAATGCCATCTTCACAATCAAGGTCAATAACAGACCTGTTCCGGAAAGAGTCATTAATGCCATATGGGGTTACTTCGCAACCTACATCAGTGTCTTTGCCCTGTTACTCCTGTTGCTGATGGCCACCGGGCTTGACCAGGTGACTGCCTTCTCGGCGGTCGCCGCCTGTATCAATAATCTCGGTCCGGGTCTGGGCTCCGTCAGTGAGCATTACGGTAATATCAACAATACTGCCAAATGGTTGTTGTGTTTTGCCATGTTGCTCGGGCGGCTGGAGATATTTACCCTGCTGGTCCTGTTTACCCCGGCCTTCTGGCGTAAATAATTCATGCCTAACACTGATGCTGAAAAATGGAACGCCATTTATGCGGCAGGTGGCCACGCCCGCGATGGGCCTGCGAGGGTATTACAGGAATTTGCTCACCTCTTGCCGGACACAGGCACGGCATTGGATCTGGCCTGCGGCAGAGGTGCAAATGCACTGTTTCTTGCTGAGAAAGGATTCAGGGTATATGCCTGGGATATTGCTGAAGAGGCCATAGCCAACCTGAACAACAAAGCGAGCGATCTTCATCTCACGCTCGAAACACGACTCTGTGATGTAACAGCAGGGCCTCCATCCGCGGACAGTTTTGATATCATCGTGGTGAGTTATTTTCTGGAGAGAGCATTGATGCCATCAATTATCAATGCCCTCCGGGAGAATGGTCTGCTTTTTTATCAAACCTTTATCCGGGCACGTATCGATGATACTGGTCCACGTAACAATAATTACCGTCTTGGTGAAAATGAATTATTGCATCTCTGCCACGATCTACATATTGTTCTCTACCATGAGGAAGGCATGATTGGTAATACTCAACAGGGACTCAGAAACGAGGCCATGCTCATCGGGCAACGCCGTTAAAGGGTTAGAGTAACTCAGCAATTTGTCATTTCGACCAGCGGGAGAAATCTTGTAATTTATAACTCGTGTGAGATTTCTCGCTACGCTCGAAATGACAACAATATATGTTAATGAGATTACCCATAATTAAAAGTAACTACTATGGACATCATAAAAAATCTTGAAGCAATGATCCTTAAAGGACAGGACAACGCCCTGGTCCGTTACAGCCTGGGCAATGAATATGCCCGGGCCAAAAAATTTACCGAGGCCATCAAACACCTGGATCGTGCCATCGAACTTGACCCTGATTACTCCGCAGCATGGAAACTCTATGGCAAGGCTCTTGCTGGCAACAACCAGTTCAATGAAGCCATCAAGGCTTACGAGAAAGGGATTGTTGTTGCAGAAAAAAAAGGCGACATCCAGGCAGCCAAAGAGATGAAAGTGTTTTTGAAAAGGTTGAAGAGTCCAGGCCAGGATAACACTGCAAAATAGATACACCCCTCGTGTGCTCCATGCACGAGGGGTGTACATTACATCCTTGTAAATAAAATATAACTTAAGGAACCTCTGATTAAGTCTAGAAATTCTTTGAATCGTCATTCTGGCGTAGGCCAGCATGACGGTGAAGATACTTATTCAGAGGTTCCTTAATGGTTCCTGCATATGCCATCAAAAAATATATATCTTCTTGTTATTGTTGTTGCAATCACGTTTTTTACATACCTTCCTGCTGCCGGCGGCCCTTATCTGTCTGATGATTATCCTAATCTGGTAAATAACAACAAGATTCTCCTGCAAGAAATAACATTAAAAACCATCAAAGAGGCCGCATTATCATCCTCTTCCAGTTTGTTCGGCCGGCCGCTTTCGATGTTGAGTTTCACAATTAATTACACACTGACCGGAAATAAAGATCCGTATTTTGTAAAATTAACTAATATCTTTATTCATATTATTACAGGGATTGGTATATTCATTCTAACCAGAATATTACTGGCACATCTAATCACCATCTCTTCCAGAGAAAATGAATTAATCCAGCCTGTCTCATTATTTGCCACCACATTCTGGTTGTTACATCCCCTGTATGTTTCCACTGTCCTGTATTCAGTACAACGCATGACCTTGCTGAGCGCGTTTTTTATTATCTATGGACTGATTACATACATAAAGCTGAGGGAGCATACTGTTAAATACAATCGACATTATCCGTTATTAATCACGTCACTGGTTCTGTTTACAGCACTGGCTTTTTTATCTAAAGAGAGCGGCGCGCTATTACCTGTTTTTGCCCTGTTGGTAGAGATTTCAGTATTCAGGTTTCAGGCACACAGGGATGCCGGTAAATTTATAAAGATAATCCATAAATTATCATTATATCTGCCTGCCTTGTTTATAGTTTCATATCTGGCATTTAAATACTTTACGCTGATGGGGGAAACTATACCGCCCCACTATTTCACATCCGAACAAAGATTGCTGACCCAGGCGCGGGTACTCATACACTATATTGGATGGTTATCTTTGCTGAATCCGATGCCTATGAGTCTTTATCATGTTGACTTCGAACTGTCCACCGGGTTGTTCACTCCGCCAACCACATTAATTTCAATATTTTTTATAATGTCATTACTGATTATCAGTATTGTATCCTTCATCAAAAGAAAATTTCTGATTCTGAGTTTCGGACTGGCCTGGTTTTTTATCGGACATATGATTGAATCCACGACAATTCCGTTAACATTAATGTATGAACACAGAAATTATCTGCCGGGTTACGGCATATTATTAATACTGTCTTTTTATTATTTAAAAATCATATACACCAGAACAGACAGCCAAAAGAAAGCATTACTGATCTCCTGCATACTTATCCTGCCTCTGGTATTGACATATGAGAGAACACAGGCATGGAAGAATGATAAAAGTTTTGTTATCAATATGCTGGAAAAACAACCCAGTTTTTCCTGGGCATGGGAAGAAGCCGCATTATTTCTGTCAACTAGAAGCAATTTTAAAGAAGCTTACAAAGCTGCTCAATATGCACAGACCCTGGCCCCTGAAGAATCAACCCATGTTTTTACAGAGGCATTTATGCGTTGCAGGCATGAACCCGAAAAGAGTTTTCCAGAACCCCTGATCTCAAAACTTTTAACTGCAGTAAAAAGTGAAAAACTGAAACCTATCGATCTGACCAGATACAGAGATATGATTAATACTTGCATCTGGTCAGAAGTGAATCATGAAACCCTGAAAGAAATTTATGTCATTGGACTGGAAAATAAGAACCATTTATTCCGGAAATTCAGTATTAATGCATTAAATGTGAAACGTTGATAATGAATATTATTATATTCTAAGGAACCTCTGATTAAGGTGTCATTTCGAGCAAAGCGAGAAATCTGTAGTTAAAAATGTCAACCAAAAACAAATAACTGCGAGATTTTTCCCTACGGTCGAAATGATAATAACAACTTAATCAGAGGTTCCCTAATTATTCAATACCAGAGTGCCTGTCAAATCAGCTATGTTGTCAATATTATTATCATCAAGATATTCAACCAGTTCCTTATTGAGTTGCTTGCATAACAACGGATCATAAAACAGTGCCGTTCCTATACCCACTGCCGCGGCACCGGCAATGATGAATTCAAGGGCATCGTGGGTATTGGTAATCCCGCCCTGTCCTATAATTGGAATATTGTTCTTCTTGCTCACCTGATAGACCTGATGGACCTTCAGTAATGCAATGGGTTTGATGGCAGGCCCGGAGAGCCCGCCCCGGTTGTTGCCAATCACCGGTCTGCGTTCTTTAATATCGATCGCCATGCCGGCAATGGTATTGATAACCGCCAGAGCATCAGTCCCCGCTTCTATGCAACGGCGGGCATTTTCAGCAATGTCGGTCTGATTGGGCGAGAGTTTGGTAATTAATGGCTTCTGTGTGGCCTTACGGCAGACTTCCACGACCCGGGCTGACATATCAGGATTATTCCCGAACTCAACGCCGCCCTCCTTGACGTTGGGACAGGAAATATTGATTTCCATCGCATCGATTGGAGAATCATCAAAGATACGGGTAACCTCATAATATTCATTAACTGTTGAACCGGATATATTTGCAATAAAACGCGTTTCGGTGAAATCCAGGGCCGGCAAATATTCATCAACTACTTTACGCGCACCGGGATTTTGCAGACCGATGGAATTCAGCATCCCCATATAGGTCTCGGCAATCCGGTGTGGCGGGTTGCCCAGCCGTGGCGCCAGTGTTGTTCCCTTGAGGCAGATTGCGCCCACATCAGTATTGGAAAACCCATTGATGCGTGTATATTCCTCGCCGAAGCCGGCGCAACCTGACAATAACACCAGTGGGGTACTGAATTTCAATCCACAAAAATCAATGGACAACATTTTTTTATCTTTATTATTTACCGGCATTTTCTTACGTTACATAATTATTCGTGGCTCTAAATCACCTCAGTAGACGAAAAGTTTTAGTGTCTTCCCTCGCCCCATCCCTCGGTAACTGCTCCCGGCGTTTCTCTACCTTCTGCATCCATGCAGTCGTCTCCCGGAGGGAGGGGGGGTTCTTGCCTCTCCCTCCGGGAGAGGCCGCGCGTAGCGCGGGTGAGGGTAATATATTCTTTGCCCACTGATCAGACAGGTGTAAGGTAGATATCATAACGTTTTGATGATCAACAAACGATAATGTTTAACATCGTACTTTACCAGCCGGAGATCCCGCCTAATACCGGCAACATTATACGCCTGTGCGCAAACACCGGTGCAATCCTGCATCTTGTCCATCCGCTGGGTTTTGATCTGGATGACAAAAAACTGAGACGGGCCGGGCTAGATTATGCCGAGTGGGCGAAACTATACCATTACCCGGATATTGAATCATGTCTGGAGAAAACCGGGCGCGGAAGGACATTTGCAATCTCAACCAAGGGCAAAAACATCTACAGTCATTGCCACTTCGAAAAAGGAGATACTTTCATCTTCGGCCCGGAAACACGCGGACTGCCCGCCAGCTTTCTTGAATCACTACCCCCCGATCAGGTACTGCGCATACCCATGCAACCATACAGCCGCAGCCTGAATCTCTCCAATGCGGTCTCTGTCATATTGTATGAAGCTTGGCGGCAGAAAAATTTCGCTTCTTCCTAAGGTGCGTTTCTGTCAGTTGCTGTAGCCATGATAGTGCGCGAGGCATACCCTGCATCACCAACACTGCCACGTGATGCAGTGACTGAAATATTGTAGATATTGTATGTTACCGGTGCTTCCGTAACACTGGTTGCCACACATCCAATCCGGGCCTGAAAACCATTCAGTCCGCCACCGGAAAAATTAATGGTCTGCCCATTGACACCCGTACAACTCACAGCAGGGTTAAGCGCTCCATGCACTGCCCATTCCATTCCACTCCTGGCCGCAAACCAGGCCTGGATGGAGGCCCCGGAAGATGCCGTCGTCACGGCCGATACTGAAGACAAGGTGGCCATGTATGCCCCAATCAGGGAGAACAGGACAATCAACACGATGACAATTACCGCACTGAATCCCCCTTGTTTGTTCATGCCTGTAATCATGGCTGGTTGGGAACATGCGCCTGTTGCAACAGGGTAACGCTTTGCCCGAGATTTGGATCCTGCAGCGTTATGCTGATTGTCACCAGTGCCGCACGTGTGGCACTGCCCGGATCATAAGTCATGGAACAACTGGATACCTGATCGACCAGAAGGTTCGCACTGCCAGCCGGAGGAACCGGTTGGACCGCAGCGATCGTATAATCTGAATAACGCGTAATACTGGAACCGGCACAGACAAAACTGACCGGCGTATCCACAACCTGGAACCTTTGACTGGGTGACTGAATTGGAAATTTGGTGACCGGACTGAGATTAAAACTTAACGTTGTTGGAGGGCCAAGATTTTTTGCGGTAATGGCCGCAATATTCTCACCCGCATAGGCATCGGCGCCCGGCTGGCCGGTATTGTAAACCACCATACAGTCTGCTGATCTCGGCGCATCCAAACACGCTGCCTGGCTGGCACCACCGGCCACGATGCCGGTAAAATTAATCAACGGACCCAGAAACTCGAAAGGGTCAGATTGTTTGTTAAATTTAAGCCGGTTTGTTCCCTTGTCACGGTAACGACCACCATCACGTGTACGCAGAAATTCTATTGCCGTCGTACCACTGATGCGTACGCTGTTCGGGAGTGCCAGCCGGATTTCACGGGTCATACGTTGTAACGCGGTCTCGGCAATGTCCACCAGTCTCGCCCGCCGCTCCACATCCAGATAGGCCTGCATCGGGCCGCGCAGGATATTGACCAGGATAAATGACAAAATACCCAGGATCAGTATCACAACCACCAGTTCGATCAAGGTAAAACCCGTAGATTTGTTCACGGCTGTTCTCATCAGAAATTTGTCCTGTAACCTGATAATGTCAAATTAAGATCAGAAAAACTGTCGTGGGTTACATTGACATCGATACGAACAATATCGCCAGTGGCTGAATTCAGACCATTCAGGGTCACTCCACTATCATCTACGGTTACATTGATATTGTATGCTTCAAGACCGGTAATGAGATTATTATTTTGATCTTTGGCGCCTGTTGTAGAATCAACAAGAGGATCATTATAATCACAGACATCATCAAACAAATTACGGCTGCTCTCTGCAACGCTGCATACTGTACATGCATTTGCCGCAGTACAAAACGTTGGACAATCTGCCGACAAATCAGGGTCACAAAAGTTACTGAGCATGATTTCTTCCAGGTAGGCCTGGGCGATGGCATTGGCCTGGGAAATGACCATCGGATCGGCGCTGCGGCTGACCGTCTGGTTGATCAACGCTATAAAGGCCGTCACACCGATACTCAGAATGACAATGGCCAGGACGAGTTCGATCAGGGTAAAGCCGGATTGACGGTTAGTGGGCCGCATCGTTTAACTCTTTGCTATTATCGAATGTCGCTGCTAAAGAAAAATTTATCAACTGGACTTCGTCCTTGATTTCGTTAACAGCACTTCCATGTACTACTTCTCCAGGCTCAAGACCGGAATGAAAAGCACATTCCGTCATACCCGCGAATGCGGGAATCCAATAAGCAATGTACCCCCATCCTACCTCGGCTTTGGCTTCCTCGATCGCTGTTCCCGACGCGATTCTACCTCCTCCATCCCTGGAGTCGTGCGTCGCTCTACCACCTACGCACTGCTCCTGTGCGTCCTGCACTCGCAGTATTAGTATATCCGTATACGTTTCCATGCAGTCGTACCTTCCCCTGAAAGGGGGAAGGGGATACCGGATAGCCGCTATGCGGCTTCCGGAATGACTGTGCTGCATTGTCATCGCGGAACTAAGGCCGTGGAATTTAGAATTTCCATTAATCATGCGCATATCCGGTTTCGGCTTCAACCAGGATCGTCCTGCTGCCAAATGTGATCGTTGTTGCGGCACTGGGACGGCCGATGTTATCAAAGGAGAAAGTGGCGCTCGGGCTGCCTTCCGCGGTACTGTCAGCGCAGAAGTTGGTCTTGCTGCTGGCGGGGTTGGTAATATTGGTACCATTCACCGGACAAACCGGCGGGGCTGGCACACCTGCCCAGGTCAGCAGACATTGGGTAGAGTTTATCGACACGTTCACAGTACAGCCGGAGGCAATGGCCTGCTTCTGGGCATACCGGATTGCTGAAAAAGCCTGCTGATAAAACCCGGTTTCACGGAATGTGGTCAGGTTTAGTTTGGGTGCGACAAAAACCCCCAGTATCCCGATTAACAGCATGACCACGACCAGCTCAATCAGCGTAAATCCTGTCATTGATGCCGTTACTCTGTTCATGCCATACCTGTTTATCATTATCTGTTTAAATGATAGCCGGATTTAAGATATTACATCCGGGTTATTCTGAGTATAGAGCAAGATATACCGGTACTTTTCGTCATCATACTGATAAAAAAAGAGGGTCGTGAGACCCTCTTTTTAATCAGTTGAATATCATCTTAGCCAAGACACAGACCGTCAGAAATAGTGCCCTCGGCCTCCGCGCCATTAAAGTTGACTGTGATTGTATCTCCACCGACCTGACATACATAGTCATTGGCGGCTGAACACGAATCATCAGCACCAGCACCGGTAGTTGTCACCGTGACTGTATTACTAGCGCCAACGGCGCAATCCAGATTGCCCATTATGCTGGCAAAGGCCGCGGCTACGCCGGTATTCACGCCAAGCTGAATTGCTGCTGCAGAATAGATGGCTCCCAGTATCCCCTGGGCGGCCGCCGCATTTGCCTGGGCTGACAGATTCGCAAATCTCGGCACCGCCGTTGCGGCCAGAATTCCCAGGATCACGATCACTACTACCAGTTCGATTAAGGTAAAACCTGATTGTTGACGTTTCATCATTATTGACTCCACATTGTTATGGGCCGCAGCCCGTTAGTATTAATAAAACACAGTGCCCGCCTGCCGCAGCAGGCTGGTCGTGGGAAGCTCCGTCTCCCCGCTGCGTTTCCGCATCTAAGGAACCTCTGATTAAGGTGTCATTTCGAGCAAAGCGGGAAATCTGTAGTTAAAAATGTCAAACAAAAACAAATCACTGCGAGATTTCTCGATCACTGTTCCCGACGTGGGTTCTACCGCCTGCTTCCATGCAGGCGTCCCTACGGTCGAAATGACAATAACAACTTGATCAGAGGTTCCCTAACACCCGTCATCCGTACAGGTGAAAAAGAACCTGACATCGCCCTGTCTACCGGATCCAGGACCTGTAATCCATATCCTGCAATATTCTGTCCCGGGCTTGTTACTTTGGCATAAAACTCCCGGAATTGTGAATTAATTCACATAAATAGTCACATAAACAGGCCAATTTCCGGTGTCTGCCCGCCTGTTGTGCTGCAAACAGGGCACCACCGGCAGCTTATACCCGCCTATTTCTGACCGCTTGTCTCCCTAAAACAACAGTAATCCGGTGCTGACCACGATATACAGCCCCCCCCAGGACAACGAACAACCCAAACACGCGCGGATTGCCCACGAACCTGTCCGTACCAAACTTGCTGTCAAGCACATCCAGTTTTTCATTCGTCCCAATCCAGCGGTTGGCCTTTGCCTCAAGATTTTTCAGCAGGCTGGGACGGATCAACATAATGGCCCCGATGAGTAGCGCCAGAACACTGGCACCCAGAAAAATATAAAACAACTGTTCATACAGCCACCGGGTAAAATCCGATCCGGCCAGACCCATCAACCTTGCTACAGCACTCTCTATCCCTATAACAAACACAAAGGTAAATAACACATAACACACGGCGGAGATAATAATCAGACCGAAGAGACGATGATGCCGGTATATCCAGCGCTCCTGGTAACGTGGCCTGTCAAGGCTATCAAAAAACGACTTGGTACTGATCCAGCGATTCAGTTTGTTGCCGGATGTCAAGGCCCATTGCGGCGCAATGGTGAATACTATCCCGATAATGACCACGATCACGCCCAGCCAGAACAGGCTGGCGATTAACCATTCCCACAAGTAATTTGATGCATTCATATTCTATTTATATCCTGATTATCTTCAGAAAACTTTAGGACCTATCTCTAAGGAACCTCTGAATAAGTCTAAAAATTCTTTGAATCGTCATTCTGGCGTATGCCAGAATCCAGTCAAAACAATTGTTTACTGGATGCTGGTTTTCACCAGCATGACGGTGAAGATACTTAATCAGAGCTTCCATAAATTAAATACCCTCCCCCTTGACGGGGGAGGATTGAGGTGGGGGTGAAATCTCAGGAATGGCTGAAATTCAACCCCCATCCCAACCTTCCCCCTACCAGGGGGAAGGCGCAGTCGGTTATTGTTTCCGTCAAAAGAGCGGGAAACTGATATTGAGACAGGTTCTAATTAAACAGGTGATGACAGCTTATCCAGAGTTGCCTTCAGTATTAAAACCGCCATTCATAATGTTCCTGGCTTTCCAGCTTCACTGTCCGGAAATTGTCTATGGCCGGATCGTATTTACCATCAGCATTAACGTCCTTATATTCAACACGGACCCGAAATCTGATCCGCGGCGCGCCCTCCAGCTCGCTGTAAAAGTATTCAGGATTATTCACCCTGTAAACCAGCATATTTTCAGCCACATCAAAATACCATTTACCCCCCGGTATCCGGTCCGGATCCGGCGCTGCGAATTCCCCGATATAATTACCCGGCATCCAGTGATGAAACTGCTGGTTGAGGAACTCATTATGTCCGTGTTCACCCGTATCAGTTCTTGTCAACGGCGCCCGCCCCATATTCATGGCATTCATTGTTTCCAGTGCGGCCAGTTTATCCCTATTTTTATTCAATACAGCAAACATCGCATGATAATTAAGGGCAGTATTGATATTGATAACCGTGGCACTCACCATGGTGCTTTCGGCCCTGGCAAATATGATCAACACATACCGCGCGAATACCCCGATGAATACCGCTATCAACAATAACGCCGCGGATAATTCCAGCAGCGTCAGGTTTCGATCTGACCAGCGATGCATTATCTAATGACGGTTGCCAGGTCCCACATCGGCAGAAATACCCCCAGCGCCAGGATTAAAACCATGAAACCTATAATCACAATCATGATCGGTTCTATTGATGCGCTCAGATTCTTGATATCGTAATCAACTTCACGCTCATAATAATCGGCCACCTCGGCAAGCAGTTCATCAACCTGTCCGGTTTCTTCACCCACGGCCAGCATCTGCAATACCAGCGGTGTAAACATATTGGTCACAGCCGCTGTACGCGTCAGTGATTCGCCCCGCTCAATGCCATTACGCATACTCAGGATATGTTCGGCAATGAATTCATTATCCACCGCACGGGCAACGACGGTCATGGCCTGGATGAGTGGTACGCCGGAGGTCAGGGACATGGAAAAGGCCCGCGCAAACCGTGACAGAGTCGCACGCCGGATAATATCCCCTACCAGTGGCAGCCTGAGTTTATACTGGTCCCACATATAGCGGCCGTTTTCGGTTTTGACATAGGCCCTGGAGCCAAAAATACCCGCTATAATTCCTCCCAGCATGACCGGCCACCACTGAACAAATAAGGCGGATACCGCCAGCAACAGACGGGTCTGCCATGGTAACGGCACATCGGCCTTGGCAAACAGGTCGGCAAAAGCCGGGATGACCCAGATATTGATAATGGTCAGCGCAATGCCGATGGCAAGTATCACGAATACAGGATAACGAAATGCCGTGCTAATGCGTTCGCGCGTATCCTTTTCCCGTGCCAGATATTCTGAAATCCGTAAAAAGGATTCATCCAGACGGCCGGTTTCCTCGCCAACCCGCACCATACTGATAAACAGCGAGGAAAATATTCCGGGGTGCCTGGCCAGTGAACTTGACAGGTCCCGGCCGGATTCAATATTCGTGAGTATGTCCTTGAGCGCATCCACCATCCGCTGGTTGCGTGTTGACTGGGTCAACCCCAGAATCGACCTGATCAATGGCACACCGGCTTTCATCAAGGTATACATCTGCCGGCTGAACAATATCAAATCATCCAGCCCCAGTGGCCGGCTTTGCAGATAGGCAAATACTGATTTTGAGGCTGCTTCGCCTCCACCGCTTTGCGTTATATCAATCGGTGTAATACCACTATTCATTAACTGGGTAGCCACCGTATCGATTGAATTGGCATCAATCTGACCTTGCATCAGCGCGCCCCTGACACTCCTGCCCTTGTAAACGAATACCGGCATTAAACAGCAACCCCCTGGTACGCCGGGTCTGTTTTGATATCCATCATGGTATCGACATCAGCGGAGATCCGTATGACCTCATCCATGGAGGTTACGCCTTCAATGGCGTATTGCAGGGCAACCATGTTAAGGGGCCGGAATCCTCTGGCAATCCGTGCGACTAATGCAAAAGCAGCGCTGTCTCCCTGGCCCAGCACATCGGATATTTGCTGATCAAACTCAAGCAATTCGTAAACGCCAATGCGTCCCAGATAACCGGTGTAGTTGCAGTAACCACACCCTTTGCCTTGCTTGAATGCCGCCTTGAAGGCGGTCTCGTTACCGTGCGCATTCAACCAGGCGGTTTGTTGCGGATCCAGTTCCGCCGATCTTGAACAACTCTGGCATATCCGGCGCACCAGCCGCTGTGCCAGAATGGCGTGCAGTGCGGAAGCCAGCAAATAACTTTTAATCCCCATGTCCATCAAACGGTTCACCGTACCGATGGCATCATTGGTATGTAAAGTGGACAAAACCATATGACCGGTCATGGCCGCCCGCAGGCCGATTTCAGCGGTCTCTTCATCGCGCATTTCACCGACCAGCACAATATCCGGGTCCTGGCGTAACGCCGAGCGCAAGACCCTGGCAAAGCTCAACCCGATGTTGGTATTGACCTGAATCTGATTGATCCTGGGAATGCGATATTCAACCGGGTCTTCAATGGTAATGATTTTTTTTTCAGGCGAATTAAGCGCCTTCAATGCGGCATAGAGAGTGGTCGTCTTGCCGCTGCCAGTCGGCCCTGTTACCAGGATCATCCCGTGCGGACGCCTGATCAATACCTCTATACGCTTCAGGATCGCTTCCGGCATGCCCAATGCGTCAAGATCAAGCGTGCCTCCCGTCTGATCAAGCAGACGCATTACCACTGATTCGCCATATTGTACCGGCATGGTGGACAAACGGACGTCGATATTGTGGTCCTTGACTGTCACCGTGAACCTCCCATCCTGTGGCAGCCGTTTTTCAGAAATATCCAGACCACCCATCAGCTTCAGCTTCAGCACCAGTGCCGGGGCAATCCGGGTCTCATCCATAATATGTTCCTGCAATATGCCGTCAACCCGCTGCCTTATGCGCAAGACATTTTCATCAGGTTCAATATGAATATCCGAGGCATGGATCTGGACGGCATCTTCAAACAGCGAATACAGCAATTTGACGACAGGCGCATCCTTGACATCCGCCGCCAGTAACAACGCACCAAGATCAATGTCATTCTCACCCAGTTCTACACTTAATTCTTCCGCAAAACCGGAGATTTCATCCGTCTTGCGGTAAACCGTGTCAATAGTTTTGAGCAGATCGACTTCCCTGACAATGGCAAGTTTGATCGGGCGTTTGAGTATTCTAGTCAATTCGTCATAGGCAAAAATATCGGTTGGATCAACCATGCCGAGCAGCACACCTTCACCATCGCTTGACAGCGCAACTGAACGAAACCGCCTTGATTGAATTTCCGGGATTAACCTGATGACATCAGGATTAAAATTATAACGGAGCAGATCCACAAAAGGGATCTTGAGTTGATCTGACAAGACCTGGAACATCTGTTCTTCCGTAACATATCCGTTTTCCACCAGGATGCGCCCGAGTTTCCGGCCGCTCTTTTTCTGATCGGCAAGCGCTTCATCAAGCTGGGTCTTTGCTATCAACTTGTGCTCGACCATCAGGTCGCCGAGTCTGATTTTTTTACGAGGATTCATTGGCTATCTGTTGATTGAGTACGCGAATACGCTGTGCGATATACTGGTGCGTCCCGGGTGTCAGTGAATGGCCTTTCATGGCATTACTGTATGCAAATAAAGCGTCCCTGTTCCTGGACAATGCCTCCAGTGATATGGCAAGGCCCATCCACCAGATACCGTTGTCAGGATAAGCATTGAGTAGATTACGGTAGATCAGGGCCGCCTGCTGATGTTGCGTCATTTTCTGCAACAGTGCTGCATATAATGCATGATAATCCGGGTCGGCGGAGATGGCCGGGACCGATTTTTCCAGTACTTCTCTGGCAGCAAAAAGATTGCCCGCATCGATATGGGCCTGGGCCAGGAGCCTGGTCCATTCCGTACGATCCGGATACAACCGCAGACCTTCTTCAAGCGTTGTAACGGCCTGCTCGCGTTGATTTTGATCGATCAGTTTAACAGCCAGTGTCGCCCTGGCCTTAACATGACCTTCATCATTTTTTACAGCGGTGTAAAATGCGTCCAGTCCTTCCGCAACTTTACCTTGCCGGTAAAGTTCAAGCCCTTCCATCAACGATTTTTCCGTTGTTGAATATACTTTTGGCTGATGAATGGTTTTCACCAGTTCACCCTGCATGACGGCCGTATCACCTGATAAGGCCTTATCAGTATCAGCAACTTGAGCTATGATGTTTTCTTTTGATGCCGCGGGAATAACCTGGTCCTGTTTTTGTAAAGACACTTGTAATCTGTGCTGCTCCGAATCCCGCAAGATCCCGGTATTTTCTATTGACAAGGGCACCCTGGATTCAATGACAAATCTGAACTTCCCGTCTTCATCCAGTTGCTTGCGAATGTTTGTAATACTGGTTAATTGATCAATTCCCGGCAAACTGCCTGCATGATCCACATTATTGATTTCCAGGACTGTCCTGGCCGATTCCTCAAGGGCGATATTTTCAATTATTGCCTGATGTTGCGTGCTCTCATCGCGGGCTGGAATAAAATTCTCCTGGTTCGCCAGCACGTCATCCACCTTCAGGCTGAGTATGGCCTCATCAGAATATCTGTTTTCAACTTCCGGTTTTCCTTCTTCAATTACCACAGCACCACGTGCTGATGAATTATTGATTGCAGGTAGGGCCGGGGGCGGCGCGGATGATGTGTAAGAATTTTCCGCCGGGGAAGGTAAGTCAATCCTGCTGACTGAAATAAACAAAATTACAAACAAAAAAATTGCCAGCGGATAATAAAAATAATTTTTTTTACTCTTTTGTTGCTGTATTTCAACATCGTACGCGGAATAAAGTCCATCCAGCACAAAATCCTGTTCATCCGGCAGGGCAGCTTGCCTGGACTCAATATCTTTCAGGAGTTTGTTAATCAGACTCATCAGAGCAACCCGAGGATATTATTGAGATGACTCCCGGCCAATATAAGCCCGACCATACCCAGCGTTCCCAATAACCATCGTGACCAAATCTGGGACCATGGCCTCAATGCATGATGATCGGTCTGTTGCGTCTCCTCCATATCTTCCACCGCGGCGGCAATATGTTTGTGGGTGACTGTATTCGAGCCTGCGCCATAGGCGCTGATTAATGCCTTATGACATATGATATTGATCAGCCGGGGAATACCATTGCTGTGACGGTAAATGTATTGAATGGCCTTACTGGTAAACAGGCTTTTCCCGTGATGACCGGCTATATCCAGCCGGTGATTTATATATGCCACCATGGCAACCTTGTTTAATGGCAGCAACCGGTATGCAAAGGTAATACGCTGTTTCAGTTGCCGGACGGAAGGCTGGTTTAATAATGCATCCAATTCCGGTTGTCCGAACAGGACAACCTGTATCAATTTGCTGTTTTCAGTTTCCAGATTGGTAAGGAGCCTGAGAGATTCCAGCGTCTGTACCGGCATGGCCTGAACTTCATCAAGACAGACTACAACATGTTTTCCCCTGGCATGTTGATCGATTAACGCGCGGGTAAGCAGCTTAAGTAATGTATGCTGGCTAATCCGTTCAGTGGTGGGAACAGACAATGCGTCCGCGATAGCGAGCAGTAAACTGTCGGGTTTAATGTAGGGATTATGGATGTACGCAATAACATAATCCGGCCCCAGCGAATGCATGAGTTTGCGGCACAGTATGGTTTTACCAACACCGACTTCACCGGTGACCTTGACAAAACCCTCGCCACTCCGCAATGCCACCAGCAGGACATTCAGCGCATCCTGATACCCGGCCCGGTTCATGAAAAAACTGGTGTTCGGGGTGATGGTAAACGGCAGTTCGTTAAATTTAAAATGCTGCAAATACATTAATTGGCCGGTTCCTCAGCAGGATTGAAAAGCTCATTTAAAAATGATTTCGGTGGTTCATTCATCTGGTCACGTATGCGCCTGATTTCTGAACCGGATTGCCCCAATGCACCATTCCATTCCTCAGAAGAATTTACAACTATAGGTTTGAGTAATATAACCAGTTCGCTTTTTACCGAACGCTGTTTCTTGTGTTTGAACAGGTTGCCTAATAACGGTATATCTCCAAGCACCGGGGCGGAAGCATCCCGGTCATCAGTCAGGTCCTGCATCAAACCGCCAATAACGACGACCTGGCCACTGCGGGCACGCACGATACTGTCTGATTCCCGCACCGTGCTCAGTGCCAACGGTAATTGCTGTGCGTTGTTTCCTATGGTTACGGTCTTCTGTTGATCAACGACCTCGCTGATCGAGGGATGGACGTGCAGGGTCACATCACCGCCTTCACTGATCTGGGGTGTGACATCCAGTGCAATACCGGAGAAAAACGGTGTCAGCTCGATTGAAGGAAATACGGTTGTGCTCACCCCTGTTGAAGATACTGTATTGGTAACGTCAGTGACAAAAAACTCGTCCGTTCCAACCTTGATAATGGCCTTTTGATTATTCATGGTAGCAATACGGGGGCTGGACAGGACCTGAACATTACCCTGGGTCTTTAGCAATTCTATAAATGCGGTGAAGTCCCCCAGGTCAAGCGCCAGGGTAAAAACCCCGCCAAATGCTTCTGACAGGGCGCCGGCAATCGGTGACAAATTAGCCGGATCAAGATTGCCGGTTTGTCCGCTGATACCACTCAACCCTCCTTCATTGACCAGGACACTGCCGCCGCCAATATTTGCAGCGGTGATGGAATTGTTACCGGAACTCAGCAAGGCACCCCAGTTAATGCCGGTCTGAAAACCTTCATTCAGTGTTACCTCCAGGATCTTAGCCTCCAGGATCACCTGGCGCTGTACAATAAGCTGGGTTGCCTGAAGAAAGGCCTCCACCTCCCTGAGTTCATTCGGCAGGGCCCTGACCACCACCACCCCGGATTGGGGGTTGACCACAACACTGCGGCCTTCGGCCTGACCGACGATGGCCTGGACTGAATTTTGCAATTCCGTCCAGAATGTCGTCTCTGGTTGTCTGGTATAAATGCGGGAACCAACAGCATTTGTACGGCGATCTGGTTGTTGTTGGCCAGAAGGTGCGCCATCAGTCGTCCCTGTAGTTGTGTTACTCTCGGTCAGCGAACCAGAACTCACCTGGGTTTGCGAACTGCCTGAACGCTCGACATTGAGGTAATTGATTTGATAAATGCGCGCGCGCAAACGGCCCGGCAATACCTGGAATCCGTAAGTCGTGCTGATAAACTCAAACCCGTATACATCACGGGCGGCTTCCATGACATCCGGGATTGTCACATTGCGCAGATTCAATGTGATTAATCCCTTTACTTCCGGATGGATTACCAGGTTGTATTGGGTCCCGTCCACCAGGCTCAGGAAAAACTGCTCGGCCGGTACATTATTAACGGAAATGTCAAAACGCTGTTCATCCTGGATCTGCGGCACCCTCAGGGCATCCAGATTGATCGTCGGGATCAATGCCCGTGATACATCATCAGGCAATCCTTTTTGCTCACGGTTTGCCGTGATGGATTCATCAATGACAGTCTCCATCTTGTTGACCACATCCTGGCGCGCAGGCCCTGTTTCACAACCCTGTAAACAGATGACCAACGGAATCAGTAAAGTAGTATTGATTTTTATGTTCACATTTAAGTCTCTTCAAAATTTTGGATTTGGATTCATGGAAATTATTCTTTTCTCATCTTTTTAAGTACAACATCACTATATAGCCTGACAATAACCTGTTTATCTTCGTAATCCAGGATGACATTCACAGGATTAATCTCAACAATCCTGGCTGGTCCAATGACATCGCCCGTCCTGACGAGCCTGCCATTCACTATCGCGCTGCGTTCATTTTCTGATATACGTATTGCCGTGACTTTCCATTCGACCAATTCTTTTGGTAATTCATATAGCTCCAGCATGACAGGCGCATCACTGTAATCCGCGGGCCGCGTCGGATCAGGCAGTCCGGCTACAGCAAACAGTGGCCCCGGCGCCAGAGTGAATAGACAAAGAATGTATAGTGCTCTGCTCATGGATCACACATCAATCCAGTTTCTTTGCAGACTCAGCGTGAAAACCTGAATGGCTGCCCGTGACAGTGGATAAACTTCAACCTGATATTCAATACTGTCCCAGAAAAACCTGAAATCCAGCGCTTCCAGTTCCTTCAAATAATCCAGTGTGGACATGTAATCACCCTCAAATTCGATCCTGATCCCGTGTTTGTAGACATTGATTATCTCCTGTCCCGCGGGCCCTTCATCTTTCGGAGTTGCCGCGCTTGATCCCGCCGCTTTTTTGGCCTGCCCACCACCAGTCAGACTGGTTGCACCAAGACTTTTCAACGCCGTCAGCCTTAAACCTTTGGTTTTGTACAGCACTTCTTCCAGTATCTTTGCCATTTGTCTGGGAGAAACCAGATGTGCCGTTGATGCCTGCACTTCGCTGTTTAATTGCTTGAGTTCCGCTTTCAGTGCATTCAGTTTCCGTTCCAGCTCGATGTTGGGATCCTTGCGGTTGTCTTCCAGGGTTTTTTGTATTTGTGTATAAGTCGCCAACTGGCTTGCCTGCATCTGCTGCAAGTCAGCCCTGACTATCTTTTGTTTATTATCGAGGGGCTGCATAAGGAATATATTCCATAGGCTGTAAAGCACGAAAAGTATTCCGAAAAAGATAATGGCCCGTTCCCTGATACTGAGATTATCAATCTTTTCCGCGATTTTTGTTAAAGTCATATCTGATGACACCCTTATCTGGTGCTTACCTTGAAGGCAATCTGGTCCGACTTTTCAATATCATCTGACCGTTTTAATTCCATGAAATTAAATGATGCGCCGGAGAGCGCTTTTTCATTGGCGAGTTGCTGTATATAAACCGGCACCAGCTCGGAGGCCAGGGTATTACCCTGCAGCATCAGCGCCGTACCACCCCCGGTAATTGCAAACTTTGTCAGCCAGGCGCCCTCGACGCGTTGTCGTGCGAATGCTTCCATATGGCCGGAAAAACCACTGGTATTACCTAACTCCTGCCCGGACAGGATCTGTTGTATACGTCTGCTTTGTTCCAGTTCCCGGGTAACACGCGCGATTTCCTTGTCCAGCAACTCGCTTTTTGCCTTGGCCGGTTGCTGTTTTTTCAGTTTGTCCAGTTGCGCGGTCAATTCCTGCAATTCACTCTTGAGGTTTGTGACCTGCACATTGATCGGTGTCATGCGGTAAAATTCATAGGCATAAAGGCCGGTGAAAACAAAAATAAAAAACAGGCAAATTTGCAACATCGTCGCAGCGGAGAATACCTTCTTCTGCTTGCGAAACATGGGCTGATAAAGATTGATTTGCTGGTTCATAATGTCATTGACTCGTGACGTAACGCTGCGCCAATGGCCAGCAGACAGCGCGACTGTATCTCAAGGGGTACCGGTTCTTTCGCGTCGATCAATTCATTGACGTCCAGCATACGGGTTTGCACACCCAACTGGCCCACAAGATAGTCCATCATCCCTGGTATTTCCCTGGGCATGGGTGAAAGCACTATCGCTGCTACCTGGGGTTGTGAAAAATGGCTTTCATAATAATCCAGTGAGCGCTGTATCTCGATCACGATACCGTCCACCCAGCGCCGGACCGCAGGATCACTTTCCCGCAAGTCCTTCAGCGGTAATTCATTCATGCCGGTATCTATGCGCCGGGACAGATAGAGCGTAGCCTGGCGGGTGATGGTAATCAGTCCACTGTCCTCACCAATATAAACCAGCGCGACACCGCCCACGTCTTCAGGCAGCAATGCCGCAACATTACGTAAAGCGAGTTCCGGGATATCAATAATATTCAGATTCAGCCCGGCCCTCTGCAACTGGTTGATCCTGTCTTTCACTGTTTCAGTCCGGGCCACTACCGCATACATCATCTTGTTCCTGCCGGCGGTTTTCTGGTTCGGGACTTCAAATACATCAATCACCGCATCATCAATATGGAAATCAATCAGGTCTTTCACTTTCCAGCGGATGGCCGCCCGCAGTTCTTCAGGCCGCACATCAGGCGCTTCAATCAGTACCAGATTGTAATTGCCCAGTTCCAGGGTGCTGACACAGGCATATTGATCCAGGTGATGCATTCTGCACAGCCGGGCTATTTCCGCCCCCTGCACCGAGAGGTTCTCAAGTTCCTGCGCTTCACACAGATCAAGCAGGGGAGGCAGATCTTTCACGCGCCGGATACGGGCCACGGCGATGGCGTGTTCATCCGGACACACAGCGACCTGGGCATCTTTACGCAACGTTTTTTTAAATAATTGAAACAAAATCAGCTCCCCCCCCCCAGTGGCGGACCTTGAAGGTGATATCTACTTCACATCCGATCTCTTAAGCCTATTAATGTCCTTAATTAACGACATATTTAACCGGCAGTTTCTCACACATAACATAAGTTTTTCACTCTAACTACCTATTGTCAATGGATTTTCCCTGTAAATAAATGAAGTAAGGAAATGGCACTACATCAGGTATAGTGCAATAAAAAGGCCAACATGATGGCATCAAATAAAAATATACAGGAAATGTGATGGTGATCACATCCTGAAAATGAAGGGTTACTGATTAATTATCCGATATTTTTTACCAGGGCTCGCGAGTATAGATATGGGTCCGGGGGCCTTCATACACGCCAAAATCGACCCGGCCCGTGGGGTTACCGTCATACGGACCATCTCCTAAGCCGTCCACATCTGCCCAGTCATATAACAGATGCGGGAAAGTATTCGGGCCCACACATGCGATCGTCGGTTCCAGGCAATTCAGATTACCGGCAATATTCACAAAACCCACATTGCCACTGCCGGGCGCTGAAAAACGGGCGGCGGCATTCCCGCTAATCAGGGGTGAATTAAACACCGTGATGCTCGTGTTGTTGTTCCCCGGCGCAATGTCCATGGTTGCATCACCGGCCTGGACGTCACCGCCCGCTGTATCCAGATTGCTCAACCGCAAATGATCCGCCAGGCTCAGGGCCGTACAATTATCATCCGTGTTGGTGATAAAGCTCGTCCCGTCAAAATACTCGGTGCGCATCGGCACCGGCACCGGTAACAGTTCCGAGCCAAAGCCGGTGCCGATCACCAGCCGCCCGAAGCGCATTTCCTTGTCGTTCGTGGTCAATGCGTTGCCGTCGCTGAACGCGATGCCGTTGCCCACGCTCGCCGCACCGAACGATACGGGGTTGCTCGCAGCAACACCGTCGCTGTCAATAACATTGATCGCCAGCGCGATATCGGCATTGAACGGTGCGCTGGGAGTCGTGGTGCTGCGGGTGAAACCCAGTCCCGAACCCGATCCGAACGTGAGCGTGCCGACACCTGAGGTGAAAGTCCCTATGGTCGGATCTGCCGTCGTCGCCGGCAATACGGCGGTATCGAGCGTGGGTGTGATGCCCCCTCCCAATGCGTCGAAGCGCGAGTAGCGCCCGCCCTGGGTGCTGTACGGCGCCTGGTTGAGGCTCACGCCGACAGAATTGGAAAACTTCATGTACGACTCGGCATAATTGGTCGTGGTTGCATTGGCGGGCGTATTGTTCGTGCCGTTTCTGGCGGTGACCGTTATCACCGGAGCCGTATTGTAGGTAAATGCCTGTCCGACGTAGCCAAACGTCCCGCATGTTGTACCGAATGTCGGCGCATTCAGGCTCACACTGAAATTGTCCGGCGTGAAGCGCCCGAACCCGCTGGCCAGCACAATCGCCGGGCTGCCGAAAGAACAGCCGTACTTCCCGCCTACCAGCGTATTCGAAAAATCCGCAGTGCAGTCGTTCACCTGATCGACACTGGTGAAGCTGGAGTCGTAAATGGCGTTGAGACTGAGTCCGAAATTGCCGACTTCGCTATAGAAAAAGCTTGCCCCCGTTGCCGTGCCCGTCCCGACCGGTGCCGCACCAAAGCTCCCGCCTATTGTGCCAGCAGTGGGGCTACCCACCACTTTGGTATTGTCGGTGCTTGGGGTTCCGTTATACCCCGCCACCGAATTCACGGTGAGATTGAAATTCGCACCGGTTTTGAGAAACGGCGTTCCCGTGCTTCCGGTGTTGTTAGCGTTGGTCGAACTGAGACCGGTGAACGATGTCGGGCGGATGGCAAAGTTGTCGCTGGAGCAGACGATGATGGTCGGGGAAGAGGTCGGATAGCTGATGCGCATGCGCACGTCCCTGTAGGCATAGGAAACGGCGGCGAAATTCACTATCGAGCGGCCGCTGGAAATGGCCGCCGGCGTGATCGTCTGTATCACCGAGCTGGAGGTCAAACAACTGGTACCATCGTTCGCAACCAGCTCGACTTTGACGTCGCTGTTAAAGCTGCTCGCTTGCGCGTCACCGCTGATCGCCACCACGTCCAGGCTGAACGCGGTGCCTGCGATTTTGGTGTAGATCACGCCGTCAATCGCGCCTGCGGCAGTGGTGCTCTCGAAAGCATTGAAGTTCGACACGAGGACGGCAACGGTCAGCGTCGCCGAAGCTGCCGTGCCGCTCCCGGCATTGGTCGTGGTCACCGCCCCGGTGCTGTTGACGTAACTGCCCGCGCTCGCGCTGGTGACGTTCACCGTCACCGTGCAGCTCCCGCTGGCCGGGATCGTGCCCCCGCTTAATGCCACCGAGCCGCCGCCGTTGGCCGCCGTCACCGTGCCCCCGGTGCACGTCGTCGCCCCCGACGGAGATGCCGTATTGACCAACCCCGCCGGATAGGTATCAGTGAACGCCGCACCCGTGATCGCCGTGGTATTCGCATTGGTCAAGGTGATAGTCAGCACGCTCGTGGCGTTGACGCCTATCGTGCTCGGGCTAAAACTCTTCGCCACCGTCGGATTCAAAATAACGGTCAGCGTCGCCGATGCCGCCGTGCCGCTCACGGCATTGGTCGTGGTCACCGCCCCGGTGCTGTTGTCGTAACTGCCCGCGCTCGCGCTGGTGACGTTCACCGTCACCGTGCAGCTCCCGCTGGCCGGGATCGTGCCCCCGCTTAATGCCACCGAGCCGCCGCCGTTGGCCGCCGTCACCGTGCCCCCGGTGCACGTCGTCGCCCCCGACGGAGATGCCGTATTGACCAACCCCGCCGGATAGGTATCAGTGAACGCCGCACCCGTGATCGCCGTGGTATTCGCATTGGCCAAGGTGATAGTCAGCACGCTCGTGGCGTTGACGCCTATCGTGCTCGGGCTAAAGGACTTGGCAACCGTGGGCGCAGTGATTCGTGTGACGATGGCGTTGGCCCAGATGAGCGCGTCCCCCCCGCCGCCGCAAGATGAGTTGGTGTACGTATTGAAATAGGCATTCAATGTGCCCGTCGGCGTTGCCTGTACAGTTGTGGTGAAGGTCTGGATGTATGTTCCCTCGGCTCCCGCAAAGGCCGGAACCACGCCAGAGCTATTATTTGCACAGTTCGTTCCCAATACCCACGAGGGCAGTACCGTGCCAAATCCCGCTCCACTCGATTTCCAGTTGCCAGAGCCGCTATAATAGACATTGAGGACTGCCGTAATAACTTGACCGGGCGACACATAGTAAGGGCTGACTGCGCTGTATGTGCCTCCATCGAGCGTGGCTGAATTGATCGTGGTGGCGGCAAATCCGGAACCGGTGCCACACAGAAGCAGAAGCGCCACGAAGGATCTGACAACCAAGGAACCCCAGCCGACAACAAATCTCTTTACCGCAGGACACCGTCTGCACGGGGAGCAAACCGGGGACAGACCACGTTTTTCCGGGGCTAATCTTTTAGCATTCATGTTGTTTTCTTCACAAGCCCGATTTAGATGAATGCGGAAGCGGCCGTCGGCGGCATCCCTCTCGGTCAAGAACGACAAGCCCACCCTGCAACAACTCGCCGCCATTTTCCAACAAGAAAATAGGGGACAGACCACGGTTTTCCCCGCGATGACCATCGCTCGCCTCATGCTTTCGATTCCTTTTCGGTGCTCCCCTGCCCGGCGCAACCAAACCAGTTGACCGGCACGTTCCAGTTGCCGGTGGCAGCACTGGTGCAGATCACGGCCGCTACAGGGCCACTCACAAACAGCAGCATGGCGAGTAGGGCCCAGGCGATAAGAGATCTGCCTGAGACAAGAATATCTGGATTGGCATAGTTATAGGACTTGTTATTAAGTCTCAATTCCTTCCAGCCCGTCATTCCGGCACCCTCCGGGTATAAACTCCTGCCGGAATCCAGTCAAAACTATTGTTCACCAGATACCGGTTTGCACCGGCATGACAACTAGAACATTTATTCAGAGTTTCCTCAGTGTGCATAGTGTGCCTGTAATTCTTCAGTGTTCTCTTTGATAGATGATCGGCGATTGTTTCCGGTTTGCAGCATCACTCTGGCTATCCTGCCCTCGTTCCTGAGGTGCTGTGCTGTCCCGGGGTGTATCCGCAGGTTGTATGGTGTCACTTTTAATACCGGTTGCTTCACGATCTTTATTCTCTATAACCTCAGTATATCTTACACCCGCCCACCAGACTGCAGCCGCGATGCCACCTGTCAACAGTAAAACGATCCACCAGGGGATTGTGTTCGCCTTGCGCCGGGTTTTACCAGTGGGCAGATTACGTGCCAGGCGTTCTTCTATGCGGTTAAGCCGGGGGAATTCCGGATCCGGCAGCCTTTTATATACAGAAACAATCAACCGTTCCAGCTGCGCCTCATCCGGCACAGGAAAATCATGCGCCATGGCCTTCCTCCTGCCAGCGTTGTTGCAGCTTCTTGATGATGGCGGCGCATTGCCGCCGGATGGTGCCTGCCGGCATGTCCAGTATCTCCGCGATCTCTTTGTGTGTGAGTCCTGTCCAATAACGCATGAACAGCAGATTTTGTTCATCCTGCGGCAGGGACTTCATTAAATGTTCAACATAATCACGCTGATCACTGAAATTGCTGGCTTCATCAACATGCTTTTCCACCAGTTCATTATTTATTGTGACCGGTGAAGATTGACTGCGCCGGTAGCTATCGATGTGCAGGTTAATGGCAATCCGGTACAGCAATGCAACCGGCGCGCGCGGATCGTTGCATACCACCTGAATAAATTTCATGAAGGCCTCGGCCAGGAGATCGTAGGCTGCATCTTCGCTGCAACCACGCGAGCGGAGAAACTGCCAGAGCTTGCCGCTTTGGGAACGATAGAAGGTATTGAATGCTGTGTGATCGGATTCTTTGCAATATCGATCCAGTAATTGTCTGGCCTGATCCTGCATATTCTGAATT
>JBCKWI010000003.1:0-73303 GCA_038922795.1 Gammaproteobacteria bacterium
CGTCATTCGTGAATCTTGAAACGAACTTCACGAGTTGCGTTTCACTTCTTCGTTGCAATCATCTCCGCCTGCCTGATGACATTTCTTGCCATACGTTCAGAGGCGATATCGATCATCTTGCCGTCCAGTTGCGCCGCACCTTTGCCAGCCTTGGCGGCTTCTTCCAATGCTTCCAGCACACGGCGGGCACGAGTCACTTCTTTCTCCGGGGGCGACATGATCTCGTTGGCCAGATCAATCTGTGAAGGATGAATGGCCCACTTGCCCTCATAACCCAATGCAGCGACACGTCTGGCGGCGGCCTTGTAACCTTCCGGATCACTAAAATCACCATAGGGGCCGTCAATGGCACGCAGACCAAAGGCACGGCAGGCCGTCGCCATACTGACCAGGGCTGCATGCCACTGATCGCCTAGCGCACCTTCACAATTGTAATCCGGGTTAAGTCCACCGATATTGGTGGTACGTGCGCGCATACTGGCGGCGTAATCGGCGACACCGAAGTGCAGTGCCTCAAGACGCTTGCTGGATTGTGCAATCGCCATGACATTGGCGCCGCCCAGGGCGGTTTCAATCAGACACTCGATCCCGATGGGATCACTGATTCCCACGGCTTCCTCGATCTGGGTCAGCATGCAGTCAACCACGTACACATCGCCAGGTGTTCCCACCTTCGGGATCAGGATGGTATCAAGATTGTTCCCGGCCTGTTCCACGATATCGACCACATCGCGATACATATAATGTGTGTCCAGACCGTTGATGCGCACGGACATGGTCTTGCCCTTGCCTTTCCAGTCAATGTCATTCAACGCCTTGATAATATTCCTGCGTGCCTGTGGTTTGTCATCGGGAATAACAGCATCCTCACAGTCAAGAAAGATAAAATCAGCATTGCTGTTTGCGGCCTTTTCAAACATGCCCGGATTGGATCCGGGTACCGCAAGCTCACTACGCTGCAAGCGCGTACGCGCCGGTGTGTATTGTGTGAAACTCATAATGCAATCCTCATCAAATCATTTTTGTTATGGGGGGTACCATGTCCCCATGGTTTTATTTCTCCAACCGGTTCTTCTTGGTCGTGCGCAGATATTCCTGCGCTGCAGCGACACCACTGCCTAACTCGATTGGATAACCCAGGTCTTTCATCGCCATTTCGGCGCCGTTGATCGGGGTCAGGATCATAAGTTCATTCATATCGCCCAGATGACCGATACGGAAGGCCTTGCCGGCGATCTTGGCCAGACTGATGGAGAAGGCGATGTTGTAATACTTGTAGGCATGCCGCACCACTTCATTGCCGTCGAAACCTTCCGGCGTGGCCACCGCGGTGACCGTATCGGAATACCACTGGGGTCCCTTGGCAATAGGCCGCATGTCCCAGGCCTCTACCGCCTTGCGCACGGCCGTGGCCATACGATGATGACGGGCAAAGACATTCTCCAGCCCTTCCTCAAACAGCATATTGAGCGACTCGCGCAGGCCGCGCAGCAGGTTCATCGGTGGTGTATACGGGAAGTAACCCAGATCATTGGTCTTGATCTGATCTTCCCAGTCAAAGAAAGTCTTGGGCAATTTGGAATTCTTGCGCGCCTCCAGGGCCTTCTGGCTGGCACAGACGATGCCCAGACCGGTCGGCAACATGAAACCTTTCTGCGAACCGGACACACACAGATCCACGCCCCACTCATCCATACGGAAATCAATCGAGGCCACCGAACTCACACCATCCACAAACAACAGCGCCGGGTGCTTGGCGGCATCGAGGGCCTTGCGTACACCGGCGATATCGGAGACCACACCGGTTGCAGTTTCATTCTGGGTGGCGAACACAGCCTTGATCTCATGCTTCTTGTCAGCCGCAAGGATCCCGGCATACTTTTCAACGGGCACACCTTCGCCCCATTCCACTTCCAGTGCCTGAACGTTCAGACCCCAGCGCTGGCACAGGTCGATCCAGAGGTTGGAGAAATGACCGAAACCGGACATCAATACCTTGTCACCAAGATTCAGGGTATTGGCGACTGCTGATTCCCATCCACCGGTACCTGAGGCCGGAAAAATAAATACCCGCGCGGTCCTGGTCTTGAAGACCTTTTTCATGTCTTCATACAGCGGCTTGGTAAACTCCGGCAGATCCACTGCGCGCATATCTTCCTGTTCGATATTCATCGCATTCTGTATGCGGCGCGGCACGTTCGTCGGGCCTGGAATGAAAAGAAAATTACGTCCGGGCATGGCAAATCCTCCAGTCTAGATTTATTGAAATCCGGTTAAATTAAAAAGGGAAATACTTTAAACAAAAACTATCATTATCAAATCAGGCAATAACGGCTGGCCATCCTGCCAGCCATTATGATTAATCTCTAATTATTATCTGGGCTACATTATACAAATTTTGTGCACTGCGCAAACCAAAATCACCCTGTCTACCTTATAAACTTTTTGCTGACACTCATTAAAATAAGACGGACGTGCTGCTGGGTACAAAATATCAGAAAATCCACTGAATGGCACTCCTGCATTGCACCAGCCTGATTGCAAGTCAACACAGGTTCAAGCCGTACCGGAGGTCCTCCTGCAGATCTTCAACATCCTCAAAACCGACCGAGAGACGCAGCAAGCCGGGACTGATCCCGGCTGCAAGACGTTGTTCATCCGTTAAACGATGGTGTGTGGTAGTGGCCGGATGCGTGATCGTGCTTTTGGTATCGCCCAGATTGGCCGTGATTGACAATAACTGCGTCGAATCAACCACACGCCATGCTGCTTCCTGGCCCCCCTTGACGACGAAACTCACGACCCCGCCATAACCGGATTGTTGCCGGCTGGCCAGTTCATGCTGCGGATGTGATTTGAGGCCCGGATAGTAAACCTTCTCTACCTGCGGCTGTTGTTCCAGCCACCCGGCAAGCTGTTGTGCATTTTCACAATGCGTTTTCATCCTGATATTTAATGTCTCCAGACCCTTCAGAAACACCCAGGCATTGAATGGACTCAGTGTCGGACCGGCCGTGCGCAGAAATACGAACACATCTTCCAGACGTTTCTCATCGCCGATCACCGCCCCGCCGACACAACGTCCCTGACCATCAATATATTTGGTGGCGGAATGGATCACGATATCAGCACCCAGACTGAACGGTTGCTGCAATGCCGGTGTGCAAAGACAATTATCGACCGCCAGCAAACAATCATGGGCATGGGCAATATCAGCAAGCTTTTTGATATCGGCAACTTCAGTCAGGGGATTTGAAGGCGTCTCCAGAAACAATAATCGTGTTTCGGGACGTATGGCCGCCTCCCAGTCCGCATAGTCAGTCAAATCAACAAAGGTGGTCGTGAGGCCGAACTTCGACAAAATATTATTAAAGAGTCCCACGGTAGTTCCGAAGATGCTGCGTGATGAAACAATATGGTCTCCACCCTTCAATAAACCCAGACACATACTGAGAATGGCACTCATCCCGGAGGCAGTGGCAACACAACGCTCACCCCCTTCCAGGGCTGCGAGTCTTTCCTCAAAGGTCCGCACGGTCGGGTTGGTAAAACGGGAATAAATATTACCGGGTTGGTTGCCCTTGAATCTTGCCGCGGCCTCGGCCGCATTCTGAAAAACAAAACTCGAACTCGCAAAGATCAGTTCGCTGTGTTCACCCTCGGCACTGCGCACCTGACCGGCACGAACGGCACGTGTATTTGGTCCGTACCTTCGGGGATCGATCTTGGACATATGACCTCCTATATATTAATGTCATGCCGCATAGAGTCAGCCATGTCCGCGGCAATACTGAATGGGGGGCGGCCGGTCAGTGTATGCCGACAGGCACAAAAAAACCCGCATTCAGCTTGGGCTAAAGCAGGTTGGCTCTCTTTAGCGGTATTTTTAAAGCGCCCGCAAGCTGATATCAAATCGGCGCAAGGGTTGAAAGATAGATAAATAAACCCTGTATGTCAACCACTGGCCGGGCTTGCAAAGAGAATGACACTGCATGGGTAATGTGAAAGACTGTATAAATCAGGCATAAATTCAGAATCATTCAAGGAGTAAACATTGTCCGCAATAATCACACCCCCCAAAGACGGCAGGAAAATCTCGATAAAAAACGGCAAGTTGACGGTACCGGACAATCCGATCATTCCTTTTATTGAAGGTGACGGTATCGGCGCGGACGTATGGAAAGCAACAGTCAGAGTGCTGGATGCCGCTGTCAGCAAGGCCTATGGCAAAAAACGCCGTATCCAGTGGATGGAGGTCTATGCCGGTGAAAAGGCCAATATCATGACCGGCAACTGGCTGCCGGATGAAACCCTGAATGCCTGCCGGGAATACCTGGTTTCGATCAAAGGGCCACTGACGACACCGATCGGTGGCGGCATACGATCATTGAACGTAGCGCTCCGTCAAATCCTCGATCTGTATGTCTGCCTCAGACCGGTACGCTGGTTCAAGGGAGTCCCTTCGCCCGTCAAACACCCAGAACTCATCGACATGGTGATCTTCCGTGAAAATACGGAAGACATTTATGCCGGGATCGAATTTGAGGCTGGTTCAAAAGAGAACAGGCAATTCATGGAGTTATTCAAGGCAGCCTTCCCCAACCTGTATCAGAGGATCCGTTTCCCGGAGACATCCGGTATCGGCATCAAGCCGGTATCCAAAGAAGGCACCGAACGGCTGGTGCGGGCTGCCATTAAATATGCCATTGCCAACAAACGCAAAAGCATCGCCTTTGTGCACAAGGGTAATATCATGAAATTTACCGAGGGTGCATTCAGAAACTGGGGTTACAAACTCGCCGAATCTGAATTTGCCGATCACACCTACACGTGGGACCAGTGGGAACGCACCCGCGCGGAAAAAGGCGGCAAGGCTGCCAATGAGGAACAGGAAGCCGCATTGAAATCCGGCAAGATCCTGATCAAGGACGTGATTGCGGATAACGCCTTGCAACAGTTTCTGATACGGCCATCTGAATTTGATGTGATTGCCACCATGAATTTGAACGGTGATTATATCTCGGATGCACTCGCAGCGCAGGTCGGTGGTATTGGTATCGCGCCGGGTGGCAATATCAATTATGAAACCGGCCATGCCATCTTCGAGGCAACTCATGGTACCGCCCCCAAATACACCAACCAGGACAAGGTCAACCCCGGTTCATTATTATTATCGGGTGAAATGATGTTGCGTTATATGGGCTGGGTCGAAGCGGCTGATCTCATCACTGCATCCATGGATAAAACCATTGCCGACAAGACGGTGACCTATGATTTTGCCCGTTTGATGGAAGGCGCCAGGGAAGTGAAGTGCAGTGAATTCGGCGATGCCTTGATCAAGAACCTCTGATATGCACATCTAATTTTTAATCTGAGGTAAACTTAAAGAAACACCCTCTCC
This sequence comes from Gammaproteobacteria bacterium, assembly GCA_038922795.1. Classification (GTDB taxonomy): domain Bacteria; phylum Pseudomonadota; class Gammaproteobacteria; order Eutrophobiales; family Eutrophobiaceae; genus 2-02-FULL-47-50. Next base: position 5,402 of record JBCKWI010000003.1, read on the forward strand.
CTCCGGGAGAGGGTTGGGGTGAGGGAAAAAAGTTTGTTTATCTTGCAACAATTGAATTTTCATCAGTAATGATCACTTAGTTCAGGCAACGCCAATATGTCAAAAAAGCCGGACAAAGAACTGATTGCTGAGTGTTCTCAGATCATCTACGACAACTTTGTCCGTTATAACAGTGCCTTTCACAAGATGACGCGCCGCGCGCAGACGCGGTTTGAACAGCGTGACTGGAAAGGACATCAGGAAGATATCGTCGAGCGTGTCTATCTCTATGAAAAATCAGTCCGACGCGTTGTCCTGCTGTTACGCCGGACCATGGGTGCACGGGTCAGTGATCATGCGCTGTGGAATGAGATCCGCACCTATTTCGGCAACCGCCTGAGTAAAGTGCCGGATGCCGGTTTCATCAAGACCTTCTTCAATTCCGTTACCCGCCGCATTTTTGATACGGTTGGGATCGACCCACAACTGGAATTTGTTTCCTCAAGTCTTGAAGAAGACATCGAGATGGCCAAATCCCTGAACTTGCGCCGCTATCCCTACTGGGGATCAGTTGAAAAAATATTCGAAACCATCCTGGAAGAATTCTATTTCCGGGTGCCCTATTCGGATGTCACTGTCAACGCCACCCGCATCGCGGATGAAATTGAAAAATTCATGCAAACACAACCTGATCAACATGACGATGAGTTCCTGCGCTTTGAATTCATAGATACATTTTTTTATCAGTCCGCGCGTGCCTACATGATCGGCCGCATCATCATGAAGAAAGGGATATTGCCAATCGTGATTGCTTTCAAAAACACCGATAACGGCATCGATGTCGATGCCGTGTTCCTGGATGAGGATGAAGTCAGCATCGTCTTCAGTTATACCCGTTCCTATTATTTCGCCGATCCGAATTCAGTCGTTGGCACCGTGCATTTCATCCACTCCATCCTGCCGAGGAAACCGATTGATGAACTCTACACCGTGCTGGGGCGGCTGCGGCAAGGCAAGACCGAACGCTATCGTACATTTTTCAAACATCTCGAAAAAACCAAAGATAAATTTGTACATGCCGAAGGTGACAAGGGTCTGGTCATGATCGTCTTCACCCTGCCGTCCTACGATCTGGTCTTCAAGGTCATGCGGGACAAGTTCGGTTATCCCAAAACCATCAGTCATGCCAATGTCGTGGAAAAATACAAAATGGTCTCCAGGCATGACCGGGCCGGCAGATTGATTGATACCCAGGACTTCCGGAACATGGAATTCCCCATCAACCGCTTCTCCAGGGAACTGCTTGATGAACTCCTGAATGAAGCCGCACAGACAGTAAGCATCGTTGATGATAACCTGCTTTTCAGCCGCGTTTATGTTGAACGCCGCGTCAGGCCGCTTAACCTTTATATCAACAACGTGGGCCGTAATGAGGCACAATTGGCCATTCTCGATTATGGCCAGTGCATCAAGGACCTGGCACAAACCAATATCTTCCCGGGCGATCTGCTGCTGAAGAACTTCGGGGTCACGCGCCACCGCCGTGTAATCTTTTATGACTACGATGAAGTCACGCTGGTGACAGAATGTAATTTCAGGGACATTCCGGAAGCAGAAGATGATATAGACGAACTGCGTTCAGACACCTGGTATTACGTTGGTGAACACGATATCTTCCCGGAAGAATTCATCAAGTTCCTGTCCATGGACCAGGAACTGCAATCGCTATTCCTCGAAGTCCACGGTGATCTGCTCACCGCCGACTACTGGCGTGATATCCAGGCCAAACACAGGGCGGGCGAAGTTTCGGTAGTCGTCCCCTATTTCCGTCCGGCATTGCCGCAGAAGCAATTGTCACAATCCTTAACTAAATCTGCCTGATTTTTTTATTAAAAATTGTGTCTGCCGCCGGTTGTTTGCACTGGTCAAAAATTAAGTACATGGATGTTCAAATGTCGCTGGCGCAGGATGCGCATGAGCGACTAAATCACTCCGGCACTGACGAATCCCCGGAAAACCTGTATATCAATAAAAAATGCTTGCGCTATTAAAGCAATAAGTCATTAATGTTTGATTACCGGATAATGAAAATGGCAAAAAAAGAAAAAACATCAAAACAGAACCTCACGGTCAGTCTGGACAAGAATGATCTGGACGAAATATTCGAAGAAGTCGAAAAAAGTCAACTACGAAAAAAGAATAAAAAGAAAACCGAAAAACAGGAACCGTTGGAGAAACAGCTTTGGAAAGCGGCGGGTAAACTGCGCAAGAACATTGACGCCGCCGAATACAAGCATATTGTGCTTGGCCTGATCTTTCTGAAATACATCTCCGACGCCTTCGAAGAATTATTCAACAAGCTGCAAGCGGGTAAAGGTGACTATGCCGGGGCCGACCCGGAAGACAAGGATGAGTACAAGGCCGAGAATGTCTTCTTCGTACCACCCACAGCGCGTTGGTCATTTCTGTTATCCAAAGCCAAACAACCTGAGATTGGCAAGTTTGTCGATGAGGCGATGGATGCCATTGAAAAGGAAAACGCCTCATTAAAAGGAGTGCTGCCAAAAGTCTTTGCACGGCAAAACCTCGATCCCGCCAGTTTGGGTGGATTAATCGATCTGGTCGGTAATATTGCGTTAGGTGATGCCAAGGCCAGAAGTGCCGATGTACTCGGCCATGTGTTTGAATATTTCCTCGGGGAATTTGCACTGGCTGAAGGCAAACAAGGCGGACAATTCTATACACCGCGCAGTATTGTTGAATTACTGGTGGAAATGCTGGGACCCTACAAAGGCCGGGTGTTCGATCCCTGTTGCGGCTCCGGCGGTATGTTCGTGCAATCGGAAAAATTCGTGGCCGAACATCAGGGCAAGATCAATGACATCTCCATCTACGGACAGGAAAGCAACCAGACCACATGGCGGCTGTGCAAAATGAACCTTGCCATTCGTGGTCTTGACAGTTCACAGGTGAAATGGAACAACGAGGGATCATTTTTAAATGATGGTCACAAGGATTTGAAAGCCGATTTTGTCATTGCCAATCCACCGTTTAATGACAGCGACTGGAGCGGTGAACTCCTGCGCACCGATGGCCGCTGGCAATATGGTGCGCCACCCACGGGCAATGCCAACTTTGCCTGGTTGCAACATTTTGTTTATCACCTCTCCCCCACCGGCCAGGCCGGTGTAGTGCTGGCAAAAGGGGCTTTAACCTCTAAAACCTCCGGCGAAGGTGAAATCAGAAGGCGTTTAATCGAAGAAGGCAACCTGATTGATTGCATTGTTAATCTCCCCGCCAAACTGTTTTTAAATACCCAGATCCCGGCAGCGTTGTGGTTCATGAGCCGTAATCGCAAAGGCACCTCTCCCGCCGGAAGAGGCGGGGGTGAGGGATTCCGTAACCGCAGCAATGAAATCCTCTTTATCGATGCCCGCAATATGGGTCATTTGATCAATCGCCGTACCCGTGAGCTTTCCCATGAAGATACCAAACACATTGCCAACACCTACCATACATGGAGAAACAACCACTCTCCCTCCAAAACGCATCGTCATTCCGGCCAAGCGAAGCGTGAGCCGGAATCCAGTAAAAATACCAACACACATCGTCATTCCGCACTTGATGCGGAATCCAGTCAATTAATCTATCAAGACATTCCCGGCTTCTGCGCTTCAGTCTCCCTGGATCGTGTAAAAGAACTGGACTACGTATTAACTCCAGGCCGTTATGTGGGGTTACCGGATAATGACGATGATTTTAATTTCAAGGAACGATTCACATCACTCAAAGCCGAGTTTGAACAGCAGTTAAAAGATGAAGCGAAACTCAATAAAATTATTGCTGAGAATCTAGCGAGGGTGAAGGTGTGAGTGGGTGGAGAGAATATAAACTTATAGAGATTACTGAGCCAGTAAAGGAAACATACTTACCAACTGCTTCAGAAGAACTAGATTACATTGGGCTAGAGCATATCGGACAAGAAAGTTTACGATTAATAGCTATAGGTAAATCATCAGATGTGACAAGTAATAAATTTCTATTTAGAGAGAACGATGTTCTTTTTGGGAAACTTCGACCTTATTTTAGAAAAATAATTAAGGCAAAATATTTTGGTATATGCTCAACAGATATTTGGGTTTTCAGGGCAAAAAAAGGATTTTCACAAGATTTTTTATTTTATTTTCTTGCAAACTGGGATTTTGTTGATACTGCTAATGGCGGTGAAGGTGGATCTCGAATGCCCAGAGCAGATTGGAACTTCCTTAAATCTACATTATGGAATGTTCCAGATCATACTGAGCAAAAAGCCATCGCATCAGTCCTCAGCAGTCTGGATGACAAAATCGACCTGCTTCACCGCCAGAATAAAACTCTCGAAGCCATGGCTGAAACCCTGTTCAGACAATGGTTCATCGAAGAAGCAAGAGAAGATTGGCAGGAAAAACCTCTAAGCAAAATTGCAAATTTTTTGAATGGTCTTGCTTGTCAAAAATATCCTCCAAAAAACGAAATTGATAAATTACCCGTATTAAAAATAAAAGAACTAAGCAGTGGTATATCTGATTCATCTGATTGGGCAACAACTGACGTAAAACCTGAATATGTTATTGAGAATAGCGATGTGATTTTTGCGTGGTCAGCATCCCTTATGGTTAAGATTTGGGATGGAGATAAATGTATCTTGAACCAACATTTATTTAAAGTTAGCTCTACTGAATATCCAAAATGGTTTTATTATTGGTGGTGCAAACATCATCTGGAAGAATTCATATCGATATCTGCGAGTCATGCAACAACTATGGGCCATATCAAGCGAGGTGACTTGGATGTGGCTATGGTGCTGATTCCAAAGGAAAGCGAGTTCAAATCTATCAATTCACAAATGGAACCATTACTCGATAAGCAAATAGAAAACTCTAAACAAATTCAAATCCTCGAAAAACTCCGCGATACATTATTACCTAAACTCATGAGCGGCGAAATTAGAGTCAAGATAAATTAACATGGACGGGATATTCATAAATAAAATCAATATTAAAAATTACAAATGTTTTGTTGATCAGGATATCAATTTCAGCGTTCCTGACGGTAAAACACTTGGTAGCGGCCTGAACATTTTAATTGGCGAGAACGGAGTTGGTAAAACAGCTGTGCTTGAAGGATTCAACATGTTGACACAGACATATTTTACTCTTGAAAATCGATTGGATATTCGAGATTTCAACGATTTCAAAAAAGAAATTCAAATCACGGCCCAGACTGAAGAATTTAGGTGCAAGATGCCTTATCCGGGCAATTATTTTATTTCCAATGGCCTTGAGATAACAGCAAAAAATAGAGACAGAAAAGCATCTGGGAAATTATTGTCCTCTTCATTCTCTACATCTTCTTCGTTCATGCCCACAACAGAGTATTACTTCAACTCAAAAGGTGAACCATCAAAGAACCTGATTCCCCTTTATACAATGTATAAGGATGACACCATTGAGGGAGACGGAATAAACATTTTTTATTTTGATAAGAACAGAACAAGACAATTGTCATCTGGCACTTATAAAACAACGTTTGAACGTATATGCGACGACTTGAATTGGAGATTTAATAAAGAATTAACTCCTGAATTAATAGATACAGTGCTTGAAAATATATCAGGCGAATATTTTAAAACTGTCAGAGAGAACGCCCAAAAAGGAATTGGACAAAAAATAGCTGATGAATTAGCTAGCTTTTTTAATTCAGAATCATACAAAAACCTAAAAATAGAACTTCTAAATCTTTTACACCCTTACACAGATGCGTTTTTTGCAGTAAGAGAGGAATCTGACTTAAAGCAAATAAAAACAAAAGATCTTGGTTCAGGAGTCGAGATGATCCTTACTCTTTTACTGCTTAAAAATATAGCAAGCCAATCAAAAGGCAGTATTATTTTCCTAATTGATGAACCTGAATTGCATCTCCATCCAAAAGCACAAGATAAATTAATGGAGTTATTGTTGGATGAGTCGATTGATAAACAAATTATATTAAGTTCTCATTCGCCTTACATTTTCAGGAATTGTCTTGATAAAGCTGGCTCTATCATAGTAATGAATAAAGCAGCTAATTTTTCTATAAATTTTCATTATGCTCAGAAAAATGAATGGGGGCTATTCCCTTGGAGTCCCTCTTGGGGAGAAATTAATTTCTTGGCATTGAATTTGCCAACAGTTGAATTTCATAATGAATTATACGGTAGGTTACAAGAAATATCGGGACAGAATAGAATAGAAAACTTTGATAAGTGGTTGAATGAAAAATTTGGAATCCCATTAATTTCTTCATGGATAAGACTTAATAATGGCGTAGCTGGAAATACTGATACCGTATCTCTTCAAACATATATTAGGCATTCTATACATCATCCTGAAAATAATTTAAATAAACCATTTACAGTTGATGAATTATCTCAATCTATTCAGAAGATGATCCATGTCTTAAGAAAGCTCAATGACCAAAATCACTGAAAATACTATCGAAGACTTTGCCATCGAGTTATTCGAAGCTCTCGGTTATGACTATGTGTATGCACCGGATATCGCGCCTGATGGTGATGAGCCGGAGCGCAAAATTTACGAAGACGTATTACTGATTGGCAGATTGCAGAACGCCATTCGCCGGATTAACCCTTCCATATCGGGTGATGCCCAACTAGAGGCATTAAAAGAAATTCAACGTATTCATTCCCCGGAATTATTAACCAACAATGAGACTTTTCATCGGCTTCTGACTGAAGGCGTGAATATCAGCTATCAGCAGGATGGCAACCAACGCGGCGATCTGGTGTGGCTGGTTGATTTCAAAAATCCGGAAAACAATGAATTTTTGGTGGCGAATCAATTCACGGTCATTGAAAACGGCCAGAACAAACGCCCGGACATCATCCTGTTTGTGAATGGTATTCCTTTGGTGGTGATCGAGTTAAAGAATGCCGCCGATGAAAATACAACTATCCTTTCCGCCTTCAAACAATTGCAAACCTATAAGGAAACGATCTCCAGCCTGTTTACCTACAATGGCTTGATGGTGATTTCTGATGGGCTGGAAGCCAAGGCAGGTTCATTGTCTGCGGGCTTCAGCCGGTTTATGACCTGGAAATCAGCCGATGGGAAGGCCGAAGCCTCGCCCTTGATCAGCCAACTGGAAACCCTAATCAAGGGCATGTTGAACAAGCACACCTTGCTGGATTTGATTCGTCATTTTATCGTTTTTGAAAAGTCCAAAAAGGAAGATCTCAAAACCGGTGTCACCACCATTTCCACCGTCAAAAAGCTGGCTGCTTATCATCAATACTATGCCGTGAACCGTGCAGTAGAATCAACTTTGCGTGCCGCTGGTTATATTTGTGAAGATACTGGCGGAAAGAACATCATGGAGTCGCCGGAAAGTTATGGTTTACCGGGGGTAAAAGCCCAACCCGCAGGCGACAAGAAAGGTGGTGTGGTCTGGCATACACAAGGCAGTGGCAAGTCTCTATCCATGGTGTTTTATACCGGCAAGATTGTATTGATGATGGATAACCCCACCGTGGTGATGATTACCGACCGTAATGATCTGGATGATCAGCTTTTCGATACCTTTGCCGCCTCCGCGCAATTATTAAGACAGGAACCGAAACAGGTTGAAGATCGGAAACAACTCAAGGAATTATTAAAAGTGGCCTCCGGCGGCGTGATCTTTACCACCATCCAGAAATTCCAGCCTGAAGAAGGCAATATCTACGAAGAACTCTCTGCACGTAAAAACATAGTGGTTATCGCGGATGAAGCACACCGCACCCAATATGGTTTCAAGGCAAAGACCATCGACGAGAAAAATAAGCAGGGTGATGTGGTTGGCAAGAAGATTGTTTATGGTTTTGCCAAGTACATGCGCGATGCCCTGCCCAATGCGACTTATTTAGGGTTTACCGGCACTCCGATTGAAAAAACGGATATCAACACGCCCGCCGTGTTCGGCAATTACATTGATATTTACGATATTGCCCAGGCGGTGGAAGACGGCGCCACGGTACGCATTTATTATGAAAGCCGGTTGGCCAAGGTCAATCTCAGTGAGGAAGGTAAAAAGCTGATCGCTACGCTGGATGAAGAACTGGATCAGGATGAGCTCACCGAGACCCAGAAGGCCAAGTCGAAATGGACGCAACTTGAGGCATTGGTTGGCAGTGAAAACCGCATCAAAAAGATTGCTCAGGATATCGTCACTCACTTTGAACAACGTCAGGCCGTGTTTGAAGGCAAAGTTATGATCGTCGCTATGTCGCGCAGGATTGCCGTGGATTTGTATGAAGCGATTATCAAGCTGAAACCTGACTGGCATTCTGATGATTTGAGTAAAGGGAAAATCAAGGTAGTGATGACAGCGGCTTCATCTGATGGCCCGAAGATGGCCAAACATCACACCACCAAAGAGCAACGCAAGGCACTGGCCGAGCGCATGAAGGCCAATGATGATGAGTTAAAGCTGGTGATTGTGCGGGATATGTGGCTGACGGGGTTTGACGCGCCAAGTATGCACACGCTTTATATCGACAAACCCATGAAAGGACACAACCTGATGCAGGCGATTGCACGGGTCAACCGTGTTTACATAGACAAACCCGGTGGGTTGGTTGTGGATTATTTAGGAATCGCGGCTGATCTTAAAGAGGCTTTGTCATTTTATTCCGATGCAGGTGGCAAGGGTGATCCAACTATTCTTCAGGAACAGGCAGTGCAATTGATGCTGGAAAAACTGGAAGTGGTTGCAGGTATGTATCATGGTTTTCCTTATGAGGAATATTTTGAGGCAGATACTTCCAGAAAGCTCTCGCTGATTCTTGCCGCAGAGGAACATATTCTAGGTATTGAAGATGGCAAGAAGCGTTATATCAATGAAGTCACTGCGTTGTCGCAGGCATTTGCAATTGCCATTCCCCATGCACAAGCCATGGACGTTAAGGATGAAGTGGCATTCTTTCAGGCTGTTAAAGCGCGATTGGTGAAGTTTGACAGTACCGGATCAGGAAAAACAGATGAAGCGATAGAAACCACCATTCGCCAGGTGATTGATCAGGCATTGGTGTCTGAACAGGTCATTGATGTGTTTGATGCTGCCGGTATCAAAAAGCCGGACATTTCGATTCTTTCAGAAGAATTCCTGTTGGAATTGAAAGGAATGAAACACAAAAATATCGCGCTGGAGGTGTTAAAGAAACTGCTCAATGATGAAATCAGGGCGCGGGCCAAGAAGAATCTGGTAAAGAGCAAATCCTTAATGGAAATGCTGGAAACCGCAATCAAAAAATACCATAACAAGATATTGACGGCTGCGGAAGTAATCAATGAGCTTATTATACTGAGCAAGGAAATTGTAAAGATGGACAGCGAAGCCGCGGCTCTGGGCCTGTCTGATTTTGAATATGCTTTTTATACTGCTGTTGCCGATAATGACAGCGCTAGAGAATTAATGGCGGTAGCCAAACTCAGGGAATTGGCGGTTGTGCTCACAGAAAGAGTCCGGCAAAACGCTTCAATTGACTGGACAATTAAAGAAAGCGTGAAGGCCAAACTGAAAGTAATTGTAAAGAGAACTCTACGGCAATACGGTTATCCGCCTGATATGCAAAAACTCGCGACTGAAACTGTACTAAAACAAGCGGAAATGATTGCGGATGAACTGGCACATACAGAATCAATCTAGAAATTTTCGATTAATTTCAGTTGTTGCCATAACCATTTTTTACAGGCTATTATCAATCTGTGCAGTGTATGTGAGCGATACAGGGAAGTGAGGCTCCCTAAGAAACAACCACTTTACAGAGGGGTTTTTATTATCCAACATTGGCGTTAGCCCGAGAGATAACGGAAGATGAAGAAAAAAATCAAATATACTGACGATCCACCAGATGGAGAACCAATCGGAGAACTTATTCCAATCCCGGATTTTCTTCCTCCCCCTGAAAAACTGGTATTCAAGAAAGACCCTTCATTGAAGAAGCCCAGTCCTTCCAGGAAAAAGTAAGCAGAACATTTAGTGTCCCCTTCGGGGATGGTGGAAACCCCTCGCCTTCAGGCGAAGCAAGCTAGTGCGACATGTTCGCGTAGCGAACCTGAGCGTAAAACCCTCTCCCCTCGGGAGAGGGCACGATTACAGGATGTAATCGGTAGAGTCGAGCCGGGAGCGGAGACCGAGGGTGAGGGAAAAGCGATCAGGATCATGCTGAGGTACAGCTTCCCTCATCCCCTGCCCTTCTCCCGGAGGGAGAAGGGGGTGTTAGCCAGGTTTGAAGCCACCGGCTTGCAGCCGGTGGTAGTTCACTGGTTACGCAAAAAACCCCTGTCACATTTGATATGACAGAGGTGTGAGGAGAAGGTGAAATTTCCGGTCAGGTTTATTCAATATCGAAATCCTTTTTATAACCTTTTTTATTATCCACCAGCAGTTCATCTGTAAAAGGTGTTTTACCGAGACTGATCCTGAAGGATGGTACGGTAATATCTTCACAGTTGGGTTGTTTTGCTGACGGCATGGCTGCCCTGGCCTTTTCTATCAGGTCCTGATGATACCATTTCAACTCGGCAATAAATTCTTCCCTGATAACGGGTGTTACCGGAATCACGTTCATGCCGAATTTCAGCCGTTGTATCAGATTTGGCATGACCGGCTCCAGGTTCAGTTTGTCGTTAACTGAAGTCTCTTTGCCTATGCAATTCACCAGGTCATCAACCACATCTATGGCATGTGCCCAGGCTTTGGACTCAACACCTTCCTTGATGTAGATTTTCAAAAGCAGTTTGCTCCAGTGATTAAAAAGAAAATCCCTGGCAAACTCCGGCATGGTGATATTGCCAAGATGTTGCGTGATCTCGTTTCTGATGATGCGATTGGCAATGATAAAATAATTCTTGTCCTTGATAATGCCGGAATTGTGCAGTGTGTGGTTTTGCTGATTTTCGGCTGCGTCTGTCTGCAGGTAAGTGTTAGAGCCCGACCTGGTCTGCGTGCTGATCTTTTTCTCACTCAGTAATGTATCAATGTCCACATAGGCAGCGGGCAGACTTGAGGTCACATATTTCTCAAACAACTTGAACAGGATGAGTTTTATTTCAATCCCGGATTCAATATTCTGACACGCCTCCTGAAAAGCGGTGCAGACTGTTTCCGGCCGGACTGGGTTCAGGCGTTTTTCTACTTTCACGCTGCTGAGTAATTCACCCATGCGCTGGTCCAGGGTAAACAATGCCTCGTGGCAATCATGCCGGACCTTTCCAACCATAGCATTTAATGCGATGGATTCCTCAATATCAATTTCCTTGTCAGTGCTTTTTTCCGTTACAGGTCCATCACTGTTTTCATTCGTGCGAATAGAACTGTTAAACAGTTTTGAAAAATTCTCTTTGAAGTCAGCTTCAATGGATGTCCTTTTCAGGCGTACTTCGCGCATGGCATTGAAGTAATAATGATGTTCAGACGGGCCGCTTTTCTGCACCAGATCAAACAGGATATCGTCTGCCATATTCAGCATGACGGACAATCCATGTGACAGGCGATCTGTCATCAAGTCGTGGCATTCATTCAGTAGTTCCAGTGAACCTGTATTTAATGTATTCATATGGGTTTTGTAGCTCACCATTCTGACGATGTTTTCAGAATTCTTATCATTCATGGCAATGACTTTCCCTCGTTAATAATTATGTCCGCTATTTGCGGGCGTTGTTTCAGTCTTAGAGCATTAATAGTGGATACATCCACTGTCTTCAAGGGGGAATACTCTTTACTGCTAGGGAAATCACATACGGATTTCAATTATTTGTGAGTGATATCACAATCGTGTATCAAGATCCGGGCGGTAGATGGTGGGCGGTGTACCAATGCAACATCATCAATGCAGGCAATGGCTACAACTGTCTTTTTCGTCGTTAAAAGCAGACGTCATAACAGTTATCCGGTATGGCCTGACATTTATAACCTATTGATTAATATTGATTATCAAGACAGGTATAAACCTTGCTTGACATTATTCATCCGTGACTAAAGCAAGGAAATACCATGAAAAACACAGCGCTTGAACTTGTCGATATCAAAAACAAGGAAATTGAATTGCAATCACTCGTGAATGATTGTGGCAAACCTGAACTGGTTCATTGCGTCAGGCTGTTGTCCATGTATGTTGCGCTTTATAAAAAGGCATTTGGTGACCTGCCTCCGGCAAGTTTTGAAAAAATACTGGCTTCTGATAATGTTGATGCGGACACCGCTAGAATCTTTGAGAATGGCATGCTGGAAGCAATAACCATTCTGGAGATGGTATTGCAATCACAGGCGCCTGCGCAAAGCTATCAATATGCGGGAGTAACCATCAACTAACGGATTGACAATCCGTTCAAACGTTGTTTGACAGATCATTCAGGTTTTCTTCGGTCCCTTCCAGTCTGGATTTGGCGCCGTCATTGCGCATCTGATCAATATGGTTCAGATAATCCTGGTTGATATCACCCGTGACGTATTTTCCGTTGAAACAGGACAAATCAAATTCCCTGATGTCCGGATTACCGGCACTGACGGCTTCTATTAATTCATCAAGGTCCTGATAGATTAACCAGTCAGCGCCAATCAGTTTCGCAACTTCTTCTTCAGTCCTGTTATGTGCAATCAGTTCGTTGACCGATGGCATGTCTATACCATAGACATTCGGATAACATACCGGGGGGGCCGCGGAGGCAAAATAAACTTTACTGGCTCCTGCATCTCTTGCCATCTGAATGATCTCGCTTGAAGTATTTCCACGCACAATGGAGTCATCAACGAGAAGGACATTCTTGTCCTTGAATTCGAGGCCGATGGCATTCAGTTTCTGCCGTACCGATTTTTTCCGTACTGCCTGGCCGGGCATGATGAAGGTGCGCGGGATATAACGGTTCCTGATGAAACCTTCCCGGTATTTCAATCCGAGGTTATAGGCCAGTGGCAATGCTGAAGTGCGTCCAGTATCGGGAATAGGGATAACAACATCGATATCATGGTCCGGTCGCAATCTCATTATCTTCTTTGCCAGCGTTTCACCCATGCGCAACCTGGCCTTGTACACCGAAATATTGTCAATAATGGAATCCGGTCTGGCCAGATAGACATACTCAAAGATGCAGGGTGAATATCTTGGATGCTCGGTGCATTGCCGGGTGAATAACTTGCCATCAGTGGTGATGAATACAGCCTCGCCTGGCGCAATATCCCTGATCAAACTGAAATCCAGTGCGTCAATGGCGACGCTTTCAGAAGCGATAATATATTCCTTGCCCTTATCCGTATCACGTTCACCGAAGGCAACGGGCCGTATGCCGTTGGGATCGCGGAAACCGAGTACACCAAAGCCTGTGATCATGGCCACAGCGGCATAACCGCCACGGCAGCGCTGGTGCAGTTTGCTGACGGCATCAAACACATCATCGACCTCAAGGCGGACCTTGCCGAGACGTTCCAGTTCCCTGGCCAGGACATTCAGCAAAACCTCTGAATCGGAATCGGTGTTCAGATGGCGCAGGTCTTCTATGAACAGATCTTGTTTCAATTCCTCACCATTGGTGAGATTGCCATTGTGTGCAAGCGTAATGCCGTAAGGAGAATTCACATAGAATGGTTGCGCCTCAGCCGAAGATGAGCAACCGGCGGTGGGATAACGCACATGGCCGATACCCATGTTGCCCTTGAGGTTCAGCATGTGGCGGGTGTGGAAGACATCCCGGACCATACCGTTATCCTTGCGCAGATAGAGCCTGCCCTGATCATAAGTCACCATGCCGGCCGCATCCTGGCCACGGTGTTGCAGAACAGTCAAACCATCGTAGATGGCCTGATTGACGTAACTTTTAGCGACTATTCCGATAATCCCGCACATCGCATTTTACCTATGCATCAGTCTCTGGTCCAGGTTGATAGTCTTCCAGTACAGGCTCTATCTTTTCATAACTGTGATATTTTGCCATCGATTCCGGCAGATACTGCTGTGCCCAGACGGAAACCCGCTCAAACGGTTTCAGGAGTAATGATTTTCCCCATCCTTCTTCCGTGGGGACCGCCGTAAACCCCGCCAGGAATACCACGACCAGGACAATCATCGCACCCAGACCCGTACCGAATAAAAGACCGAGGATACGATCAGTTGCGGTTAGCCCGGTCCTGCCCAGTAATTTTACAACCAGAAAACCGATACCCGTCAGGATCACCAGGCTGATAATAAATATTCCTGCAAAGGCAATGATAAGCCTGAGTATAGGTGTTTCTATCGAGGCTTCCAGCATGGGAGAGAACCATGGGGTAAATTTGGCCGCAATACCCAGTGCCAGTGCCCAGGCCAGCAGGGAAAAAACGATGTTCAGAAATCCATAGATCACACCGGCCAGGGCCGGTATTGCAATGACAACCAGTATGATTATATCGGCTGTTTGCATGTCTTAATCATCAGTGAGCAAAGATTGATTCAGGGATACTGAACAATGATGCCTTCAATCTGCATGTTGTTCTTCAGCTTTTCCTTGATTGCCTGTGCATCAGAACGTCTCAGTTCGGGGCCAACACGCACACGATATGAGGTAGTCTTATTCTGCTTGAGTGGTTCCACAAAAGATCGGAAACCTGCCTGTTTAAGCTTCTGATTGAGTTCCTGGGCATTTTTTTCACTGGAAAAACTGCCCAGTTGCACTACCCATGCGGGCATACCCACGTTGGTTGCAGGCTCATCACTTTTGCTGACTGCCGCGGCGGATTTTTGTCCGGTGGTTTGTGCAGGTTGTGGCGCCGTCGTTTCTTTTTTTGCAGCTGGCGGGACAGCCTCTTCTGTTTTCTGAATGACTGGTTCAGGTTCTTCTGCTTCTTCAACGGCAGGTCCTTCCTGCACCGGTATGATGCGCGAACTGAAATGACTGTCTGCCGGGATTATGCGTTCATCTGCCGAAGGTGGTAAGGGCATGTTCTCCGGTTTGGGCGGGATATTGGTTTCAGTGATCACAATTTCCTGATCTTCAGTATCATCCAGCAGCATGGGGATGAAGATCACCGCAAGTACAACAATGACTGCTGCGCCAACCAGACGTTCTTTCAGACCTTGTTCCATTCGTGATTAATGTTGTAACTTGAGATGTATGATGGCCGCCCCTACTGTGAGGAACGAACCGGTAATTACTATGCGATCCTGCGGTGCTACAATTTCGCGGACACTGTTCAGGGCATCAGCGACTGAATTGTAACAGCTTATATTCTGGTTTAAACCCATTCCTGCCAGTACTTCACTCAGCATATGACAATCAGCACCTCGCGGATTTTCCAGGGTGACAATATGCCAGAAATCCGCAACCTCGGACATCTCCCGGAAAATGGCATGATGATCCTTGTCTTTCAGCATGCCGATCAATACATGCGACTTGCCCTGCAGCGGTAACGCCTTCAGGTTCCGCACCAGAAGTGCAGCGGACTGGCAGTTATGCGCCACATCCAGTATCAACTGCGCCTTGTCCGGGACAATCTGGAAGCGCCCGGCCAGGTTGAACTCCTGCAACCCTTTCCGGATGGCTTGAATGTCCACGGGAAAGCGGTCCGATAATACTGTTAATGCCATCAACACACCAGCAGCATTCGCCATCTGCGTCGGGTTATACAACGAGGGCCGCGGCAAGTCAGTATAACTTACGGAACCCCACTGCCATTGCCAGGTATCGCTGATGACCTTATGCCGGTAATCCCGGCCTGGTATATACAGTATTGTTCCCAGTTGACCGGCATGATCAAATATTGCAGCCGGGGGATTCGGGTCAGAACAAACTGCAGGCGCATGACTGCGCATGATACCCGCCTTTTCCCTGCCGATGGATTCGCGGTCCGGTCCCAGCCAGTTTTGATGGTCAAGATCGATTGCGGTGATCAATGCCACATCCGCATCTACACAATTAACAGCATCCAGGCGTCCGCCCAACCCGACTTCCAGTACGGCGATACCAATCCCTGCATGCTTGAAGATATCCAGTGCAGCCAGTGTGCCAAATTCGAAATACGTCAGTGAGATATCACCACGGGCACGGTCGATCCGGTCAAAAGACGCGCACAGCATCTCATCTGTCACCTCTACACCATTCAGACAGATGCGTTCGTTATAACGGATAAGGTGCGGTGAAGTATAACTCCCCGTGTTATAACCCGCATTGGTCAGTATGCCTTTCAACATATTGACGCTTGATCCCTTGCCGTTGGTACCGGCGACACTGATAACAGTATAATCCGGTTGCAGCAATCCCATCCTTTCCGCAACGGCCATGCATCGATCCAGTCCGAGGTCAATCGATGTGAAATGCAGGCCCTCCTGCCAAGTGAGCCACTCCTGCAAGGTATTAAAACGCATGGTTCCAACGGCGGGGATAATATTTGGTTTACTGGCTTGCATGTTTGCAGTTTATTGTGCGGTAACAGGTTCGGGACGGTGTGTCAGTTTGGCCAGCAAGGAAGCGACTCGATCGCGCATTTCGCGCCGGTCTACAATCATATCAATAACACCATGTTCCAGCAGGAATTCACTGCGCTGAAACCCTTCAGGCAAGGTTTCCCTGACTGTCTGTTCAATCACACGCGGTCCGGCAAAACCTATCAGGGCGCCTGGTTCAGCAAGATTGATATCACCCAGAGTAGCCAGGCTCGCCGAGACACCGCCCATGGTCGGGTCAGTCATGACGGATATATAAGGTATATTCTTTTCACTCAATAACCCCAGTGCCGCACTGGTCTTGGCCATCTGCATCAGTGACAGGATAGCTTCCTGCATCCTGGCGCCACCACTCGCGGAAAAACACACCAGCGGAATATGATGCTCAATGGCAGCTTCAACTGCGCGGACAAAGCGTTCACCAACCACGGAACCCATGGATCCGCCCATGAATTCAAATTCAAAGGCACAGACCACCAGCGGGATGTCCTTCAACTGCCCCATCATGACGATCAATGCATCCTGTTCGCCTGTTTGTTTCTGGGCCTGACTCAACCGGTCTTTGTATTTTTTGGTGTCACGGAATTTCAACTTGTCTACCGGTGTGATCCCGGCGCCTATCTCAACGCGTGGTTCCGGATCAAGAAAATATTCCAGCCTGGCACGCGCCCGTATACGCATGTGATACGAACATTTTGGACAGACTTCCAGATTACGGTTGAGTTCTGCCCGGTACAATACGGCATTACATTTAACACATTTGCTCCACACACCCTCAGGCACCGTCCTCTTCGAGGTAGTGGTCGTCTTAATGCGGGATGGAATAAGCTTTCTGAACCAACTCATAGTATCAATTCCGTCAAGTTTTCCGGATGATCAGGGTGCATCGATCGCCGTACGTAATTCAGTAAGATAAGCAGTGACATCCTGAATCAGTTTTTCCTTGTGTTCACCCAACTGCGCGATACGCTCCACCAGGGCGCTGCCCACAATGACTGCGTCACTGAAACCGGCCACTGCCTTTGCAGTTGCTGCATCCTTGATCCCGAAACCTACACCAACCGGGAGGCCCGTTTTACTCCGTATATGTGCGATCTTTTCGGCAACATCATCAACATTCAAACGGTTGCTGCCGGTAACTCCCTTGAGCGAGACATAATACAGGAAACCACTCGCTTTGGAGCAGATCAGTGCCAGCCGTTCATCACTGGTAGTCGGTGATAACAGAAAAACCTGATTGAGATCATAACGATTCAGTTCTGATTGCAATTCATCTGACTCTTCGGGTGGCAGATCAACCAACAGCACCCCGTCTACACCGGCCTCACTTGCCCGTTTGGCAAACACCTGATAACCCATCACCTCTATCGGATTGAGATAACCCATCAGGATGACCGGTGTTTTTTGATTTTCCTTGCGAAAGCCTGCAACGATACGCAGTACATCATTCAGACTGGTAGCATGTTTCAAGGCACGTTCGCTGGATCGTTGAATAACCGGACCATCCGCCATCGGATCAGAAAACGGGACACCCAGCTCTATGATGTCCGCGCCACCCCTGACCAGGGCTTGCATCAATGGCAGGGTCACTTCCAGATCCGGATCACCGGCGGTGATAAAAGGAACCAGTGCCTTGCCACCGCACTTGTGCAGATTGTCAAAACAATCTTTTATTCGACCCATAATGTTTTGCCTGTCGTTCCAACGATAAAGAAGATATTAAAAGGAATACCAGAGATCAGATAACCAGATGATTACTTGAGATTAATACTAAGGAACCTCTGATTAAGTGTCTTTGCCGTCATGCTGGTGAAAACGACCTACACGAAGTAGGAAATGCCGCAAGACGCCTATAGGGATATAGGCGGTAGAGCAACGCACGACTCCAGGGATGGATGAGGTAGAATCGCGTCGGGAACAGCGATCGAGGAGCCAAAGCCGAGGACACGACGACATGGATGTAGGAGGTACGATTACAGGGAAGTAATCGGTAGAGTCGAGCCGGGAGCGGAGACCGAGAGTAACGTCGGGAACAGTTACCGAGGAAGTCCATAGCGGCCAGCATCCAGTAAATAATTGTTTTGACTGGGTTCTGGCCTGCGCCAGAATGACAGCTTGTAGCCACTGGTGACTTGATCAGAACATCCCTAAGTTTTCTCATGATGGCGGTATTTGCCTGAGTTTCAGTTCAAGCAATTCAATCGCCATATCGGGTATTTCTTCATGATTTTTTGATTCATTCGATGTCAGCCAGTGGTCTACCATTTCGCGTTTGACACTGACCAGTTCGGCGACCTGTCTGCGATCCAGTTTATAGTCTGCTATCAGTTCTATTAATCTTTCCCGGTTATTCATGTTAATACCTCACAAATTGATACCTTCACGGGTCGCAACGGTCTGTATGTCCTTGTCACCACGCCCGGATAGATTGACAACAATAATCTCGTCTCTGGACATTTGCGGCGCAAGTTTTTCCGTATAGGCCAGGGCATGACTGGATTCCAGCGCCGGCATGATCCCTTCGGTGCGGGTCAGGTTATGAAATGCGGCCAGCGCTTCATCATCATTTATCGCTACATATCGGGCGCGGCCGGTGTCCTTCAGCCAGGCATGTTCCGGGCCCACACCGGGATAATCCAGCCCTGCGGATATTGAATGTGTCTCTATGATCTGACCATTTTTATCTTCCATCAGGTAAGTCCGGTTACCATGTAATACCCCCGGACTCCCTGCACTCAGTGGTGCGGCATGACGGCCGGTTTCTATGCCGTCACCACCGGCCTCAACTCCGTACATCTGGACATTTTTATCATTTAAAAATGGATAAAATAATCCGATGGCATTGGAACCGCCGCCCACACAGGCCACCAGCGCATCGGGCAGGCGGCCAGTCATATCAAAACATTGCTGTCTGGCCTCACGGCCGATAATCGCCTGGAAATCACGCACCATCGCCGGGTAGGGATGTGGACCGGCAACGGTACCGATAATATAAAATGTATCATCGACATTCGTGACCCAGTCACGCATGGCTTCATTCAAGGCATCTTTCAGGGTTTTCGATCCGGCCTCGACTGCAACCACTCTTGCGCCCAGCAGTTTCATCCTGAACACATTGACGGATTGCCGTTTGATGTCTTTTGAACCCATGTATACAACACATTCGAGTCCCAGTTTGGCTGCAACAGTGGCACTGGCGACACCATGCTGGCCAGCGCCAGTCTCCGCGATGATCCGGGTTTTGCCCATACGGTGTGCCAGCAGTGCCTGACCAACAGTATTGTTGATCTTGTGCGCACCGGTATGATTAAGGTCCTCACGTTTAAGATAGATCTGCGCGCCACCCAGTCTTTTCGACCAGCGTTGCGCATGATAAAGAGGTGAAGGCCGGCCGACGTAGTGTTTTAATTCACTGTCAAGCTCGGCAAGAAATTCCGGATCCTTGAGGTAACGTTCATAAGCACAGGTCAATTCATCGAGAGGGCCCATTAATGTCTCTGCGACAAATCTTCCACCATAGGGTCCAAAATGGCCCCTGGCATCAGGCAGTCTGATTTCTTCATTTGCCGTGACTGCCACGGCTTTAACCGGACCGGATTTTTGCATTTCTGACCTCTCGAATAAATTCTGCGATTTTCCCTGCGTCCTTGATACCTTTGGCTGATTCTACACCACCGCTGACATCCACCGCATACGGTTTGGTCTGCTCAATTGCGGCAGCAACATTTGCCGGAGTAAGACCACCTGCCAGGATCAACGGTTTGCCGGGATGTGCCGGTATCCTGGACCAGTCAAACGCCTGGCCGGTCCCGCCGTGCAGACCTTCAACATAGGTATCCAGTAATAATGCAGAGGCATCAGCGTAACGGATTGCGGCAGCTTTCAGATTCACATTATCCTGCATTCTGACTGCCTTGATAAATGGTTTTGAGTAACGCGAGCATAGCTCCGGTTCCTCATCGCCATGGAACTGGAGGGCATCCAGGTCAACCGCTTCCAGTACCCTGGTGATTTCATCAGGTGCTGCATTAACGAATAAACCCACCTTGCATACAAACGGGGGTAAAACATCAACAATTGCACAAGCTGCCTGGGTAGTGACAGCCCGCGGGCTGGCCGGATAAAAAACCAGACCGATGGCATCAACCCCCAGATATGCGGCTGCCAGGGCATCCCGCGGACGGGTAATGCCGCAGATCTTTACCCTTACCCTTGCATATTCAGGACTTTCAGATAACTTCTTCACCGGATAAACCTGTTTAATTAAAAAATAATTTTACCAGATTTGATGGTATTACCGTGTAACCACCAGAGGGTTAAATTCCGCCAGAACAGGAATATTGAATTTTTCCGGATAAGTGACATTCATAAGATATAAACCGTCCGGTGCTGCTGTGACACCCCCCAGCGTCCTGTCCCTGGCCGCCAATACCTGCTGCGACCATTCAACGGGCGCCTTGCCCGTTCCGATTTCCATCAAAACGCCCGCAATATTCCTGACCATATGATGCAGAAAGGCATTGGCCTCTATATTAATAACCACAGTGTCGCCCTGTCTGTTCACATCCAGTTGCCGCACTCTGCGCACTGGACTGTTGGACTGGCAATCAACCGCACGGTATGAGGTGAAATCATGTTCCCCGATAAGACAATCCGCGGCCTGCTGCATTCTGTGTTCATCCAGCGATCGGCACTCCCAGGTCACTCTGTGATTGTATATGCCCGGCCGCGCAGACCGGTTCAGAATAATATAACGATAGCTGCGGCCCGTAGCCGAGAAGCGGGCATGAAAATCATCAGCGGCAGGTTGCACCCACAGGATGCTGATATCCTGCGGAAGGTTCACATTACCTCCTAACACCCAGGAACGCATTTCACGCACGGCATCCGTTTCAAAATGTATAACCTGATGCAGCGCATGTACCCCGGTGTCCGTGCGTCCGGCGCATTGGACTATTACTGTCTGATCCGCAACCCTGGACAATGCCTCTTCAACATGTTGTTGAATTGATCTGGCATGTTTCTGCCGTTGCCAGCCTGAATATTGTGTACCGGAGTATTCCAGACCCAGGACAATTTTCATATATGAACACCTGACAGAATGAAAACACCTTTGCGTAATCCGCTGGTGATGGTTGAATAATGATGTTGAGCTTTGTTATCGATGTAACAAGATGTGGATATTGACAGAATTAAATCTGACCCAGTAACTCCTGGGCTTGCTGACGTTGTTCATCATTTCCAGCAGCTATGATTTCATTCAGTATGGTCTTTGCATTATCTGAATCTCCAAGTTCAACATAGGCCTTGGCCAGATCCAGCTGACTGGCAATTTCATCTTCTTCGGTTTGCTGGGCAGTACCGGCGGAACGTGGCACCATAATAGTATGATCAGCGTCATCATCCTGTTCGTCTATCACGAATTCAAATTCATTCCCCGATGGTGCTTCGTCCTCTGTCTCTATATCTGAATCCAGCGCAGCACGCTTTGGTATCTGCATGGTACCTTCCATATCGATTTCAGGCAGTACATCAGGCGCGTCATCAGTATCAAGATTAAAATCAATCCCGAGGTTCGAGCTGTCCTGGCCTGATGTAATATCAAAACCTGCAAAGGTCATATCTTGCTCATTCACATCATTCTCACTGGCATCATCTGGTGACAATTCAAAATCAAGCAGATTATCATCTGCATCTCTTACTACGCCGGCTTTGGTGTTATCGAGCAACTCGTCCGCATCCATACTGGCACTCGTTGCGGCGGTAACATCAAGAAGATCCGCATCACTATCCGGCTCAAAGTTCCTGGTCTTTGTAACATCAAGCAAATCATCGCCGGACTGCTCTTTTGTACCAGTTTCAATCTCCAGAGATTCATCTTCATCATAAAGACTGATGCCTGAAGTGACATCAAGCAGATCAGCAGTCCCGGTTTTTTCATCATCAGTGACATTAAATGACGTATCCAGGACATCGGGGGCAGATTCATGTTTCTTTTCGTCTTGCTCCAGATCAAACGAGAAATCCAGTGCGTTGTCATCAGTCACCGCGCCCTCATCTTCTGCCTGCGATATATCCAGTGAAATGTCCAGCGCGTCCGCGGAGGGTTCTTCCGGCTTTTTGTCTTCTTCCAGGTCAAACGAGAAATCCAGTGCGTTGTCATCTGCCACTGCGCCCACATCTTCTGCCTGCGATATATCCAGTGAGATGTCCAGTGCGTCCACAGAGGATTTTTCCGGCTTCTCGTCTTCCTCCAGGTCAAATGAAAAGTCGAGCGAATTATCATCCGCGGATTTGGATTCTGCCAGGGCGACTTCGTCCCCGGCACTTTCATCATCAGTCGCGGCAGTCACATCAAGTGCTGCTTCATCGTCCATATCAATCGCAGCAGTGACATCCAGTATGTCTCCGTCTCCACTGTCATCAACAGCGGCCATATCAAGAACATCGGCACCACTGGAGGTTGTATCCAGATCGAAATCCAGACCAGCAGTGGTTGCACTTTCATCACCGGCAATATTGACTATGCCTCCACCGCTGGCGGCGGCACCGGTATCCTGTTCATCACCTTCAGATTCCGCAAATAATGCGCGGTTTGGAGAAATTTCCCGCCACATGGCAACAGCCATCTTCCAGTAGTCACCCTTCCCGCGAACCTTATCGTGCAGAACCCGCGCAGCCTTTTCGTATCCTTTTTTGTTGTTGGCTGCATAATATACCTCGAGTAACTTGGTATGGTTTTCAAGATTATCAGGATCTTTTGCGATTATTTTCTTGACCAGTTCTTCGGCCTGATCATATTGCTCATAGGCCAGGAAATAATTGATCTCAGTAAATGGATCTTCTTCCTCTTCAGGCGCAGGCGCCTGTTTTACTACCTGCGGTGATATAACCTTCGTGGCGTCCTGTTTTTCAAATTCCAGCTCACCTGTTTCATCTTCTGAACCGGGCAGAATTGTTATGGCCTCGGAATCCACCAGCGCCGTGCTGAGATCGGTTGCATCTTCCAAATGAGAATCCCGTGGCTGATCCGCAAAATCGTCGAAATTGGGGAAGGCGTTTTGCGGGATCTCTATTGCAGACTCACTCTGACGGCGTTTGACAAAAGCAACCCCCAGGCCAACCAGCAGCAATCCTCCCAGAACTGCGCCCACATAGGTGAGATTGCTCCTGATAATGTCAATTATTCCCGTCAGGGCAGAAGGGATAAATGAAGTAGCGGCGGTATCTACTGTTGTATCAACTGCCTCTCCTGCAACTGTTTCATCCTCTTCCTGTACCGGTGACTCCTCCGCAGTTGTTACTTCAGCTTCCGCTACTTGCACAGGTTCTTCCGGTTCTGGCGCTTCAGCCACAGCTGCCTGTTCCTCTGCAATAGCAGCTTTCGCTGCTTCTTCAGCCGCTATCTGTTGTTGCAGGGCTGCCAGTTCACTTTCCTTGAGCACAATCAGACGCTTCAGGTCATCAACGATCGCCTCTGTTTCGGAAAGTTTGTCCTTAAGTTCGGCGTTTTCCAGTGTTAATGCTTCAAGCGATTCACTAACCAGCGCCAGTTCGTTTGCCAGTTGTTCACTACTGGGCTCAGTGGCTCCTGCTATACCCCCACCTTCTTCAGCCGGTGCTACCAGGCGTAGTTCCGGTTCTCCTTCCGGAGGAACAACAACCGGGGCAATTTCAGGAGTGACTACGATTTCCGGAGTTGCCACCTCCTCGCTGATCACAGTTTCTGGTCTTGGTGTGACAGCTGTAGCCAGGGCACCACGTGCCTCTTCCCATAATCTGTTTTGCAGTAGGGCCTGTGCAAATGCCTCATCCCTGGTGAGTGAACGTAGCTCGGATGGGTCCGGTAAATTCAGAATTTGTCCACGTTTTAGTCCGTTGATATTGCCATTAATAAAGGCCTCGGGGTTTGCCCGCAGCAGGGCAATCATTATCTGCTGCACACTCACAGAGCTGTCTGGACGCATAGCGCTTGCGATTGACCAAAGGGTATCTCCTGTCACTGTGGGACCATAATCCCCACCATCGTAAGCGATAGGTCTTGATATTGGCGGCGCGGCAGATGGAACACTTCTGGCTGGTTTATATTCAGGAGCATAAACAACCTGATTGTCTTTTATGTCCCGGACAATTGTGCCTGTTGTGCTTTCTACCGGGGCAGACTGTGTCAGTCTTTTCTGTTTTTCGGGGCTGGCATAGATGGGTGGGTCCAGTAACACGGTATATTCCCGGTACAGGCGGCCTTTGGACCAGCTCACTTCCAGCAGAAAATTCAGGAAGGGTTCACGAATGGGCTCATTACTGTAAATACGGATATAATCTGAGCCTGAATCCGTCTCTTTTAGAACAAAATTCAGATCTCTGAGGATATTTAATCTGGGGATACCGGCACGGCTGAATGCAGCCTCATCAGCCAGTCTTACATTCAGGCTGTCAAGTTCTTCTATAGTTGCTGAAAGCAGTTCAATCCGGGCTTCAAAGGGTTCATTAAGTGCGGAATCAAGATCCAGCTTACCCAGTCCCAAAGCGTGTACAAGCGCAGGAGCAAATGTAATCAGTAAAAATAACTGCAGTCTCAATCTCATTCCTTAAATCCCCGGCCGAAACGTCTACTCTTATAAATGCGGATTAATTAACAAAGAATATTCACGCTTTAAGTGGCCTGTGGCCCATTTCAGTTCCAGTAAAAAATTCAGAACAGGTTCACGGATTGAATTCTTACTGGTTAACCTCAGATAGCTTTTACCGTCATCTACACGCACAAGTTCGATCTGTACCTCTGGCCAGTGATACAAACCAGCAGCCTGCCCGGACAACCTTGACACTGAAACATTCAAACTATTCAACTCCTCAAGCGTGGCAGAGAGGACCTCGACTGTTGCATCAAGTGATTGATTTAACGACGAATTAAGCTTTATTTCTGAAATACCCAGGGCATAAGCTGCTGGATGGGCGGCAGATAAAAGCATCCCAAGAGTCATAATCAACAGTTTTTTATTCATGTTGCATCCAGAAAACTTTAATTTTCAATTAGTTAGTAGTTGCAGCACTATAAATAACGCTTAAGGTATATCCCGACTCAATTGAACTCTAATGCATTAAAGATCGGCCAATTTTGGGCCAAACTACGCCACTTTGGTTATGTTAAAAACCTGCGAATGTTCTTTACAATATCTCTTTAACTATAGTTTATAAGTAGTCTTTTACCAAAATTTCAGCGATTTGAACACTATTTAATGCGGCCCCTTTACGGACATTATCGGACACCACCCACAGGTTAAGACCCCTGGGATGAGAGATATCCTCCCGGATCCGGCCCACAAAGACCGGATCCTGCCCGGCGGCCTCGGTCACTGCAGTCGGATAACCACCATTGGCACGCTCGTCAACCACAATTACCCCACTGGCCTTTTCAAGCAATTTTCTGGCCTGATCAGCGCCCAGTTTTTCCCTCGTTTCAATGTGCAATGCCTCTGAGTGGCCATAGAACACCGGGACCCTCACCGCTGTCGGATTAACCAGGATATTATCGTCTTCAAGGATCTTCCGTGTCTCCCACACCATCTTCATCTCTTCCTTGGTATAACCGTTATCCTGGAAAACATCGATGTGGGGCAAGGCGTTGAAGGCAATCTGTTTGGGGTAAACCTTAATCTCAACCGGCTTGCCATTCAGCAGTGCCGCTGTCTGTTGAGCAAGTTCATTAACAGCCTTCATGCCGGTGCCGGACACCGCCTGGTAGGTACAGACATTAATCCGCTCAATTCCCACCGCATCGTAAATGGGCTTCAATGCCACCACCATCTGGATGGTGGAACAGTTCGGATTGGCGATGATGCCTCTGTTTTTGTATTGCGCGATGGCATGTGGATTGACCTCCGGGACGACCAGCGGGATATCAGCGTCATAACGGAAACGTGAGGTATTATCGATCACAATACAGCCTGCCGCTGCCGCACGCGGGGCGTGAATGTCAGACACCGAGGCACCGGCCGAAAACAGGCCAATATGAACATCCTTGAAATCAAAGGACTCGAGTTCTTCTACAGCGATTTCCTTGTTACCAAATTGTACGGTCTTGCCGACAGACCGGCTGCTGGCCAGGGCATAGATTCTGTCTACGGGAAATTTCCGTTGTGCCAATATGGACAACATGGTTTTACCAACAGCACCGGTGGCACCAGCCACTGCTACATTGAATTTTCTACTCATATTTCTCCAGATTTGTAAATTTCAATTTCATCAACAATGATTCACTATGACTAAATTACTAACTGAGTGCCGCAAGAACCGCATCACCCATCTCAGAGGTCGATACACTGCGCATACCCGGCGTACAGATGTCCGCCGTTCTTACCCCATCTTTCAAAACTTTTCTCACCGCAGTTTCAACACGTGCCGCTTGTTCCGGTTGGTTGAGCGAATAACGCAACATCATTGCCACAGACAAAATAGTGGCGAGCGGGTTGGCCTTGTTCTGTCCGGCGATATCCGGTGCAGAACCATGTATGGGCTCATAGATACCCTGCCCGGTCTCATTGATCGAGGCAGAAGGCAACATACCAATCGAACCTGTCAGCATGGATGCCAGATCAGACAGGATATCGCCAAACATGTTCTCGGTAACAATAACATCAAACTGTTTTGGTTGACGCACCAGTTGCATGGCGGCGTTATCAACGTACATATGCTGAAGTGAGACATCCGGATAATCTGCAGCCACTTTTGTTACCACTTCCCGCCAGAGTTCCGTCGCCTCAAGCACGTTCGCCTTGTCGACAGAACACACCTTGCGGTTGCGTTTTTGAGCAATAGTAAATGCCACACGGGCAATCCGTTCGATCTCGGATTCACTGTAGACCAGCGTATTAAACCCTTCTCTCTGTCCGTCTTCTCTTGTCTTGATCCCGCGCGGTTGACCAAAATAAATACCCCCGGTCAGCTCACGCACAATCATGATATCCAGACCGGAGACAACCTCCGGTTTTAATGTCGACGCATCCGCCAGTTCCTCGTAAAGCAATGCCGGCCTGAGATTCGCATACAAACCCAGACCAGCGCGGATAGCCAGCAGACCACGTTCCGGCCTGAGGGCCCGTTCGATGTTTTCCCATTTCGGGCCACCGACTGCTCCAAGTAATATTGCATCACTGGCTTTTGCTTTTTCCAAAGTTTCAGCAGGCAAAGGTGAACCCGCGGCATCCACAGCACTGCCACCAATAAGACCATGTTCGATCGCAAGATCAAGATCATGCCTCTGGATTAATGCATGCAGTATTTTTTCAGCCTCGGCAACGATCTCAGGGCCGATACCATCACCGGGCAGAATCAGGATTTTTTTGCTCACCGGGTATTTCCACTTCCAGAAAAACAATTAATCTACCGCCGCTCGACAACTTGTTCCAGACGTTGTCCCGGTCTCTGTTCCAGACGCGACTCTCGACCGCTGTTCCCGACGCGGTTCTACCTCCCCCGTCCATGGGGTCGTACCGATTCCATCCATGGAATCGTACCACCTCGACAATTGCTCCAGGCATTGTTCTACCTCCCACGTCCATGTGGTCGTACTTCCCTGTAGGCGTCCCGCGCAGTCGCTATCAGCATCCCGCTTCATGCGACACTAATACATCCCTGTATGTCGTCCTGCACCCGCGGAATACGACCGCCATGGATGGCGGAAGTGTCGAAAATGTAAGGAACAATTTTTCGACCCGTACCTCCTGTACATAAATGTCAGGAACAATTTTTCGACCATTACGTCCATGTAAATCGCCGCTCCTCGGCTTTGGCTTCCTGCGTCGCCCTACCTCCTGCATCCTTGCAGTCGTGTGCAGTCGCTGTCAGCATCCTGCTTTACGCGACACTAATACATCCCTGTATGTCGTCCTGCACCTGCGGCATACCGTACTTCCTGTACATAAAAAGGCTGCACAGCATACCTCAACTTGAGGACTTGTTCGAGGAGGCAACCGGTTGTAAAGAATCCATTGCCGTTATCCATGCTGCCAGCACCACCAGCAATCCACCTGCCCATTCCCTGATAGTCACAATTTCGTTCGTTAACAAGGCTGCTGATACAGCACCGGCTACGATTTCAAACAAAAATATCACCGCTGATCGATGCACCGGCAGATGCGTCACACCATATTGGGCAGTGTAGGTCATGACCAGCATACCGATACTACCAACACCCATGGCAAAACCCAGTGTCGCAGGGGTGAACACCGGTGCAGGCGGTTGCATGACAAAAATACCGATAGCGGCCAGGAAAAGTACACCCAGGCAGGCCGGGCCCATTTTCAGCACTATCGGGATAGCGCCGGTCTTGCGTACCAGGACATTCATAATGGCAAAGGCAAAACCGGCAGTAATGGCCAGGATATCAGCCACATTGGTTGGCAGCAGAATTCCGGAACCGGGCTGCCACAGCATAATACCGGCCCCGGACATCGCCATGGCTATCGAGAGCCATGCCAGGTTTGACAAGTGTTCTTTTAACAGGAATTTACCCAGCAACACTGTCCAGATAGGTGAGAGATAAAACAGCAAGAGCACCCGGACGACATTGCCCTCGAGCAGGGCCAGTATAAACCCGAGGTTTGCCCAGCCGGCTGTGATACCAATCAGGAGCAGGGCCAGTGGCTGCTGCATGATTCCGGAACGGTTTATCCAGAGCACTGGCAACAGGGGTATTAACGTGGCAGTGTATATCAACACTGAAGTCCAAAGACCCGATACACCCATCTCTTCCATGAGCCGCAAGGGATACCAGAGTAATCCCCATAAGGTAGCTGCAATCAGGCAACTGATAACAGGGAGAAAAGCATGAGGATTTTTGGTTGGCATAAACAGATGGCCTATACTAGCGGTTTCCCTGAAAGAATAATTAAAAAAGATGAATCCTGGTCTTGCCTCTTTACAACCGTACCCATTTGAAAAGCTGGCCCAACTCAAACAGGGTTTATCACCACCGGCAGGCAAATCAGCAATAGACCTCTCCATCGGTGAACCCAAACACAAAACGCCGGATTTTATACTGGATGAAATCATGACGCATTTGTCATCAACGGCTGTATATCCGAAAACCCGTGGCCAGGAAAAATTACGGGGGGCCATAGCTGGCTGGCTGTGTAAACGCTTCAGACTGCCTGAAAACAGCATACATCCGGACAAACATATCCTGCCGGTAAATGGCACCCGCGAGGCCTTGTTTGCCTTTGCCCAATGCATTGTTGATCCGAGAAAGTCCAATCCGGTTGTGATCTCACCCAATCCGTTCTATCAAATCTATGAAGGCGCTGCCCTGCTCGCCGGGGCGCGACCTGTTTTTGTAAACTGTACTGCTGAAAATAATTTTGTCCCGGATTTTGCCTCTGTCACGGCGGACACATGGAACGATTGTCAGTTGGTCTATATCTGCACACCGGGCAATCCTACCGGGACCGTACTGGATCGGGCAACGCTTGCACAACTGCTGGATCTTGCGGACAAACATGATTTCATCATTGCCTCGGATGAATGTTATTCCGAGATATACCTTGATGAAGACCGTCCTCCAATCGGATTGCTTCAGGCCGCTGCTGAAGCAGGCCGTGATGATTTCCGCCGTTGCATCGTTTTTCACAGCCTGTCCAAACGGTCCAATGTCCCGGGACTGCGTTCCGGTTTTGTTGCCGGTGATCAGGCGCTGATAGCGTCATTTTTCAAATACCGCACTTATCACGGTTGTGCCATGCCGGGTTTTACACAGGCGGCCAGCATTGCAGCCTGGCGGGATGAGCCCCACGTGGTACTCAACAGAAAATTATATCGTGAAAAATTTGCTGCAGTATTTGAGATTCTTGCCCCGGTGATGAACGTGCAATGCCCTGAAGCCGGGTTCTATCTGTGGCCTGAAGTACCAATCTCTGATCAGATGTTTACACAACAACTGTTTTCCAAGCACAATGTGACCGTACTGCCGGGCAGTTTTCTTTCACGCACGGCCAATGATATAAACCCGGGAGATAACAGATTACGGATTGCCCTGGTGGCATCCCTGGAGGAATGTGTTGAGGCGGCTGTCAGGATTCGTGACCAAATCCATACTCTATCAACAGGAAATTAAAATGAACAAGTTTGAAGCCATCATCAATGAAGGATATGAAAACAGGAAAAACCTGACCTTGGCGACTGCCAGTTGGGAATTAAAAGATGCCGTACAGCAAGTATTAACCGGCCTGGATCTGGGCAAGGTGCGGGTCGCGGAAAAGATAGATGGTAACTGGGTTGTTCATCAATGGCTGAAAAAAGCCGTACTGCTCTCCTTTATTCTGGAATCCAACAAGGTAATAGAAGGCGGCCACACCAATTATTTCGACAAGGTGCCCAGCAAATTTTCCGGCCGTGGCAAGGTGGATTTTGAAAAGTTCGGCGTCCGTGTCGTGCCACCCGCCACTGCCAGACGTGGGTGTTATATCGCGCCGAATGTCGTGCTGATGCCAAGTTTTGTGAATATCGGCGCCTATGTGGACTCGGGCACCATGGTCGATACCTGGGTGACTGTCGGTTCCTGCGCGCAGATCGGCAAAAATGTACATCTTTCCGGTGGCGTGGGTATTGGTGGCGTGCTGGAGCCACTGCAGGCCAACCCGACTATTATTGAAGATAATTGTTTTATCGGCGCCCGCTCGGAAGTTGTTGAAGGTGTTATTGTCGGTGAAGGTTCCGTGATCTCCATGGGTGTGTATATCGGCCAGAGCACGCGCATTTATAATCGTGAGACGGGGGAAATCAGTTATGGAAAAATTCCGCCTGGTTCTGTCGTTGTTTCCGGCAACCTGCCCTCCAGTGACGGCAAATACAGTCTATACTGTGCGGTCATCGTCAAACAGGTCGATGAAAAGACCCGCGGCAAGGTCGGGATCAATGAGCTTTTGCGTGATCTCTAGGTTTTCTGTGGTCTGCTATCCGGATATAACGTGATGAAAATAAAAAACAATCTTTCAGGCAATCCCTGATAAATATCTTCGGGAAAATCGATGTTGCCGGCCAGATGAATGTCGAGCAACTTGAACTCAAGGGTTTCTCGCGCAGTGTTGCAGAGCTTGAGTGGTTATTGCTGATTCTCGTAATTCTCTACGCCGTTGTCCCCGGTAATTACATAGAAGATAAATGGCTGGTTATCAAATCCTGTCTGTTCTTTGCCGGCTTTGTGCTGGCCTTCCGATACCTGAACTTTTATGAACGGGAAACCCGCTGGAAACTGGCCATTGAAATCTGGGTAATGATCGGCTTCATTACTTTCGTCCTCTGGCATACCGGGAAAATAGACAGTCCTCTACTGAATCTTTATCTGCTGGTCATCATTACCAGTGGCCTTGCCATGGGGAAACTCACGACCCTGTTGATCCTTGTGCTGATCACCTCTGTCTATATTTATCTGGGCCATCCGGTTTATTCGGATATAACCTTTTCCTTGCAGAACTTCGGACGGCTGATGACGATATTTTCTCCATACCTACTGATCGCCTATCTCACAACCATGCTGTCCGCGGACTTGCAATACGCCAGAAAGATGTTCAAACATCTGTCTGAAACAGATGAACTGACCGGCCTGGATAACATCAGGGCATTCAACAATACCCTGGCACTGGAGATCAAAAAATCAATCCGCTATCAACGTGTATTTTCCATGCTCATGATAGATGCGGATAACCTCAAGGCGATTAATGACAAGTATGGCCATGAAGCTGGGGATCGTCTTATCCGGGCCATGGCAACCACCATCCAGACATGCCTCAGGGAATCAGATACCCTGGCCAGATACGGGGGTGATGAATTTATTGCCTTGCTGCCCGAAACAGGCCAGGACAAGGCTATGGAGGCCGGTGAGCGGATAAGAAAAGCAGTAGACAATACTGCGTTCGATATGGACGGCCAGCAAATCAGGTCTACTGTCAGTATCGGCATAGCCAGCTTTCCGCAACAGGCGGATAACAGTATGGAACTCCTGCGCAAGACAGATCAGGCGTTGTATGCAAGCAAACATGCAGGGCGTAACAGGGTTACACTCTTTACCGGAGACTCATAATCCAGACTATCGGAATTTGCTTCAGGCAGCCCTTGCCACGGCAGTTTCAATCTCATCAGCAAGTTGCCTGACTATTTGACTGACCTGTGATTCATCCGGCCCTTCAACCATGACCCGGATGACGGGTTCTGTTCCGGAAGTCCTGATCAGGACACGTCCATGCTCACCGAGTTGGTCCTCGGCGTTCCCGATCACATCCGGAATCCCGTCCAACTGCAATGGATCGATACGCCTGTGCATGCTCACGTTAATCATCTTCTGCGGGTATTTCACTAAACCGGCTTTAAGTTCATGCAGGGATTTGCCACTTCTGATCATCGCTTCCAGCACCTGTAACGCGGAAATAATCCCGTCACCGGTGGTGGTTTTATGCAGATTGATGATATGTCCGGAGGTTTCACCGCCCAGAATGAGATTATCCTGATAGAGTTTTTCCATGACGTAACGATCACCCACACTGGTCCGCAGAAATCCCAGGTTTAATGCGTGTATGGCTTCTTCAAGTCCGAGGTTGCTCATAACGGTCCCAACGATTGCGCCATTCAGTACGTTGGGTCTAGCGCGCGCGATGATATACAGAATTTCATCACCATCAATGATCTCACCTTGATGGTCCACCATAATCAGCCTGTCACCATCACCATCGAAGGCTATGCCCGCATCTGCACCTGTGTTTATGACCTGTTGCCTTAATTTTTCCGGGCTGGTTGCACCAACCTCATGATTGATATTAAATCCGTCAGGATTGATACCTATCGTGCTGATATTTGCCCCAAGTTCTTCAAACACATTCGGTGCTATATGGTAGGTTGCTCCGTGAGCACAATCGATAACCAGCTTGAGTCCACCGAGATTTAACAGTGGCTCGATCCGGGTCTTGCAGAATTCAATATAGCGCCTGGGGGCATCGTTCATGCGCCTGACCTTGCCCAACTGATCGGAGTTGACCACCTTGAATGGTTGATCGAGTTCTTTTTCAATAGCAAGCTCAATTTCATCGGCCAGTTTTTTGCCGTCACCTGAAAAAAACTTTATGCCATTATCCTGATAGGGGTTATGTGATGCGCTGATGACAATACCGGCCTGGGCGCGGGTATTCTGTGCAAGAAAGGCGATGCCCGGTGTGGGCATGGGACCCAGCAAACGAATATCCACACCGGCAGCGGAAAGACCGGCTTCCAGTGCGGATTCAAACATATAGCCGGAGACGCGAGTGTCCTTCCCGATCAGTACCGGACCCTTGCCCATACTGGCCAGGATGCGGCCTGCGGCCCAGCCCAGCTTCATGACAAAATCAGGTGTGATGGGCGGTTCACCGACACGCCCACGAATACCATCAGTGCCGAAGTATTTACGTTCTTTAGTCATGATGCGTGCAGCGTATCTGGTATCCCGCATCTCGCTAAACGATTATCGGGAGTCGCTTCACGAGATACGAATAACGGCAGATTACGCCGGTTTTGCTGGTGGTTCGCCCCGGGGGGCATCTGCCCGCTTTGCCGTATCGGAATCATTGACCTTGGCCACGGTACCGGAGTCGCCGTCATCCCAATCCGCTGGTGGAGACGGTATCTTCCCCTGCATGATTTCATTGATCTGATCAGCATTGATGGTCTCATACTTGATCAACGCCTCTGCCATCATGTGCAATTTATCCAGATTGTCTTTCAATAATTTCTCGGCACGCTTGTAGTTGCGATCAATGATGTGTTTGATTTCCTCATCGATCATATGGGCAGTCTCATCCGAAACGGCCTTGTGCTTGGTCACCGAATGTCCGAGGAAGACTTCCTCCTGCTCTTCACTGTAAGTGAGCGGTCCGAGTTTTTCCGACAGGCCCCAGCGTGTGACCATATTGCGCGCAATCAGGGTCGCACGTTCAATATCATTACTGGCACCGGTGGTGACATGGTCCTTGCCGAAAATCAATTGCTCCGCGATACGCCCGCCAAACATGGACGAGATCATACTCTCCAGTTGTTCCTTGCTCTGACTGTATCGGTCTTCTTCAGGCAGAAACATGGTGACACCCAATGCCCGGCCACGCGGGATAATCGTGACCTTGTAGACCGGATCGTGGGACGGAACCAGCCGGCCAATAATCGCATGGCCTGCTTCGTGGTAAGCGGTCAGTTTTTTATCTTTCTCGCTCATGACCATGGAACGGCGTTCAGCACCCATCATGATCTTGTCCTTGGCCCGTTCGAAATCATCCATATCAACATGTTTCTTATTGCTGCGGGCAGCAAACAGTGCTGCTTCATTCACCAGGTTGGAAAGATCGGCGCCTGAAAAACCCGGGGTACCACGGGCGATAATCGCAGGCTTCACATCATCAGAAAGCGGGACTTTGCGCATGTGCACCTTGAGGATTTGCTCACGGCCACGGATGTCCGGTAATGGCACGACCACCTGCCGGTCAAAACGGCCCGGCCGTAATAACGCCGGATCCAGCACATCCGGACGGTTGGTTGCGGCAATGATGATGACACCTTCATTACCTTCAAAGCCATCCATTTCTACCAACAGCTGATTTAATGTTTGTTCGCGTTCATCATGGCCACCGCCGAGACCGGCGCCACGATGCCGGCCTACCGCGTCAATCTCGTCGATGAAGATAATGCACGGCGCGTGTTTCTTGGCCTGCTCGAACATATCACGCACACGGGACGCACCAACACCCACAAACATCTCGACAAAATCAGAACCGGATATAGTAAAGAACGGGACCTTGGCTTCGCCGGCGATGGCCTTGGCCAGGAGTGTTTTGCCGGTACCGGGTAAACCCACCATCAATACACCACGCGGGATCTTGCCGCCGAGTTTCTGAAATTTACCCGGGTCACGCAGGAATTCGACAAGTTCACCGACCTCTGCCTTGGCTTCTTCCACACCGGCGACATCATTAAACGTCACCTTGACCTGATCTTCTCCTACCAGGCGCGCGCGGCTTTTGCCGAAAGAAAGTGCGCCACGGCCGCCACCGCCCTGCATCTGGCGCATGAAATAGATCCAGATGCCGAGCAGCAATAAAATGGGGAACCACGAGATCAGCGCATGCGCCCAGAGTGAGTTGCGCGGCTCTGCCCCTTCAATCTCGACCTTATGCTCCAGCAAGGTGCCGATAAGCGCATCATTACTGGTCTCCGGGTTATACGTCTTGAACCGTGAGTCATCAGTGCGTTTTCCGGTGATGGTATTACCCTCCATGGTCACTTTTTTCACGGTACCGCTCTTCACTTCACTGATGAACGTTGAATAGGCGATAGGACTGACCATGGGCGTGGACATGTTCTTGAACACCAGCATTAATACCAGTGTAATGACCACCATCAGGATCAGGGTTCTTGCGGTTTCGTTCAATTCAAATACCTCGTTTAAATTGCATAATCATTATGTTCACTATAGCACTAACTCTTATCATCTAGCACCTGAAGGAACGTGCCAGAATGTAAAATTCACGTGAATTGTTACGGGAGGCCCTAGGTTTTCGAGTCAGAATCTGCCGGAAATGTTCCTTCAGGCCCTGCCGGAATTCAGTAACACCCTCACCTTCAAAAATCTTGATCAGTAAATCACCACCGGGGCGTAGCACCTGGCAGGCAAGATCCCTGGCTGTTTCGGCAAGAGTCATGCTGCGGGCCAGATCGCTGGACTTGATACCGGATATATTGGGGGCCATATCGGAGATTACAAGGTCTGCCTTGTTTCCGTCCAGGCTATGCAGGCACTGTCCATAAATTGCCTGCTCTGTGAAATCTCCCATGATAAACAATACGTTATCCATACTATCCACAGGCAGGATATCGATCGCAATCACTTTCCCCTGTGGTCCTACACGCTGGGCAACATATTGTGACCAACTCCCGGGCGCTGCACCCAGATCAATGACAGTCTGGCCTTTATGGAAAAGGTGGTCTTTTGCATCGATCTCCTTAAGCTTGTAAACGGCACGGGAGCGGTAATCAGACTGCCGCGCCTGCTTGACGTAGGGATCTCTTTGCTGCCGTTGTAACCAGCGGGTGCTGCCGGGACGTTTGGCCATTGGTATCCAGAAGTCAGGAGACAGAAGTCAGAATACCAACTCCTAAACTCTTATTATTGTATTTTGAATTCTGGATTCTGAATTCCGGGAATGGATTATTCATAGCGTACTTCCAGTATCTCATATTCCACCGTGCCACCCGGCGCCTTGACTTCAACCACATCACCCTCCTGTTTGCCAATGAGTGCTCGCGCAATTGGAGAAGTAATGGAGATCAACATTTTTTCAATATCTGCTTCCATTTCACCAACGATCTGATAGGTCACTTCCTCATTATTGGCGAGATTCGTCAAGCCTATGGTGGCACCAAATACCACCTTGCCATCAGTATTCAGTGAGGAGATATCAATAATCTGGGCATCGGCCAGTGCGGTTTCTATCGCTGCAATGCGGCCTTCAAGAAAACTCTGTTGTTCACGCGCTG
This sequence comes from Gammaproteobacteria bacterium, assembly GCA_038922795.1. Classification (GTDB taxonomy): domain Bacteria; phylum Pseudomonadota; class Gammaproteobacteria; order Eutrophobiales; family Eutrophobiaceae; genus 2-02-FULL-47-50. The sequence continues at coordinate 42,411 of JBCKWI010000003.1, forward strand.
CATGGTATTCGGCGTTTTCACTCAAATCACCATGGGCCCGGGCCTCGGCAATCGCCTTTGTAATACGCGGCCGATCAACGGACTTCAGTTCCTTCAGTTGTTCACGCAGACGCTGTGCGCCCCTGGCCGTGATGGGTGGTTTGCTCATGATATTTCCCCGTGTAAATCCTGTAACCGGTTAACTTCTCCGGAATCATTCTGCTTCAAGGCCAGTACCGTCGCAGTCGCGCCGGCCATGGTGGTAGTATAAAACACCTTGTGTTGCAGAGCCGTGCGGCGGATGGAATAGGAATCCGCAATCGCCTGTTTATCTTCTGTCGTATTCACTATGAGATCAATTTCATCATTTTTCAACATATCTACAATATGCGGTTGGCCTTCCCGCACCTTGTTTACCCTCTGACACTCCAGCCCGGCTTCCCTTAAGGTCTTCGCTGTACCATCTGTCGCACACAACGAAAATCCCAACCGTAATAACTCACGCCCAATCATAACCGCCTGTTTCTTGTCTTCATCGCGCACACTGATAAAAACCAGTCCGGAACGGGGAATGATCTCGCCGGCACCAAACTGTGCCTTGGCAAAGGCCTCGGCAAAGCTGCGCCCGACACCCATCACTTCTCCAGTTGATTTCATTTCCGGTCCCAGCAAGGAATCAACTCCGGGGAATTTGATAAAGGGAAACACAGATTCCTTGACTGAGAAATAAGGCGGGACCTTCACGGTGATTATACCCTGCTCAGCCAGACTCCGGCCCACCATACAGTTTGCAGCGACCCACGCCAGCGAAACACCAGTCGCCTTGGACACAAACGGCACGGTCCTTGAAGCCCTGGGATTGACTTCCAGTACAAAGATATCATTTCCCTGGATAGCAAATTGCGTATTCATCAGGCCAACTACATTCAGCTTCTTCGCCAAGGCGCTTACCTGATCAGCAATACGCCGCTGGATGTCCATACTGAGACTGTAAGGCGGTAAAGAGCAGGCGGAATCACCCGAGTGCACCCCGGCCTGTTCGATATGTTCCATGATGCCGCCAATGACAACGTCAGTGCCGTCGGCGATCGCATCGACATCGACTTCAATTGCATCGCGCAAAAACCGGTCCAGCAAAACCGGCGATTCATTGGAAACAGCGACGGCATACCGCATATAGGTGCGTAATTCCTCCTTGTCATAAACGATCTCCATGGCGCGGCCACCCAGCACATAAGATGGCCTGACTACCAATGGATAACCAATTTCACCGGCGAGTCTTACCGCCTGTTCCGGATCCCGTGCAGTACGGTTCGGCGGTTGTTTCAGATTAAGCTCCACCAACAATTTCTGGAAACGTTCGCGGTCTTCAGCCATATCGATCGAATCCGGTGTAGTCCCGATGATCGGCGCCCCGGCGGCCTCCAATGGCCGCGCGAGTTTTAACGGTGTCTGTCCGCCATATTGAACAATCACGCCAAAGGGTTTTTCAAGGTCGATAATTTCCAGCACATCTTCCAGTGTGAGTGGTTCAAAATACAGACGATCAGAAGTATCGTAATCCGTGGAGACTGTTTCCGGGTTACAGTTGACCATGATGGTTTCATAACCCGCCGCACGCATGGCCAGTGCCGCCTGCACGCAGCAATAGTCAAACTCAATGCCCTGGCCGATCCGGTTGGGACCGCCGCCCAGCACCATAATCTTCTTTTTGTCTGTTGGTTTCGCCTCGCATTCCTCTTCATAGGTGGAATACATATAAGCGGTGGTCGCCGCAAACTCGGCAGCACAGGAATCGACCCGCTTGTATACCGGGCGGATTTTGAGTTTATGCCGGAGCTGGCGGATATCTTTTTCAGATGTTCCAACCAGGGTTGCCAGCCTGCTGTCGGAAAAACCCTTGCGCTTGAGTTCACGCAACCGATCTTTTGTCAGTGCTGGTAAACCATGTTGTTTGATCAGTTTCTCTTCATCCACGAGATCTGCAATCTGCGCGAGGAACCACGGATCGATATGTGAATACTGATGCACCTCATCGATACTCATACCGTAACGAAAGGCCTCGGCCATATACCAGAGCCGGTCAGCGCGTGGCACACGCAGTTCACGCTGAATCAATTCAACAGCATCTTCGTGACTCATACCGGCAGGTATACATTCATTCAGGCCATCACGCCCGATCTCAAGCCCACGTATCGCCTTCTGCAGTGATTCCTGGAAGGTGCGGCCGATTGCCATCACTTCGCCAACTGATTTCATCTGTGTGGTCAGGCGATCGTCGGCCTTGGGGAATTTCTCAAAGGTAAATCTAGGAATCTTGGTGACGATGTAATCAATGGTTGGCTCAAACGACGCCGGTGTGGCGCCGCCGGTGATCTCATTTGCCAGTTCATCCAGTGTGTACCCCACAGCGAGTTTGGCCGCCACTTTTGCAATCGGGAAACCGGTCGCCTTGGAGGCGAGGGCGGAAGAACGGGATACACGCGGATTCATCTCGATAACGAACAATTCACCATTGTCCGGGTTCACGGCAAACTGCACATTGGAACCACCGGTATCCACGCCGATCTCGCGCAATACAGCGATGGAGGCATTACGCATGATCTGGTATTCCTTGTCAGTCAGCGTCAATGCGGGCACAATGGTAATGGAATCACCGGTATGCACACCCATCGGATCAAAATTCTCAATTGAGCAGATAATGATGCAATTATCTTTATGATCACGCACCACTTCCATTTCATATTCCTTCCAGCCAAGCACCGACTGCTCCAGCAATATCTCACTGGTCGGCGAGGCATCGAGTCCGCGTTCACAGATCTCGATAAATTCTTCGCGGTTATAGGCTATCCCGCCACCACTGCCACCCAGTGTAAATGATGGCCGGATAATGATCGGGAAGGCGATCTCATTCTGGGCTTCTTTCGCCTGTTCCATGTTATGTGCCAGTACAGAATACGGCATCTTGAGTCCGATCTTTTTCATGGCCTCGCGAAAACGTCCGCGGTCTTCGGCCTTGTCGATGGCATCTACCGAGGCGCCGATCAGTTCGACACCGTACTTCTCAAGCACACCCTCACGTGCCAGATCCAACGCGCAATTCAAACCGGTCTGCCCACCCATGGTCGGCAGGATGGCGTCCGGACGTTCCTTCGCAATGATCTTTTCCACCACCCGCCAGTGCACTGGTTCAATATAAGTGGCATCGGCCATGCCCGGATCGGTCATGATCGTGGCCGGATTGGAATTCACCAGAATGACGCGATAGCCTTCCTCGCGCAGTGCCTTGCAGGCCTGCGCACCGGAATAATCAAACTCACAAGCCTGGCCAATCACGATGGGACCGGCGCCGATGATGAGTATGGACTTTATGTCAGTGCGTTTTGGCATTTACCCATTCCACGCTGCACGAGTGATAATTCACATGTCAAAAAATATTCTTGAATCATCATTTTTTGTTATTACCCATCAATTCTATAAAGTGTTCAAACAACGGCCTGACATCATGCGGACCGGGACTGGCTTCCGGGTGTCCCTGAAAACTGAACGCAGGCAGATGAGTATGGTGCACGCCCTGCAATGTGCCATCGAACAGCGAGCGGTGTGTCGCCTTCAGCGTTGCCGGCAGTGTATTTTCCTCCACGGCAAAACCATGATTCTGACTGGTAATCATGACCTGGCCTGTGGCGAGGTCCTGCACCGGGTGATTAGCACCGTGATGACCGAACTTCATCTTGGTGGTCTTTGCGCCAGCAGCCAGTGACAACAACTGATGGCCGAGACAGATACCGAATACGGGTATTTTCGTGGGGAGGATCTCCTGTATTGCTGCTATTGCATAATCACAAGGATCAGGATCGCCAGGACCATTAGAGAGAAAAATTCCGTCCGGTTTTTCCTTGAGTATTTCCTGTGCCGGTGTTTTGGCCGGGACTACTGTCAATCGGCATCCGCTGTCCGCCAGGATGCGCAGAATGTTCCGCTTTATCCCGTAGTCATAGGCAATGACGTGAAAACGCTGTTCAACCCTGGCTGCTGCCTGATCATTTAGTTGCCAGCTTCCTTCTGCCCAGTCGTAACTTTTTGCGGTGGTTACCTCTTGGGCCAGATCGGCCCCCTTCAGACCAGGGAATGCGCGTGCAGCAGCAATGGCTGTATTTTGATCAATCGTATGCCCCGCAACAATACACCCGTTCTGTGCCCCCTTGTCCCGCAATAACCGGGTCAGGCGCCGTGTATCAACATCGGCAATCGCCACCACCTTCTGGCGCTTGAGATAATTCTGCAAGGGTTCTTTGGCCCGCCAGTTGCTGACTGCAAAGGACAGATCACGGATAACCAGTCCGCTGGCATAGGCAGCGGTGGACTCTTCATCTTCAGGATTGACGCCCACATTACCGATATGTGGCTGGGTGAGTGTAACGATTTGTTTGAAATAAGAAGGGTCGGTGAGAATTTCCTGGTATCCGGTGATGGCCGTATTAAAAACAACTTCCCCTACCGCCTGACCCGCGATCCCGATAGAACTGCCATGCAATACAGTCCCGTCTTCCAGTGCCAACAACGCCGGTTGTTTCAACAAACTCTCCGAAATACAGACTACACACGTACAAAACGGGAGTACCGTATGGCTACTCCCGTCAGATTTTCAGTGTGTGAATTTTACTGGCATGTCCCGGCAATGTCTATGCATCATCCATTAACACTGCAAAGATTTCTCAGGCTGCGCGCTTTTGGTGCAATTCACCGCAGGGGATCAGGACCGGCGACCGGCTACGGCTCAATATTATCAGATGATTGGGCGGCACCGGTTGCCAGCCGGGATCATTCGTCAACCTCTCAGAACTGACAACCACCTCATCGTATATCTGTTGTTCTTTGCCACCGGACTCATACAAATCCCCGCAATAATAATAAAGTGACTCCGGCGGGTGTTCCCGGTCATTGTTGTAACGTGAAATGACTGCATTTTCCCCATCGGTAACCGCTACATTCAGATAACTGGGCACGTTATCGCCAAATTGCTCTACTATTGCGACAACCCGTTGAATGGCGCTGTCGAGTGCAGCGGCGAGCTCCAGCGCCCCAATCACCTGTTTTTTCAGTAATTCATCTATGATGACAGCAAAAAAGTTCTCTGAATCCGTGCTGCCAAAAATGTTGCTGAAGGCTTCGTCACAAACAGTTTCAAGTAACTTGCGCCGTATCTTCTGGAAATTGCCCACATCACCATTATGCATGCAGAGATATTTGCCAAACCGGAAGGGATGGCAGTTGGCTTCATTGACACCACTCGACTGGGTTGCGGCACGGACATGCGCAAGCACACAGGAACTGGCAACGACACGGGACAGGTTATGCAGGTTACGGTTATTCCAGGCCGGAGTAATAGAACGGAATACGGCGGGGTCATTGGAAAATTCCGGGGCATACCAGCCAACACCGAAACCATCACCATTCAAGGGCTCTTCCCTTTCGTGACTATTGGAACTCTGCCGGATCAGGGAATGAGCAGGTTCAAGCAGAAGTGAACTCAATCGTACCGGTGGCCCCAGATAGAGTGTGAATCGACACATAACAAACTCCTGAATGGCAGAAGGACAACACAACCCGTTTCGCCAGGACAACACGATACGATCACACTAATTATTGTACGTTTTTCCGGGTTTGCAAATAAAACTCCAGCAAACCGGCACTATCATCAACCATAAAGTCAGCGTAGTATAATTAAAAATCAATATTGAATGCATAGACACTGCCCTGTACCCTGTGATTTCATTCTGCTGATCCAGATTTGCTGATGGACATCGAATTACCCATACCCATACTGCCCCAACCAGATGATACAACCTGTGGGCCGACCTGTTTGCATGCCGTATACAATTACTATAATGACAATATCCCGCTGGCGGAGGTAATTGCAGATACACAGATGCTGGATGCCGGTGGCACCCTGGATGTTTTTCTGGCCTGCTCGGCATTACGGCGCGGTTACCAGGCGACTATTTATACCTACAGCCTGCAGATGTTCGATCCAAGCTGGTTCAGTTCACCTGACATTAATATTGCCGAACGCCTGCAACGTCAGGCAGAGTTAAAACATGATAAAAAACTGCAACATGCCACACGGGGTTATCTGGAGTTTCTGGAACTTGGCGGCAAAATACGATTCACAGATCTGAATACCCGCCTGTTGCGCAGTATTATCCGTAGAAAAATGCCGATTTTGACGGGCCTGAGTTCAACCTACCTTTATCGCAGCATACGTGAATTTGGGCCAACGGACGATCCGGATGATATTCGCGGACTGCCGGGCGGGCACTTTGTGATCCTGAGTGGTTACCACAGACAGGACCGTACCATATTGATCGCTGATCCCTATCTGAAAAACCCGGTTGCACCGGGTCAATTGTACCCGGTGAACATCGATCGTGTTATCTGTGCCATTTTACTGGGTGTATTGACTTATGATGCCAACCTGTTGGTGATCCATCCTCGACGAGAAAAAATTATATGACAATCCTGTTGGTCGTAACCAACCCGAATAACTGGCCACTGCATATTCCGGGGGTAGTCGTGACCTCGGCCCGTTCCTACCTGACCGATCCTGCATTCAGCGAGGACCGCTCAACCAAGGTATTCAATCTGTGCCGTTCCTATGCTTATCAAAGCACTGGTTATTATGTTTCACTACTGGCCGCCGCACGGGGACATAAACCGTTGCCGGACATCAACACCATTCAGGACCTGAAATCACAGTACGTAATCCGCGCATTGTCAGAAGAAATAGAAGAACAGATCCAGACCGCATTCAAGCGGTTGCAATCCAAAAAATTTACTTTGAGTATCTATTTTGGCAGGAATACCGCCAAACAATACAACAGTATAAGTTTACGTTTATTTGATATCTTCAAAGCCCCGTTATTGCGCGCGCAATTCGTCAGGGGCAAAATCTGGCAACTGGATTCCATTCGCACGATAACCGTGAGCGATATTCCGGAAAACCACCGTAAATTTGTAATTGAATGTGCAACGGATTATTTTTCGGGCAGAAAGCGGCGTGTCAGAAAACGTACTACACCAAGATTCGATTTGGCGCTTCTGTATAACCCCGATGAAAAAGAGCCCCCCTCAAACAGCAAGGCAATAAAAAAATTCCAGAAGGCAGCCGAAGCGGTAGGTCTTGATCTGGAATTAATAACACGAAATGACATGCATCGTCTTGCTGAATTCGATGCACTGTTTATTCGCGAGACTACAGCGGTCAACCACCATACTTTTCGAATCGCGCAACGCGCAATTGCAGAAGGACTGGTTGTAATGGATGACCCGGACTCCATACTGAAATGTTCCAACAAGGTATATCTGGCTGAATTATTTACACGGCATTCCATACCTATTCCTAAAACCCTGGTTATTCATCGAAACAATATTGATGAAATTCAAAAAATACTGGGTCTGCCATGCATACTCAAACAACCGGACAGCGCTTTCTCAATGGGGGTCACCAAGGTTGAAACTGTGGATGAACTAAATCAGCAAGTCACGCGCCTGTTATCCAAATCTGATCTAATCGTTGCACAGGAATTTCTGCCTACAAGTTTCGACTGGCGGATTGGTATTTGTGACAGGCGTCCGTTATATGTTTGCCGTTACTATATGGCACGGCGACACTGGCAAGTTTATAAACGTGATGAATCCGGTAATGCTCATAGTGAAGGTGAATCCAACACGATATCAGTCGGCGAAGCACCGGATGAGGTCATTAAAACAGCACTCAAGGCAGCAAATCTGATTGGCGATAGTCTTTATGGCGTGGATTTGAAACAGATCGGTAACAAGTGTTATATCATTGAGGTCAACGATAACCCAAATATTTACACAGGGACTGAGGATGCTGTTTTGAAAGATGCCCTATACCGGGAGATTATGGGAATCTTTTTAAAACGCATCGAAGCACGTAAACGCGGCCCATCACCGGTATGACAGAGACCATTGCCACGCTCCCGCTGTTTGCGGGTTATGGTATTGAACTCGAATATATTATTGTTGATCGCGATCATCACAATGTTCTGCCTGTTACCGATCAGTTACTCAAAGCCGCCACAGGTGACTATGTCAGTGATTATGAGGAAGGATCCATTGCCTGGTCGAATGAACTGGTACTGCATGTCATTGAATTAAAGACCAACGGGCCGGTCAGCATGCTTACCGGTTTACCGGATCATTTTTTATCCAATATCCACCGTATCAACAAAATCCTTGAAAACATGAACGGCAGGCTGATGCCAGCAGCTATGCATCCCTGGATGGATCCTTTTAAAGAAACCCGATTGTGGCCGCATGAGTCTTCCGAGATCTATGAAAGCTACAATCGTATCTTCAATTGCCAGGGACATGGCTGGTCGAACCTGCAAAGCATGCATATCAATCTGCCGTTTGCAGATGATCATGAGTTTGCGCTTTTACATGCTGCCATCCGTATATTGTTACCGATTATGCCGGCACTCGCCGCGAGTTCACCGATCATGGATGGTCAATATACCGGCCTGCTGGATACGCGGCTGGAAGTCTACCGGCGCAATGCCGAAAAAATCCCCAGCATCACCGGCCTGGTGATTCCGGAACCGGTGCATCATTATCTCGATTATCAAAACATGATCCTGCAGCCCATGTATGCTGCCATTGCCCCGCATGATCCGGAGGGCATTTTGCAATATGAATGGTTGAATTCCAGGGGAGCCATTGCCCGCTTCGACCGTAACGCCATTGAGATACGCGTGCTGGATACACAGGAGACGCCGCAGGCCGATATCGCCATTGCCGCCATGATCATATCCATCCTCAAGAAGCTGGCGGCTGCGATATGGTCTGATGTTACAGAACAAAACCAGCTCGACACAGAAACTCTGGCAGAGCTCTTGATGTTGACCATCAAAGAAGGTGAACTGGCTACAATTAAAAATAAGTCCTATCTTGAATTATTCGGTTTTCCGGATCGCAAAGGCCTGGTACAGGAACTCTGGCAACACTTGCTTGAATCAATATCAGCAGATGATACGGATTTAATCCCGGAACTCAGAAAAACAATAGAATACATCATTCATTGCGGGCCACTGGCACGCCGCATCAAGCTGTCGATCGGCAAGGAGTGCAAACGTTCTCACATGCAAGAGTCTTATCGCCAGCTCTGCGATTGTTTAAATAACGGACAGCTCTTTGAAGGCATCGACTAGAAAAATAATAATAACCTGTGAACATGGCGGTCATCATGTGCCATTGGAATATCGCCACCTGTTTAACAAACAGCAGTCCGTCCTGGGTTCTCACCGCGCCTGGGATGCAGGGGCACTGCTACTTGCCAGAGAGCTTGCCAAAAAATTAAATGCGCCGCTCATAGTTTCTGAAATAACCCGGTTACTGATCGATCTCAACCGTTCCCTGCACCATCGTGTTCTCTTTTCAGAATTCACCAGAGATTGTGATAAAGAAACCAGAAATCAAATTCTTCAGGAGTATTATTTTCCATACCGGAACCGTGTCGAGAATGAAATTACAAAAGCATCGAAAGGGGGGAAACCAGTAGTCCATTTTTCTATCCATTCGTTCACGCCCAGACTTGGTAGTGAAATACGTAAAGCCGATATCGGATTGCTGTATGACCCGACCAGGAAAGGCGAACGTGATCTCTGCATCCAGCTACAGGCTATTCTGCAGGGAATTAACCATCTCCGTAAGGAACATAGTTCCCTCACCCGTGCTTCGCACGGCCTCTCCCGGAGGGAGAGGCTAATACACCCTCTCCCTCCGGGAGACGACTGCATGGATGCAGGAGGTAGAATAACGCTTGGAGCAGTTATCGAGGGTTGGGGTGAGGGTGCCGTGGATGGTAATGCAAACCAGCCTATCGTCCGGCGTAATTATCCCTATCGCGGTAATGCAGATGGTTTTACAACTTATTTAAGAAAAAAATATCCGGGATCAAAATACATTGGTATAGAGATCGAAATCAACCAGAAGCAGGTCAATCATGCTGATCACTGGAAAAGTTTACGCGAGCATATAATCAATTCTGTTATCAGACTAACAATCTGAAAATATTCTTATGGAGCGATTAACCCGGCCAGAAGCTGCCTGCGTTGCTACCCGATATCTATGCCTCTCAGGTTTTGGAGAGCTGGGTACACATACAACATAAACCATGCCTGCAATTCATGATCTTTGTGCGCTGAATGATATTCCGGACCAGAAGGCAAAAGGATTTACACTGGAGACTGAAGGTAGCAAGCTTGAATTTTTCATCGTGCGCAAGGGTGATCAGGTCTATGGTTACATCAACCGCTGCCCGCATACCGGCGTGAACCTCGACTGGCAGCCGGACCAGTTCCTGGATTTGACCGGTTACCAGATACAATGCTCCATGCATGGCGCAATATTCAGGATCAGGGATGGTTTTTGTGTTTATGGCCCCTGCCAGGGCCGGCATCTGACTCCAGTCAATCTGTTACTGGATAACCACCGGATACAACTTGTTATGGAATAAACTGCCGATGGCCGTAGGGTTTCCAGGCGGGCGCGATCACATTGGGCATGGAAGAACGGTTAAGTAATTGCGCGGGCGCCAGCGCAAATTCACCGTAGCGCATATTTACTGCATCCATCACGGCATTGATATGCTGTTGTTTGTTTGCCTTGACCGGATCATCCACAAACATTTCCATCTGCTGCTGCGCCGGCATCGGATCCAGCGCCGTGACCTGCACACCGTGTACACCTTCCCCTTGCCAGTAATCAGCGATCAGCCGTTCACACAGATCGATGATGACATGGCTGTCGCTGGTGGGGATGGCACAACTGAAATGATCGCCCAGCCAACCGTCGTTGACACGCAATGTTATGGAAAAATGCTTGGCCTGCAGGTGATGCCGCCGGAGCCGCGCCGCGAGTTTCTCGCTCATGTGCATGAGATAAGTGAGAATGACTTCTGTATCACGGGTATTCGGTGGCATGACCTTGCCGTGGCCCATCGACTTCGGCGCAGCAATACGGGTCTGCACCGGCTCCGGATCCAGTCCCTGGCACATGTGCCAGATGCGCCGTCCCGGATTACCAAAACGCTGCGCCAGAATACTGATCGGCAGTTTTGCCATATCACCGCAGGTGTGCACACCGTATTCCGCAAGAAATACACCAATCCCACGGCCGATGCCGCATAACTGTGTTACCGGGACTTCGCGCAATGCCTCCCGCGCCTCCCACGGCGGGATCACATTAAAACCATCGGGTTTGACCTGCTTCGCCGCGAACTTGGCCGTGGTCTTGTCACCACTCAGGCCAGCGGTGCAGGTGACTCCCGCAGCGGCGTATACACGCTCCTTCGCGAGCCGTGCGATATATTCCGGCCCTTTTTTCCAGAACCGCTGGCAATGCGTAACATCAATGAATGCTTCATCAACGGAAAATACCTCCACATCCGGACTGATGTCCTGCAATGCAGTCATGATCGCGGTGGAAACTTCGGCATAACGCTGCGGCCGGGCCGGACGCTGAATAATATCCGGGCACAATTTCCTGGCTTCCTTAAGCCGCATGCCGGTGTGTATGCCGTAGGCACGTGCTTCGTAGGAAGATGTGATCAGACAGGTGCCCTGCATGCCATTGGTGACGCCGACAGGTCTTCCGCGCAATTCAGGATGATCCATCTGTTCGATCGATGCAAAAAAAGCATCCATGTCAATAAAGACAATCGCCCGGGGCCAGTGTTGAGTTTGCTGTATCATGATCAAAATATTAAGCCTGGAACGGGCCTGCACCAAATAAAATAAAAACCCCTGTTAACAATGGGTTAAAGCCATGCATTGGCCAACAGACTGATCTGTCTGAAAAAATTTATTCGACTTTTGCGAACCGGCCTGTATTTATTATTTCAACCAAAAACTGAGCAGAAAATTCTGTCAGGTTCACTCGGTAAAATATAACAATACTAAAAATCGACCTGCACAGGGGCTACTCATTAATTTAACCGTAATGAAACCTTACAATCGAATATCCATTCAAATCCTTCATGAATTTATTCAATAATAATCTGAATATAAAATCCGGTATTTTCAGCCGGTCCCGGAGAATTCCCAATTCTGTTGCACGTTTATACATCGGAATATTTTCAATTATTTTATAATTGTTGTTTATAAATATTGCATCTGGTTTATCCGGCCGCGGAGCAAACCGGCCACCAGCAGTGACAAGCTTTGAATGAATTCTCTAGCCAGACGATAGGGGCGAGTATCAAAACCGGCACCAATTGTAATCACATTAATGTTTTTATTTTTTCTTATTTCCCCGTTTAAAAAGTCATCGATGATGCGGCGGCGGGTTATGTTGCTGATATTCGGCATGGTTTCAGATGTGAATGGCTCAAATATTTTCATCCCTCTCTCATCCATAAATCTCTTTGCATAATGGTCATTACACACTGACCTGTTTCTCTCTGCATCTTCCATACGCACACCGCAACAATAGAAGGCAGTATTGGATATTGTGTTCATTCGTGTAAACTGTTTTCTACAAATGAGATAACTGGTTTTATTTTCCTTTTTCTTCCACCGGCAATGACGGCACCACATTCTCATCGCTGCGGAATTGCAGGGCTTCATATTTGATACCTGCCCCGGGTGGCCGGTCGGAGATCTGCCATTGTCCGTTGGCATCCCGCCATTTATACATCTGTGTTACCGCGGGTGCTGGCTCCAGTGGCGTCCCTTTAACCCATTTGCTCCATATTTCAGGATTCATATAAAGATATGCGCCTGCCACAACCAGAATCACGAGCACAAACAGGATAGTCTTGAGTGCCTTCCATACCGGATGTTGTGCCCTGCCGGTAACATATGCCATCAGATCACCTCGCTTTGTACGTATTAATTTAAAATTATTAAACCCGCCTTGACCCGTCAATTTTGGGGGAAAACAGTAATATTCAGGGTAATTTTCCGCCACTTCATTAGATATTTACGTCAATTATCTTGTAATTCTTCTAAATAACGTAAAAGATAAGTATATCAGTGGATTACCTTAATTCAGTAAAACTATAAAAAATGGCTGTACCCTTAAATTATCTACCTGTGCTGATACATGGCAATTAACAAAAAACACAGGCACCTGAATGCACTCAAGCCTGGTCATAAAATACACTGGTACGAGATCAGTGATATTCTGGGGCTGGGTGGTTTCGGCATCACCTACCTTGCACACGACCTCAACCTGGATCATCAGGTGGCCATCAAGGAATATCTCCCGGTGGATCTTTCCACGCGCGACAATGCGGGCAATGTACAACCTGTCTCGTCCGAACATGCTGATAGATATCTTTGGGGTCTCAGCCGCTTTCTTGACGAAGCACGCACCATCGGGCAATTTAAACACCTGAATATTGTCCGGGTCCGGAATGTATTTGAGGCAAACAATACTGCCTACATGGTGATGGATTATGAGTTGGGGGAAAGCCTGCAGGAGATTCTGAGCCGCCGCAAGACACTGAGCGAGGAAGATATTAAAAGTGTCATCCTGCCTATTATTGATGGTATGCGGCATGTCCACGCTGCCGGATTTATTCACCGGGATGTCAAGCCCGCAAATATCTTTATCCGTGTTGATGGTGATCCCGTGCTTCTTGATTTTGGTTCGGCCCGCAAATCCCTGGAAGATTCAAACAAATCACTGACCAGTATTTTTTCACGCGGCTATGCGCCGATTGAACAGTACAACACTTCGGAGGACACCCAGGGTCCATGGACCGATATTTATTCGCTGGGGGCCACACTGTACCGGGCCATAGCCGGAGTACCACCCACAGATGCTGTTGATCGAAGTGCTGCTATCAGTCATACCTCGAGAGATACCTATGTTCCTGCTGTCGTGATTGGCAAGGACAAATATTCTCTGCCCCTGCTTGAGGCCATCGATCATGCACTGCAATTCAGACAACAGGAGAGACCATCATCCATATCAGACTGGAAACTGGAATTCAGTGACCCAAGGAAAGAAACTGCTCTGCCACCTGAACAATTTGATCTTGATACCACAGCAGAGAAGAAAACAGGTTTTCAATTGGCCAGGGAAGCAGCCGAAAAAGGGGATGTCATTGCCATATCCAATCTGGCTTTCATGTACGCAAAAGGCAGTGGGGTAGAAAAAGACGAAAAGCTGGCCATGCAGTGGTATAAAAATGCGGCGGAAAAAGGCCATCTCAATTCCCAGTATAACCTTGGTGTTATTTATGCCAAGGGCCGCGGGGTAACACAGGATTACACCGAATCATTCAGGTGGTACAAAATGGCGGCAGAACAAGGTGATGTCTTTGCCCAATCAACAGTAGCGATGATGTTTGCCAAAGGGATCGGCACCGCTAAAAATGAAAAGGAGGCCGTGAACTGGTATCACCGCGCTGCTATGCAGGATCATACCAATGCACAGTATATCCTCGCCAATATGTTTCTGAAGGGGCGTGGTGTCCCCCAGGATGAATTGGAAGCCTTTGAATGGTTTCAGAAGGCCGCTGAAAAAGATCACATTAATGCGCAGGTTACTCTGGGATATATGTATGGAAAAGGAAAAGGAACGAAGCGTAATGATGTTGAAGCATTTAACTGGTATCTGAAAGCGGCGGAACAAGGGCATCCCAATGCACAATATAATCTTGGGGTCATTTATGCCAAGGGCAGAGGCATAAAACGTGATTTGGATGCGGCAAAAAAATGGTATCGTAAGGCGGCTGATCAGGGTGATGAAAATGCCCTCAAGTCGCTGGAGCGGCTTAATTAAGCACCCGGCATGATGCGTGACCCGCTACTGTGGTCTTCAAGTTTGTATATTTAATGTATACAACCACACAATAATCATTAATGTTTTTTAAAATTTTTAAACTGGTCTATATTAACCAAAAAAGTGGTTGTAACTGCTTATAAACAACCAAGACCTGGTCTAGTTTTATTTCAAATCTAAAAAGCACGTCTTAATCAATTAACCGATGGCAATAATAATCCATCTTTTACACATGACTTGAGTCAAAAAATCACTCTGCATACTGAATTATTTAAAATTAGTTTGATCTAGATCAAATAATTCCCGATCTCTGATTTGTCTACCTGTCACATGGCATAATAGTTGCGGCCAAATGCTTTGAATCTATGAGTTAAACATCTAAGGAAGCTCTGAATAAGGTGTCATTTCGGGCAAAGCGAGAAATCTGTAGTTAAAAATGTCAAACAAAATCAAATAACCGCGAGATTTCTCGACCACTGTTCCAGACGTGGTTCTACCGCCTGCTTCCATGCAGGCGTCCCTACGGTCGAAATGACAATAACAACTTAATCAGAGGTTCTCTGAATAAAACCGGAAATATCACTTAAATCAGCAGGGGGAAAGTAGTGAAATCATCAATCATTTATACAATATTAACAGCCACAGGCTTATTAATCTTCCCATACAGTCATATCGTCTCCGCGGAAGAAATCGCGGCTGATGAGGCTTCCACTAAGAAAACCGCCAAACAAGCGGAAAAACTCGAAGACATTACCGTACAGGCGACCCGTGTCGATAAATCACTTTATGAGATCCCGGCCTCCGTCGGGTACGTCGGCAAGGATGATATCCAGTTTGGCCGCCAGCAGCTTGGCCTGGATGAATCGCTTATCAAGATCCCCGGTCTGTGGATGCCTAACCGTTATAACTTCAACCAGGATCTGAGTATCTCTATCCGGGGGTTCGGGAAACGATCCACTTTCGGGATCCGTGGTGTCAAAATTTATGTGGATGGTATCCCGAATACTCTGCCTGACGGCCAGGGGGGTATTGATACTATAGATATTGGATCAACCGATCGTATGGAAGTCATCCGTGGCCCCGCCTCTTCACTCTATGGCGCGGCTGCAGGTGGCGTGATCAACATCTATACTGAAGATGGCCCGGTGGATACGCCGTTTATTGAAGGCCGTGCGACCATGGGTTCCCATGACTTCAGTAAATTCCAGCTTAAAACCGGCGGGCAGAAAGACCGGCTGAACTATCTGGTGAATCTGTCCCGGTTTAATCTTGATGGTTATCGGGACCACAGCAAAATTGAGAATACCTTATTAAATTCAAAATTTCGCTACGATATCGATGCCACCTCCGATTTTACATTAACGGTCTCTGTCCTGGATAAACCCATTGCCGATGATCCGGGCGGATTATGTAAAACCAGTACTGTAGGGTCTATCTGCACCGGCGTTACTCCGGATCGCACAGCTGCTCAGCGTAATAATACCGGTGCCAGATTCGATGCCGGCGAGACGGTGGAACAGCAACAATTCGGGCTCCTCTACCGGAAAAGCATCGGCGCCAAACATGAACTTACCGCGCGTAACTATTATCAGTTTCGTGATTTTCATGCAAAATTACCAAATGGTCCTCCTGTAACACCAAGCGGTGGAATGATCGAACTGGATCGTTTTTTTCTGGGCGGGGGATTGCAAAATGCCTACACGGACACCTTTTTCGGTCACCAAAACCGCCTCACCGTGGGCGTTGATGTGGACTCGCAAATGGATGAACGTAAAAATTTCGATAATCTGCTTGGCGCGATGGGACCATTAGCCCTGGATCAGGATGAAGATGTATTCAGCTGGGGGGTTTTTCTCCAGAACGAATTCAGCATCACGGACAACCTGGAATTGACTCTTGGTGTGCGCTATGACGAAGTTGAATTCGAGTTTACGGATTATTTCCTGACGGATTTTGATCAATCGGGTGCGGCGAAATTCAGTGAATGGAGCCCACAGGCCGGTCTGCTGTGGAAGGCGCACGCAGCCATCAATCTTTTCGGCAACGTCTCGACTTCATTCGAAACACCCAGTACCCGTGAATTTGCAGCGCCGGCCGGGCCCGGAGGTTTTAACACAGCGCTCACTGCGCAAACCTCGATCAATTATGAAATCGGCGTGAAAGGATTATTGCCCGGCAGGACCAGTTATGAATTATCCATCTTCAGGATTGATACCCAGGATGAGTTGCTTCCGGCAGGAACTAATGACGGTGGATCGGTGTTTTTTACCAATACCGGAGAAACGGAACGCAATGGTGTTGAGGCGGGGTTGATCTTCCGGCCGTTACCCGGTCTGGATGTTACCCTCAACTACACCTACTCTGATTTTGAATTCACGAAGCTGGTTGTCCCTGGTCTAGGTGGTGGATCATTTGCCGGTGAAAAAATACCGGGTATCCCTGAGCAAATGGGTTTCGCCGAGATCGCCTATTTTGCGCCTTCCGGTTTTTATGGAATTCTGGATTTTCAATATGTAGACAAGGTATACACCAACAATGCATACAGGAGAAATTCCGGTGCGTTGGTTCCCCAGGGCGATGCCGCTGATGACTATACCCTGCTGAATTTCAGGATGGGCTATACCACGAATATTGGTGATACTGTATTCACGCCATTTTTCGGGATTAATAATATTACCAATCAGAAATATATCGGGAATATCCGGGTCAATGAGGGCAATGTGCGCTTTTTCGAGCCCGCACCGGAACTGAATGTGTTTGCAGGGATATCGCTGACTTTCCGCTAAAAGCTGCAATTTCTGGATAAGGAAAATTCTGATTAAGCTGTCATTCCGAACGTATGTGAGGAATCTTTGAGTTGCTTGTTTTTTTTGTAATAAGAACTACAGATTTCTCGCTACGCTCGAAATGACAACTTATTCAGAGACTCCTTAATATCAGCCGGTTCTAGCCATATCTGAAACCAAGAATTTCCAGTTCCTGATCACCGGCAGGTTTTTTCCAGACTACAATATCTCCCGTTTGTTTACCGATCAGTTCGCGTGCCAACGGTGACACCCAACTGAGCAGACCCCGGTCAGGATCTGCCTCATCTTCACCGACTATTGTATAGGAGTACTGTTGATCATTTTCATCCAGCAGATTCACCGTGGCGCCAAAACGGATATCAATTGCAGTCTGTGATGTAACCTCTACCGGAATGGCACACTGGATACGTTTTTCCAGATAGCGCAGATCCGCTTCAATTTTTTTCAACCGGTTTTTGGAAGCGAGCTCATCTTCATTTAATTTCAGCTCCCGGTAATACTTTCTCAATACCTCAAGGTTGTCTTTTAACCTCTTGAGGCCTGCACTGGTAATATAATTAGGATACTCGCTCTGCGGCCGTTCAATGGCATCATCATCTGCCTGGTCACCATCCAGTTCTTTTACAAATGCACGGCTCATAAAATGATTCCTCTGAATATTATTAGAACCTGTCTCAAAATTAGTTTCCCGCTCTTTTGACGGAAGCAATAACCCACTGCGCCTTCCCCCTGGCAGGGGGAACGACTCCATGGATGGAGTCGGTAGAGCAACGCAGGACGCCTACAGGGAGCGTGATGAACTTGAACTCTACCTGAGGTTCCGGGCCTGTGCAGGAGATAAAGTCTCACGCTTCAATATTTCTCAACAGACTGAATGATATCCAAGTCCTTCCCCAGGGGAAAGAGGCTGAATGAGCAAGGGGGGTCACGAGATGATGACAATAATTGGTATTGATGTAGGCAAGGCGAAACTGGACTGCCTGTGGTTAAAAGACCCGGCCACTGGCAAAGTGAAGACCAAGGTCTTTGCCAACACGCCGGACGGCCGCCTGGCGTTAATGGGGTGGACTGAACAACAGACACCAGTAGCACTGAATGCGGTCCATTTTATGATGGGGGCGACCGGGGTCTATCATGAGGCCTTGGCCTATACGCTGTACCGGGCGGGGGCGAAGGTGTCCGTGGTGGATCCGGCACAGGGGCGGGATGATGCCAAGGGCCTGGGGTCACGCACCAGGACCGACAAGAAGGACAGCTGGGTACTGGCCCGCTTGGGTGCGACACAAGGGACCCGGTTATGGCAGCCTGAACCTGACGAGGTGCGTAAGCTTGCGCCTCCGCGCCCGCATTGAGGCGGTAGAACAGGCTATTCGGCGCGAGATGAATCGTTTGGAGAAAGCGGCGATCGCACCGGTGTCCGAAGAGATATTAACCTCGATTCATACGGTTCTGGAACAACTTGAAAAAGAGAAAAAACGGCTGGAAGGGTTAATCAACCGGCACATTGATCAACACCCCGGCCTGAAACGTGATCAGCAATGACTGGAGGGCATCCCCGGGGCCGGGCCGGTGATTGCCCGCGACCTGATGGCCGTGATCCGCAGCCGGTCATTGACTTCGGCGTCGCAGTGTGCGGCCACCTTGGGACGGGTCCCGATCCAGCATGAATCCGGTTCTAGTGTGCGCGGCAGACCGCCTATGTCCAAAGCCGGGAGTGCGACGATACGGGCCAAATTATAGATGGCGGCAGTCGTGTCCATTCAGCACAACCCGGATATTAAACGGCCCTATCAACGCTTGCTGAAAAAAGGAAAAGTTAAAATGAGTGCACTGGGTGCAGCCATGCGCAAGCGGGTGCATATTTGTTTTGGTGTATTAAAACACCAGACACCCTGTCAAGCACAAACCCTGTCAATGGATTTGTGATAGATGGAGGAAGATGGTATCTCCTGCATCCTTGTAGTCGTGTCCTCGGCTTTGGCCTCCTCGATCGCTGTTCGAAAACCTGTTCCTGACGTTTTCTCGGTCTCTGTTCCAGACTCGACTCTACCGATTCCTTCCATGGAATCGTACCGCCTACATTCCCTGTAGGCGTCCCGACGCGATTCTACCTCCTCCATCCCTGGAGTCGTGCGTTGCTCTCGGTCTCCGCTCCCGGCTCGACTCTACCGATTACATCCTTGTAATCGTACCGCCTATGTCCCTATAGGCGTCTCGCGACTTTTCCCACTTCCTGTGGGTCGCCTACGCCAGAATGACAGCATGTAGAAACTTGTAACTTAATCAGAACATCTTTAATTAGTACCACCTTTCCATATATAATTTCTTATATATTCTATCAATCATCTCTATCACCTATCTGTAGAGTTAAGCTACATGTCATGAAACGGCAACGCGCAACAAAAACTCCAATCATCCGGAAATCTACAGGTAATGTTTTCGAAGATATAGGTTTCGCCAAACCAGAAGCGGGACGTCTCGCCATGCTTTCCACACTAGCGATCGAAGTCGAAAAGTACATCAAAGACCATAATCTTACGCAGGCAGAAGCGGCTGCACGATTTGGCGTTACCCAACCACGCATCAGCAATCTTTTAAACGGCAAGTTCCATTTGTTCAGCATTGATATGCTGATATAAATGTTGCTGCGCGTGGGTATCCAGGTAAAGATAGGTGTCAAAAAAGCGGCGTGATTTATCCCTAACGATATTAATTTGCTGAGATAACTCTCCTATGAACAAGAAACACAGTCAGTTAAAAAGCATCGTAATCTCGATCCTTGCTGCAGTCCTTTATGTGAATTATGCCATTGCCCATCCAGTCGACGAACATCGTCAACCGGACAAGGTGCAGATCATCCTGCTGGCCGATAACACACCACCTCCGGTCAATGATGATGGCATGGTAACAATGGGTGGGTTGAGCGGGCCGAAGGAGAGTAAAGGCATCGCTTCGATAGATCCGATGGGTATAATTGATCTGGGTGCAGAATTTCCGGCCATGAGTGGCCGCCAGTTACGCGCAAGAATATTCACCATTGAACCCGGCGGTATCGTCGGCATTCACACGCACGAACAACGACCGGGTTATGCCTTCATTATCAGCGGCAGCATTGTGGAACATCGTAATGATAACCCGGAGCCGCTTGTTCGCACCGCCGGTGATATTGCTATAGAGAAAGACGGTGTCACCCACTGGTGGGAAAATACCTTCGAAGAACCGGTGAAAGCGCTGGTCGTGGATATCTTCACACCGGAATAGCTTTTTAGAAACCAGAAAACTTAATTAATAAGTGTGAATCTGATACCTGCCAGTTTATTGGAGAATACTGCGATATGGATTTTGAGTGGGATTCGTTAAAAGCCCGTACTAATGAAAGCAAGCACGGGGTCTCCTTCTTTGAGGCATGCGAAGTATTTGATGATAAGCTTTCCTCAACAGTTAGAGATCCTGATAATTCACTGGATGAGGATAGATATCTGATTTTTGGAATATCAAAAAGTGGCAATTATCTGGTTGTATCCTAGACTGAACGTGTTGACCGAATTAGACTGAGTTCAGCCCGGCAGATGACCCTGCGAGAACGCAAAGCCTATGAACAGCGATAAAGATACCCTTAGAGATGAATATCCGGAAGAACTGATCAAATCAGGTGTCCGTGGAAAATACACAGAGAGCTACCGCAAAAGTACAAACATCGTTCTGATTGATCCGGATCTGTACAAACTATTCCCCGATTCGGAAGCCGTTAACCGTGCACTTCGCGAGTATGCTTCAACAAGACGAACGGCAACTTAATATCGCCATCGAGAAAGCCGGTATCACCCACTGTTGGGAAAATACCTTCGATGAACCGGTGAAGGCGTTAGTAGTGGATATCTTCAAACCGGAGTAACCAGAGTCAATTGGTCTTGATTCTTTTATTTTGTTTGATCAAAGAGGTAGATTTACATGTCTGAAAGCTGGGCAGAAAGGCAAAGACACACGAACCGTTTAGCTAGGCGTCTTGCTGATTATTTGTTTTCGAGACATAAAATTACTGCTCGTCAGATTTACGGATTATCAAAAATTGCTTGGATAACGAATAGTTATGAAGGAGAAGCAGCAGCATATATTGCTAGCACAAAAATACCCGCTTTAGGTGATGTGTTCGGAAAAGATTTTACAAACAAATCGTTGGAGGAAGTAGCTAGCATAATTGCTTCAGAAACAGATGATGAATCTCTGATTGATTTGATAAAAGGTCATTCTGGTTTTACGAATTTTTACAAGGCATACAGAAATAGCGTCTTTGCTTGGATTGAGAATAATCATTCAGTGCTATTACCTTTATATAAAGCTGCATTTAGTTCTGAGAGCGATGAAGCAAGATTAAAAATAGTTTCAACTATAGCCAAATTACCAGGTATTCCAAAGGCTAATCATCCTGAGCAACAAATGAGGCCAGAATACTTTCTAACACCAGCATTTTTTATGCTTGACCCTGAAATTCGTTTCCCACTTATAAACGGGAACGAATGGGTACACAATCTTCTCAGCGATCTGAACGTGGCGGATTCAGATCTTATCTCACAATATAAAGCAATGGTGCAATTGTATGGAAATGGAGGAATTACAGATGCAGCAGATCTCGATCAAGCGGGAAGAGATATGCCAGATTTCTTAAATACAAATGAACGAACGGCAACAAAAGGACTCCTTGAGAAAAAGAACTCTACAGAAAATGGAGCACTTCCATTAAAGGATGAAGCAGACGTTGAGGCCATAAGGGAAGCCGGAACAGTAACTCATCGGCGAATACATAATCATCTCACTAATAATTTAAAGAAATCACTCAAAAAATATACTCTCCTAGAGGGCAATAATCATTCTTGCATGTTTGATGTATTGGTGAAGCAATACGATAATAATAGAAATGATTTGCTAATTGAGGTAAAAAGTTCTATCGATTCCCCTCAGATTAGAATGGCTGTAGGTCAGCTATTTGACTATTGGTTTTCCTTGAAAGGAGACGAAGAACCCCATATGGCTGTGTTATTACCTAATCGGCCAAGCAAAGATGTTGCAGACTTTCTTAAATGGATGGATATTGGATTAATGTGGTTTGATAACTATCAACTTTGTACGGATGATAATTGGCTTAAACATCTTGCTTGAATTTATATTCAATCTCTATCACGAAATAACGACTCACCTGTCCTTCAGCTTTTACAACAATTTCATCTTTCCGTGATTTGCCCAATAGCGCTTTACTCATCGGCGAATCAATACTGATGTAATTCCTGTCCGGATCAATTTCATCTGCTCCGACAATACGATAAGTGTTCTCTACACCTTCTTCGTTTTCGAGGGTAACGATGGCGCCGAAATACACTCGGCTGGTATCGCCAACTTCGGAAACAATCTTTAACTTCGGCATCCTCTGTTGCAAATAACGAATACGCCTGTCGATCTCGCGCAATTCTTTTTTGCGGTAGATGTATTCGGCATTCTCGGATCGATCGCCTTCCGCTGCGGCTGCTGTCAAAGCTTTGGTCACATCTCTGCGTCGAACCCACAGACCACTCAGTTCATTTTCCAGGTGTTGATAACCTTCAGGAGTTATGTAGGGTGATGAAGCAGTTGGAGGTGGACGCCAGCGTGTCATACAAATATTAAAGAGATACAAGATAAATTAAATGTGTCATTTCGAGCGAAGCGAGAAATCTGAAGTTAAAACCATGAGATTTCTCGCTTCGCTCGAAATGACAAATCACTACCCTGAAGAGTTTACTTATTCCAATCCCAGTGGATTTTCCGGATCGATGCCGTCGCGGAACGGTTTGCGTCGATCGATGTGGGTGAGCTGATAGACCTTGCCGATCCAGTTGTTGATGACAGCCTCGGCGCTGTCATGCCAGGTATTGTCCAATGCTGGCACAATAATATCTTCCGGAAATTCCGGCGGTTGCTTGCCTGACTTGCGCGCAGCGATGTTCCATTCCTGGTATTCCTCAAAAATCGCAGTAGACCGCAGGCTGAGATAATTTTCCGGCACAGGCGGATAATCATTGATCTCGCCACGGATGTAGCGGCCGACTTCGCGTTTGTATTCCTTCAGCAGACTGATGGCATCATATTCCGGGTGGCCCTGGAAAAAGACAATGCGAAAACCGTCTTCACTGGTCGCAAGGTGTACGCCAGCTACATCACTCTCCACCAGGATTTTCAATTTTGCTGCTTCAAACTGTTGCCTGCTGATCTCATTAAAGCGTGAATGCGGCACATCAAAGCGGGTATTCACACCGGAGATCAATGGATGATATTGATTGACCACTTTATGCGAATAGACACCCCAACGCTTGGCCGGCATGGGTTTGCGTTTCTGCTGATAACGAAACTGCAACACGGCGTGTGTTGCCAGACACGAACATAAAGTCGATGTCACGTTTTCATACGCCCAGTTAATGATCTCGATCAGCGGGTTCCAGAATAACTGTTCAGACAGTTCCGGACTGGTCACATTAGCGCCGGTAATGATGAGCGCATCGAGTCCCTCTTCCTTGATCTGCTCGAAGGTCTTGTAATATTGTCCAATATGCGTCTGGGCTTCGGGACCGCGCTCCAGTTCCTTGAGTGAAAACGGATGCACATAGAATTGCGCGATCTGATTGCTCTCTCCGACCAGCCGGAAAAATTGCCGTTCGGTCGCTTCCAGCGCGGCATCCGGCATCATGTTCAAAAGCCCGATGTGCAGTTCGCGGATGTCCTGATGCAAGGCGTGATCACGCCCGATGATGGTCTCACCCTCTTCCTGAAGCCGCACAAAACTCGGCAACGATGTATTGGCAACCAGTGGCATTTGAAATTAACTCTCTATTACTTTCAATACACTAAATTTTATGATTACTTTACTCCCCCTTCCCCCTCCGGGAGAAGGGATGGGGATGAGGGAAGGTTTTGATCCATTCACTGCCATTTCACAAAAATCATTCCCTCACCCGTACCCTCTCCCGGAGGGAGAGGGTTGATATCCTGTGTCCACATCCGAACCTCTCCGGTGGGAGTGGGTTAATAGAGCTATTTTCCTCTGTTCAGAACTTTCTCGGCCAATTTCAGAAAATCCCCTTCACAGTCGATAGCAGCAGTCTCTTTCGTTGTGATGGCATAACCATATTGTTTAACTATCGCCTCATAGCGCGGGATGCGTGAATTAAACAGACGCGGGAACACCCAACGCACAAAATCATCCGGATCAATTAACGCGACAAATCGCAGTTTTCTCTCCTTCATATAAACAGCCAGCTGCTCATCCAGGAACGCTTCCCGGTAATAAAGTGGTTTTGGCGCATCTTCGGCACGCCGGATCAATTCCTTCTCATCTTCTTTCGAAGCCTTGATATAGAGAATCAATGTATGTGCAGCGAGTGTTTCGAGCACCTGAGTATTATCAAGTTCACACAGACTGCCACCGGCATCATTGATGAAATTATCGTAGCCGAAAATGTAGTTGGCCTTTTCAATAAATTCAGGCACATCTTTCATGGCAGCGATCTCTGCCTGCCGGTGTAAATCCTGGCGATACTTGAATTCCGTCAGGCCCAGCCCACCCTGTTCCGGATTACCCAGCTTGCCGAGAAAGGTGGAAACCGGACTCAGATTATCCACACTGAGGTTGTTCCGTATCTGGATCGAATCCGAGCGCAACAGTTCGCGCATGATCGGGACCTGCATCAGTTCTTTCTTGATATGGTCCAGGATCGGTTCATCCAGATAGCGGGTGCCGATACGGTAATCACCGGAAAAATGAAACCAGTGGTCCTTGCGCAGGGTACAGGCGAGCCGCGTCTTGCCCACACCGGACATACCGAGCAGGGTGATGGCTTTACGATCCCATTTCCTGAATTCTTCTGCACTGAGTTTCACTGTGGCTTACCTGGTTAATATTAATTTGCTGCGAGATTATAAGGTACTATTAAATTTATATTTAGTTGTTTTTACTGCTTTTTTGAGACGACATGTGAATATAAACAATGGTCATGGAGGCTCATTGCCAACTCAGTATTCTTGACTAAGTTACTTAGCTAACCTAGCATACTGTTGTCAGAAAAATATTGGCCGGGACCTATGACCACAGTTAATGTACATGAAGCAAAAACCAATTTGTCACGTTTGCTGGACGCTGCCGCCAAAGGCGAAGAGATCATCATTGCCAAAGCGGGGAAACCTGTTGCCCGCCTGATCCCCATAGGGAAACCACAACGCACTCCAGGGTCTATGCAAGGGACCTTTGTGTCTGACGAGACGTTTTTTGATCCGTTGCCAGAAAATGAACTGGATTTATGGAATGGTGAGATAACCTCAAGATCAGATCCTCTGAATCCCAAAAAGCGTTGATTGCATGAATCTGCTGCTGGATACCCATGTGCTGATCTGGTGGGCTGAAGGCCATCCGAAGTTATCCAGCCGTGCCGTGAGTGCCATCCAAAATGCGGAGCATGTGCTCTTCAGTGCAGCAAGTGTCTGGGAAATTGCCACCAAAGTAAGGCTTGGCAAACTGATAATGACTCGATCTCTGGCGGATGTCGTCAATGATTTTGTGCAGCGCCTGCATTTTGAACCTCTGCCGATCACACCTGATCATGCCCGGCTGGCAGGTGAATTAACGGGTAACCATAAAGACCCTTTTGACCGGATGCTGATCGTGCAGGCACAGCATGAAAATTTAACTGTGATTACTTCAGATAAGGTATTCAAACATTACCATGTGAAGGTGATGTGGTGATGAAACAACCATCATTCTGGATTTCCTGAAAAAATGTCCACAAAAGATTTACAGCATTGCCTTGGAAATATCAGGAAGCTCAAATCAGAAATTGAGAAATTCTTTCCCGTAGACAAACTTGATATTCAATACATTAAACAGAGCGTAAATAAGGATCATCTGTGCAAAATTATCAGCTCGCTTGCTAGCAGCATGGATGATGCTTTTAGACTGCTATCTGAAACAGGTGGACGTGAAACGGTATCATTAAAATCAATAACTGATAATGATTACCGGTTTTTTAGGGATTTTATAGAACCGAATAGGGATCATACCAAAGATCTCGGTGAATACTGTTCTAACTATGAAATCGTTGATTTCATCGAACAATTATTTTCCGATATAGCTGAAAAAGATTTGGTCTCACGACTTCCAGATAAGACGACCACTCCACCTGTTCTGAATACTATTCAGAAATCTATCGAATATTATGAAGATAGGGCTGATGACAATGATCATATTGAATTTGAGTTGGAGTTTTCATCTGCTAATACGGTTGTTGACTCTTCCTATTTCAAGCCTGATGAATGGCTATTAAATATTAAAGCCTTGAGGCCCTTGCTGTTGTCCAAACACGCAGAAGTCCCAGAACGATTAACGTGGCGGCTGAAAGCCCTGTATCAATCCTATCTATTTGGGAACTGGCTCGGGGTCTTGGCCTTGGGACGGGCTGTACTTGAATTTGCATTACGTGACAAAGCTGGATCTGATTTAGCTGGCCAAAAATTAGGCGGGTTAATTGATAACATCCCTCTAGCAAATGAAGACATTCGTGACAATATGCGCAGGATACAGGAACGCGGCAATATGATTATGCACCCTATTCGTAATCGAGAGATTTCTGACATTCCCACACAGAAATCATTAGCACAGAAAACCTTCAGCGATTTAATCATTATTCTGGAAGAGTTATATCGAAAATAAAAAAACCCGGTTGACTTGGAAAGCAACCGGGTTTTAGTTTTTTACTGGATTACGTCCTTAGCTCCGTTAACGGCAACATCCATATCCATGTGCCACTCCTCTGATAGCCACCAGAATGACAGCATATCTGATTACTTATGCGCGGCCTTGTGCTGATGATCGAATTGTGCCTCTTCGGTGGAGCCTTCCAGTGCACGCACTGAAGACTGGCCGCCCTGAATCACAGTGGTCACATCATCAAAGTAACCGGCGCCCACTTCCTGCTGATGGCTGGCGAAGGTATAGCCACGTTCTTTCGCGGCAAATTCCTTTTCCTGCACCATCTCAACATAAGCGGTCATGCCTTTGCGCACGTATTCATAAGTCAGTTCAAACATGTTGTACCACATGTTGTGAATACCGGCCAAAGTGATGAACTGGTACTTGTAGCCCATCGCACCGAGTTCCTTCTGGAACTTGGCAATGTCGGCATCGCTGAGGTTCTTCTTCCAGTTAAAGGAAGGTGAACAGTTATAGGCCAGCAATTGATCCGGGTATTGCTTGCGGATGGCCTCGGCAAATTTCCTGGCCTCTTTCATGTCCGGCACAGCGGTTTCACACCAGAGCAGATCGGCATACGGCGCATAGGACAGACAGCGGTCAATGGCCTGATCGATACCGGCTTTGGTCACGTAGAATCCTTCCGAGGTACGCTCGCCGGTGACAAATTTCTGATCGCGCTCGTCGCAATCCGAGGTCAACAGCGCCGCAGCATTGGCATCCGTACGGGCCAGCACGACGGTCGGCACACCCATGGTATCGGCTGCAAGACGTGCGGCCGTCAGTTTCTGGATGGCCTCCTGGGTCGGAACCAGCACCTTGCCGCCCATGTGACCGCATTTCTTCACGGCTGCCAGCTGGTCTTCAAAATGCACACCGGCGGCGCCCGCCTCGATCATGCCCTTCATCAGTTCAAAAGTATTCAGCACACCGCCGAAACCGGCCTCGGCATCAGCGACGATCGGCGCAAAGAAATCGATATCATTGCTGCCCTTGGACCAGTGTATTTCGTCGGCGCGTTTAAAAGCATTATTGATACGGCGCACCATGGTGGGTACGGAATTCACTGCATACAGTGACTGGTCCGGATACATGGTCTCCGAGGTATTGCCATCCGCGGCGACCTGCCAGCCGGACAGGTATATGGCCTTGATACCGGCCTTGACCTGTTGTAATGCCTGACCACCGGTGATGGCCCCCAGGCAGTTAACATAATCCTCTTCATTAACCAGTTTCCAGAGCTTCTCGGCGCCACGGCGGGCCAGCGTATATTCTTCCTGTACCGAGCCGCGCAGACGGACGACGTCCTCTGCCCTGTAATCGCGTTTAACTCCTTTCCAACGCGGATTTTTGGCCCAGTCCTGCTCCAACTGTTTAATCTGTTCTTCTCTTGTCATCATTTTCTCCTGCATCCAACAGATATCTTAAATAAAAAGGGGGCAATGCATAATCTCAGGATTTTCTGAAAAAGTCATCCCTGGGATGTGTCCGGATGCCTGACTCATAATTGCCCATAGGCTTCCAGGGTCAAAAAGCTGGGCAGATCTTTCTTGGTAATCAACCGATCCAGTAACTCTCCTGCTGCTTGATAGTGACGTGACTCATACACCTCATCACCGAGTTCATCACGAATATTCAGCAGATGCCGGGCCAGCGCCTCGCGGAACATCTCGATGGTGACCTTCTTGCCGTTGTCCAGCACACCTTTCGGATACCGTATCCATTGCCAGACCTGGGCGCGAGCAATCTCGGCCGTGGCGGCATCTTCCATCAAGTGGAATATCGGCACACATCCCTGGCCACCCAACCATGATTCCGTGTAACGCAGCGCCGCATTGATATTACCTTCAAATCCCTCGCGGGTAATGGTCCCATCGGGTACTCTCAACAGATCAGCCTGCGTGACATGAACATCTTCTCGCTGGTTATCGATCTGGTTGGGCCCCGGCATATATTTGTCAAATACTTCTCTGGCAATGGGCATCAGGCCCGGATGACCAACCCAGGTACCATCATGACCGTTTCTGGCTTCGCGTTCCTTGTCAGCATGGATCTTGGCCATAGCCTGTTCATTCAACTGTGCGTCTTCCTTGATCGGGATCTGTGCCGCCATCCCACCCATGGCATGAATACCGCGGTGATGACAGGTCTTGATCAATAATTTCGAATAAGCATTCATGAAATGTGTGGCCATGGTGATCTGGCTGCGATCCGGCAGTACAAACTCCGGCCGGTTACGAAAACATTTAATGAAACTGAATATATAATCCCACGGCCGCAATTTAATCCGGCCGAATGATCACGCAGTTCCCACAGGATTTCATCCATCTCAAAAGCCGCAGTGATGGTTTCAATCAATACAGTTGCGCGTATTGTCCCTTTGGGAATTCCGATGTAATCCTGCGCAAACACAAACACTTCATTCCAGAGCCGTGCCTCAAGATAACTTTCCATCTTGGGCAAATAAAAATAGGGGCCGGTGCCTTTTGCGATCAGGTTTTTGGCGTTATGAAACAAAAACAGACCAAAATCAAACAAACTGGCAGAAACAGGCTCACCATTCAGCAGCACATGTTTTTCACGCATATGCCAGCCACGCGGGCGCACCAGTAATACAGCAGTTTCCTTGTTAAGCTTATAGAGCTTGCCCACCGGGTTGGTAAAGTGAATCGTGCCATTCACCACATCACGCATATTGATCTGGCCATCGATCATGGTCTTCCAGGTCGGGGCCGATGAATCTTCGAAATCGGCCATGTACATCTTCGCCCCGGAATTGAGACCATTAATCACCATCTTGCGGTCTACGGGACCGGTCATCTCGACCCGGCGATCCAGCAGATCTCTGGGGATGGGAGCCACTGTCCATTCACTCTCACGGATTGCTTTGGTCTGTGGCCAGAAATCAGGCAGTTCACCGGCATCAAATACATGCTGGCGTTTGATGCGGATATTAAGCAATTGGTGCCGGCGCGGCCCAAAACGCCGCTCCAGCTCTTCGACAAAAGCCAGAGCCGCTGGAGTCAGGATCTCCTGATATTCAGGTGTAATGATCCCGAGAACCTCCAAGCCACCCATGGTCACGGGTTGTACATGTGCATAAGCAGTCATCGACATCTCCTTCTGACCCTCATTAGGTTATTACGGATATTCATACTCGATTTAAATGGTCGATTTACCATTGGACTCAAGCCAGCCGGAACATTACGTTGCAATGCACAAAAAGTCAAATACTTAATAACATTAGTGAGTTACAGCACATTGATGCACCAAAACAGCTAGCTGCAAGCTGTGGATATGCGGGCGTACATGAAGTTAAATAAGGTATTGCAGCACTTCGTTACATGATGAATACCTGCAAGGAAACGAGGTTACTGGTCAAATTCCAGACAGCAATCGGCAGCTGCAGATTGCTGATTAATGGAAAAAAACGGTTTCAACCGATGATTTGATAAATTTCTTTTGGGGGAAGTCCAAGGCATGAATCATGCCGGTTATTTTACAAGTGATCTTTAAAATTA
>JBCKWI010000004.1:0-62365 GCA_038922795.1 Gammaproteobacteria bacterium
ACAAGGAGCCCTACGTCTGGCTGTTGATCCTGTTTCCGCTCTCTGCCGTGGTCATGGGCATCATCATGATAGCGCTCGCCATCAGGTCCAATGATGGCCTGGTCGTTGATGATTATTACAAACAGGGCCTGGAAATAAACATGGCACTGGAAAGAGATCGGGCTGCTGTATATTACGGCATAGCTATGGATCTTTCAGTGGATGAAAAAGGAGACAGGATCACAGTTCATCTCAATGGTAATCAAATATTCACTATGCCGGAAACTCTGCATGCCGGATTTATACACAGGACCAGGGGCGGTTTTGATCAAGCGCTAACCCTCACCCGGTCACATGATGAATACTATCATGGCAGTCTACCTGCACTGGCCAGGGGTAACTGGGATGTGTTGATAGAAGCTGACAACTGGCGGAAATTTATGGAATACTCCGTCAAATAAATTCCGCCAATGGCAAAGCTGGTGAAACAAATCAAGGATTTGATATCTGGTTAGTATTTTAAAAGGCTGTTAATCAGGAGAGACGGCAGGCATCAAGATAGCCGATTCTTATATTCTAGTTACAGGTTTCACCAGCAATCTTTCCATAAAGATCATACTCATCCGCCTGGTCAATTGTGATCTTGACTAGATCACCTGGTTGCAGTTTTGTTGTATTTTCAATAAAGACATTCCCGTCAATCTCCGGTGCATCGGCATAACTACGGCCTATGATTGCATCGGCATTGACTTCATCAATTAATACTTCAAGAGTCTGGCCGATACGGCTTTGCAGTTTTTGTTGGCTGATAGTCTGCTGTGTCTGCATAAAACGATCCCAGCGTTCCTGTTTGATCTCATCCGGTATGTGATCATCCAGTTCATTTGCGCGTGCGCCTGCAACAGGTGAATACTGGAAACAGCCCACGCGATCGAGTTGCGCTTCAGAAAGAAAGTCCAGCAGGATTTCAAAATCATCATCCGTTTCACCCGGAAATCCGACAATGAAAGTAGAACGGATTGCGATCTCCGGACAGATCTCGCGCCATTGCTGAATACGTGTCAGAGTATCTTCAGCAGCGGCAGGCCGGCGCATGGCTTTCAATATCTTCGGGCTGCCATGTTGAAACGGGATATCCAGGTAGGGCAGCAGTTTCCCTTCAGCCATCAACGGAATGATGTTATCGACATGCGGATAAGGATAGACATAATGCAGACGTATCCAGATCCCGAAACTGCTCAAACCCTCACACAATCCCTGCATGCTGGATTTCAACGGGCGGCCGTTCCAGAAGCCGGTCCTGTATTTAATGTCAGAACCATAGGCGCTGGTGTCTTGGGAGATGATCAGTAATTCTTTCACACCGGCCCGCACCAGCCCTTCCGCTTCACGCATCACATCATCAACCGGACGGCTGACCAGTTTGCCGCGCATGGACGGGATGATGCAGAAAGTGCATTTATGATTGCAGCCTTCTGATATTTTTAAATAGGCATAATGCCTTGGTGTCAGTTTGATGCCCTGGGGTGGCACCAGATCGCCAAACGGATCATGCGGTCGTTCATAAGGTGCATGAGTGTGGACGGCGGAAACAACCTGTTCGTATTGTTGTGGCCCGCTCACACTGAGCACCTGTGGATGAATGGCGCGGATATCATCTTCATGCACGCCCAGGCAACCGGTGACGATCACCTTGCCGTTTTCACGAATCGCCTCACCGATGGTCTCCAGTGATTCCGCTTTGGCCGCATCGATGAACCCACAGGTATTGACCACGACCACATCGGCGGAGTCATAACTCGGTACGATGTCGTAGCCGTCGATGCGTAATTGCGTCAGGATGCGTTCAGAATCAACCAGCGCCTTGGGGCAACCCAGGCTGATAAAACCGATTTTGGGGGATGTCACGGAAACCTCTGCTTATCAATTAATGCACAAATATACAGCGATAACATTATGAGTTAGAAAGATATCTGACAAATTACCCAAACCTGACTTTTTTATGTTGTTTTTACACAACATAAATTTATATAAGGCCTGATATTCTCATTATTATTGTTGCAATAATATCTCATATGAAATGCTGACGATGTGAAACCAAATAATGACGGTTGTGGAGATGCCGATAGTGGCGTATTAAACCATGGTCCTTTCCTGAGAATTAACTGGTATTACTGATACTCGAGAAAAAGGCTTGTACAGTAAAGAGGAGGCAATGCCTCCTCTTTTTTATTTATACAGCGCGTGATAGGGATCGGAAAAACCACTGTCATTGGGAATTACCAAATCATTCGGTACTTTCTTATTAATCCCCAGAAATGTCATTATATTATTAATATTTTCGGTTGGCTTCGTTACCAGGCTCTCATATTCTATTGTTAATATCGCATTGGGGAATTTTATTCTCCATATGTCTGCGAGATCATAATACCACTTGATATAGTCCAGGCTCCAATTGATATCGTATGAGTGAAAATGCGAATTACGATAGTGTTTGAAATACATCCTGAACGCCGTATCAAGCGGGTTTCTTTTCAAGAAAATAAATTTTGCTTTCGGTAAGGCATAAACAATAGCAGGAACGGCAGTGATTAACCCTGGAGTTGTCGTCGTAAATATTTTAGTCCCTTGTGTAGTTTCACGGAACATCGATCTATAACAAGATACAAATTCCGGAAGTAATTGATCAGGTAAAAATGGTAGAAATGTTGCGGGTAATCTGTCCCCTGTGTTGAATGCCCGGCTTGTGGCATTGGAAAGCAGTTTATTTTCAAAACCGAGCTTGATACCAGGTATCCATTCAAGAGCCTTTTCAAGGCAGGATTTCCCCGATCTTGAAGGACCAAGCATATACAGGGGCAGTGTTTCAGGTTCATCATCGCTGATTGGCGGGACATTAAATTCAGTATCTTTAGCCCAACGCAGTATATTTTCTTCCCAATTTTTATCATCCAGATGTTTGTTGCCAATAGTTAGTTTGACTCTTTCATTGGCCTTAGAAATTTCAGACCATGCTTGAGCATATTTCTTTTCCATATGATAAAATCTTGCCAAAGAAAAAAGCCGTTGTGTTTCTTCTTCTCCTTCAGCATTTAAATTATTAGCAATAGTAATATAACGTTTTACATTTTTCTGAATTAAAGATTTTGGAAATGCTGATAATAAATAAATGAAATTATTCTTTTTGGAGCCAGATCCAGAAATAAATTTTTCTATCAGTTCCAGTGATTCTTTATATTTTCCTATAGCTTCGTAGCTTTCTATTAACTTAAGCGCAATTTCCTCATTTTGAGGATCTGCATGCAGGCATTTCTCAAACTCGATTGCCGAATTTATATATTCATGATTTTTAAGAAGTATTTTGCCTTTATTTAAAAAGTGAACATCAGAATGTTGTTTAATCCCGTATTTTTTTCCAACTATTTCAATTAATTCAGAGAGGTCTTGCCCTGTTTCGAAAAATTCTAATTCATATGTCAATGCCTCAAGATTAAGTAATGAGAAATAATCACTTTGGTCCCCACTTAATGCCAAGGCGAGATGTTGAAACGCAGAATAAAATTGTTTCTGTTCTATGTAGATTTTTGCGAGCTCTCTATGTGCTGCATAATACTTGGGGAAATTTGTAATCAATTCCTTACATATTTTTTCCGATTCCTTGTATTCTCCTTTATTAGAAAGGTTTTTGGCACGCATTAAAGTATTGTATGCGGATTCAATATCTTTGAGCTTAAAAGAAAGATCATTTTCTTTCATAATTGTATATTTATTCTTAATTATTGATTGGTGCCGGGGAAGGGAATCGAACCCCCACATGGTCACCCATACCAGATTTTGAGTCTGGCGCGTCTACCAGTTCCGCCACCCCGGCATGTATAGGAATGCGGACGGCAAGTATAAGCAAAGCAGCGTTCCGGGAAAACCGTTTTATCCGGTTTTCTGTTAACATCGCCCGCCATGCGTAGGGATGAGTTCTCATACCCGTTGCCTGAAGAATTGATTGCCCAGTTCCCGTCCGGGACCCGGGGCGAGAGCCGGTTGTTATGTCTGGATAGACAAAGTGGGAGTCTGGGAGACATGCAGTTTTCAGATCTGGTTGATTTGTTGTCACCGGATGATCTGCTGGTATTGAATGATACGCGAGTTATTCCGGCGCGGCTTTATGGACACAAGGAAACAGGCGGCAGGATTGAGATCATGGTCGAGCGTATTCTGGGAGAATCCCGTTTAATCGCCCAGATGCGTTTCAGTAAACCACCCAAAACCGGCACACAGTTAACACTCGATAATGATCTGAAGCTGGATATCATCGGCAGGCAGGGCGGACTGTTTATCCTTGAACTGCATGGCGGTGGACGGGTCAGTGAGGTATTGGCGGAGATTGGCCATATGCCACTGCCGCCATATATACAAAGAGAAGACAGTCAGATCGATCAGGAGCGTTACCAGACTGTCTATGCGAGACAACCGGGCGCAGTTGCTGCCCCGACTGCGGGACTGCATTTTTCAGATGCGATTTTGCGTAGACTTGATCAACGCGGCATAGCAACAGCTTACCTTACACTGCATGTGGGGGCAGGTACCTTTCAGCCGGTGCGCACAGAAAATATAGAAGATCACAAGCTGCACAGTGAATACCTTGAGGTTCCAGCAGCAGTCTGTGAAAAAGTGAGTCATGCAAAAAAATGCGGTGGCCGGGTGATTGCTGTGGGCACGACCTCGGTGCGGAGCCTTGAGACCGCAGCACAATCAGGCAGGCTGCAACCCTATACCGGGGAGACCGATATTTTTATTACACCGGGTTATGAGTTTAAGGTGGTAGATAGTTTGATTACCAATTTTCACCTGCCCGAATCGACATTATTAATGTTAGTGTGTGCCTTTGCCGGACGCGACAATGTATTGAAGGCATATCAACATGCAATTGACCAGCGCTATCGTTTTTTCAGTTATGGTGATGCGATGTTTATAACAAAAAATGACATGTGAAATGAATTCAGTACAAATTACCCGCAAAATATTAATCCCTCCCTCCCCCTTGCAGGGGGAGGGTCTGGGTGGGGGTATGAATATTACAGGTAGAGATTTCACCCCCATCCTGGCTTTCCCCCTCAAGGGGGAAGGAATCTGTATTTAAAATACATTCATAGCAATTACAAGTTGTAAACAGTGAACTGTGGAGAACCAGATTGAAATTTGAGGTATTGGCACAAGATGGTGATGCGCGCCGGGCGAGAATGACGTTTGGGCGTGGAGTGGTCGAGACCCCGGTGTTCATGCCGGTGGGCACTTATGGTGCCGTCAAATCCATGACCACTGAAGAACTGCAGGCGTTGGGCAGCCAGATCATTCTGGGCAATACTTTCCACCTGATGTTGCGGCCTGGCACTGAAGTGATCAGACAACATGGTGGTTTGCATGAATTCATGCACTGGCCGGGGCCGATCCTGACCGATTCCGGCGGGTTTCAGGTATTCAGTCTGGCCGAGGCGCGCAAGATTACCGAAGAGGGAGTGCGCTTTCGTTCCCCCATTGACGGCGCCCCGGTGTTTCTTGGCGCGGAGCAGGCGATAGAGGTCCAGCATGCCTTGAATTCTGACATCGTGATGATCTTCGATGACTGCACGCCGTACCCGGCGACAGAAGAACAGACCCGAAAATCCATGGATTTGTCCCTGAAATGGGCACAGCGCTCGCACGATGCACATGGTCAGCATCCATCCGCCTTGTTTGGCATTATCCAGGGGGGCATGTTTCCGGCATTACGTGATGAATCTTTACAAGGCTTGCTGGAGATCGGATTTGATGGCTATGCCATCGGCGGGCTGTCGGTGGGCGAACCGCATGAACTGATGCTGGAGATGTTGTCTCGTATTACAACACAGATGCCTGCAGATCGGCCGCGTTATCTGATGGGTGTGGGTACGCCGGAAGATATGGTGGAAGCGGTAATACGCGGTATTGATATGTTTGATTGTGTCATGCCGACCCGCAATGCACGCAATGGCCACCTGTTTACATCCACCGGGGTGGTGCGCATACGCAATGCCAGACACCGTCACAGTACACTGCCAGTGGATACAGAATGTGGTTGTTACACCTGCCGGAATTACACCCGCGCCTATCTGCATCATCTGGATAAAACTACCGAAATGCTGGGGGCCAGGCTCAATACCATACACAATTTATATTATTATCATGCACTGTTGAGCGGCCTGCGAGAGGCGATCGAACAGGGGGTGCTAACCACGTTTATTAACGATTTTTACAGGAAACGTGAGAAAAACCCGGAGTCTGTGTCATAATAGCGCGCTTTAAATTTCAGGGTGTCTTCATGTTAGAGTTCTTCATACAAAATGCCTGGGCACAGGAAGCCCCGCCGGCGGGAAGTGGCTTTATGAGCCTGTTACCGTTGGTCCTTATTTTCGTTGTGTTTTACTTTTTCCTGATCCGGCCGCAGATGAAGCAGGCCAGGGAACACAAACAGATGGTCGAGGCGCTGGCCAAGGGCGATGAAGTTGTCACCAGCGGCGGCATGCTGGGCAAGATTACCAAAATAGGCGACAGCTTTATTCATGTTGAAATTGCCCCGAATATTGAGGTGAAGGTACAAAAACATTCTGTCTCTGCGATCCTGCCAAAAGGGACCATCAAGACACTTTGAAGCAATTAATAATAATCAGAAGAAATTAATTTTTAGCTAATCACATTATGAATCGTTACCCAACCTGGAAATACGTGTTGATCGCCATTATTATCATAATCGGCATTATTTATTCCTTTCCGAATATCTACGGTAGCGATCCTGCACTGCAAATATCCTCTTCACGTGGCGCGGAAATCAGTGAACTTACCGAGTTACAGGTGCAGGTTGCATTTGACGAGGCCGGTATCAAACCGGAGAGTTATGAGATCAACCCGAATAATCTCCTGATCAGGTTCAAGGATGAAGAAATACAACTCAGGGCACAGGATATTGCCAGGAACGCCCTGGACAGAAGTTATGTGGTCGCACTCAATCTTGCTCCATCCACGCCTGGCTGGTTGCGAAAACTGGGTGCTGAACCGATGTTTCTCGGTCTCGATTTACGTGGTGGTGTGCACTTCCTGATGGAAGTTGATATGGATGCCGCAATCAGCAAGGCGGAAGAACGCTATGTCTCAGACTTCCGCAGTTTATTTCGTGAGAACAAAATCCGTTACCGGACCATCAGCCGCAGGGATCAGGGTGGTGTGCTGGTTCGTTTCCAGAATTCCGCCGAGCAGGAAAATGGCGTCAGGCTGATCAATAAGGATTATCCTGAAGTACAGGTGAACAGCAGCGTAAGTGAAAGCGGTGAATTCCATGCCGTTGTTACCCTGTCAGAACAATCCATAGTCGAGACCAGGACGAATGCGTTACAGCAAAATATCATCACACTGCGCAAACGCGTTAACGAACTCGGTGTTGCCGAACCGGTAATACAACAACAAGGGGATCGCCGGGTGGTGGTTGAGTTACCCGGTGTACAGGATACCGCACGTGCGAAGGATATCCTGGGTGCAACAGCGACACTGGAATTCCGTATGGTGGATGACGCTCATTCCGTTCAGGATGCACTGGATGGCCGGGTGCCGGCCGGGTCAAGGCTTTATCATGACAGGGATGGCCAGCCCATGTTGCTGAGCAAACAGGTGCTCCTGACCGGCGATCATATTATTGATGCAGCATCCGGTATTGATCAGACGAGTGGTGGCCCGGATGTGACTATCACACTGGATGGTAAAGGTGCCCTTATCTTCAGCGCCGCAACACGCGATGAGGTGGGCAAGCGTATGGCGGTGGTTTTCATTGAAACCAAGACTGAAACCGTTATGGAGGAGGGTGTAGCGGTAAAGAAAAAGGAAAACGTTGAAGAAGTCATCAATGCCGCCACCATCAAGGAACAATTGGGTAAAAGATTTCATATCACCGGTCTCGACTCAACCCAGGAGGCACGCAATCTGTCCCTGTTATTACGTGCCGGCGCCCTGGCTGCGCCGATAGAGATCATTGAAGAACGGACGGTCGGCCCAAGTCTGGGGCAGGATAATATCAAACAGGGCTATGAGTCTGTAATCATTGGTTTTATCCTGGTACTGATTTTTATGGCTGTTTACTACAAGGTCTTCGGCCTGATTGCCAATGTGGCATTGACACTGACTGTTGTTCTGCTCGTTGCATTAATGTCGATGTTGCAGGCAACGCTCACCATGCCGGGTATTGCCGGTATTGTATTGACAGTAGGTATGTCAGTGGACGCCAACGTGCTTATCTTTGAGCGTATACGTGAAGAACTCAGTAACAGAAATACACCGCATGCAAGTATCCACGCCGGATTTGAAAAGGCATTTTCATCCATTGCTGATGCCAATATCACTACCCTGATTGCGGCGTTGGTATTATTCAGTTTTGGCACCGGACCCATCAAGGGTTTTGCTGTGACATTATCCCTGGGCATTATTTGTTCCATGTTTACCGCTATCATTGTTACCCGGGCAATTATCAATCTGCTCTATGGCGGACGTAAATTACAGAAATTAACGATTTAACAAGACTGCCACTATGGAATTTTTCTCAAAAACAAATATAGATTTCATGGGCAAGCGCAAGCTGGCCTTTGTCTTTTCCGCAACACTGGTCATATTGTCCATATTATTTTTCTTTACGCGTGGGCTGAATTACGGTATCGACTTTACCGGTGGGACCATTGTTGAATTTAGTTATGTGCAAGCGGCCGATTTGGCCAAGGTCCGCGGTATTCTGGTCCAGTCTGAATTCAAAGATGCCATTGTCCAATATTATGGTTCGGCAACTGACGTATTGGTGCGTATTCCCCCGCATGCAGGGTTGAACAGTGCGGATATCAGCGACAAATTAATCGAACTGCTCGGCAGCAGCGGCAAATCCATTGAAATACGAAGGGTTGAATTTGTCGGACCGCAGGTCGGTGATGAGCTTAAGGAAGACGGCGGCTTGGCCATGATCTATGCTTTGCTAGGTATCCTGATTTATGTCGCCCTGCGTTTTCAGACCAAGTTTTCTGTTGGCGCCATTGTGGCACTTGCGCATGATGTCATTATTACGGTCGGTTTTTTCGCAGTGACACAATTGAATTTTGATCTAACGGTGCTGGCTGCCATTCTGGCAGTGATTGGTTATTCGCTGAATGACACTATTGTTGTGTTCGATCGCATCCGTGAGAATTTTCACAAACTGCGCAAGGCCGCACCTGTCGAAGTGATGAATATCTCCCTTAATGAGACATTGAGCCGCACCATCATGACAGGTGTAACCACCCTGCTGGTGTTGTTGGCCCTGTTTTTCCTTGGCGGTGAAGCACTGCACGGCTTCTCCCTGGCATTGATCCTGGGGATCCTGATTGGAACTTATTCATCTATCTATGTCGCCAGCCCGATCACACTGGCGTTGGGTGTCAGCAAACAGGACTTGATGCCAGTGGTGAAAGAAGGCGCGGAACTGGATAAGCGTCCATAACAGTTCTGCCTACCGCCCCGGATCAGCGGTGATAAAATAAATAAGCAAACTTCAAAGGTAATTGATGAAGATTGTTGCTGACAGTCAAATCCCTCTCGTCCAGCAGGCCTTTTCAAATGTTGGCGATCTACAACTCTGTGCAGGCCGTACCATCACGTCTGAACTTGTCAAAGACGCTGATATTCTGCTGGTGCGTTCAGTGACTCCTGTGAACGCCAGTCTCCTGAACAATAGCCGGGTTAAATTCGTGGCCACCGCCACCAGTGGCACAGATCATATTGATACTGAATACTTGCGGAAATCCGGTATCGGATTTGCCTCCGCCCACGGTAGTAATGCCCAATCCGTGGTTGAGTATGTCCTGAGCAGCCTGTTTGTCCTGGCTGGACAGCAAGATTTCGATCTGAGAAAAAAAACAGTGGGCATTATCGGCTGTGGAGAAGTGGGTTCTTGTCTGAGGAAGGCGCTGAGTGCAATCGGCGTGGAATATCTTGTCAATGATCCACCATTAAAAGACGAATCCGGAGATACGATGTATGTTGAACTGGGAGATGTAATGAAGATGGATATTATTTCATTGCATGTACCGCTGACTAATGCTGGACCATATCCAACCCGATACCTCGTTGATGAAAAATTTCTCACAGGATTGAAACAAGACGCCATATTAATCAATACATCACGTGGTGGGGTGATCAACGGAAATGTCTTGAAACAACATATAAATCGTCACCAGAAATTCTCAACAGTACTGGATGTCTGGGAGCATGAACCCGAAATAGATCAGGAGTTGCTGGCAAAAATTTATATCGGTACACCACATATTGCTGGCTATAGTACTGATGCAAAGTTCCGGGCCACGCTAATGATTTATAATGGGGTCTGCAATTATTTTAATTTTCCACAAAACTGGAAGCCAACAGGTGGACTACTAGACGCAGGTATGCAGGAATCAAAAATTGACAGGGAGGTGAATGATTTTGATGCAATAGCAATGACTGTCACTGCACATTATGATGTCAGAAGTGATGCAGCTGCCTTACGCAGGGCCCTGGAGATAGACAGGGGAAAAACCGGATATTATTTTGATGAATTGAGAAAAAATTATCCTCTGCGCAGGGAATTTTCTGCAACAACCGTCAAATTGCCGGCAAACCGGCACAATCTGGCAAATATACTTTTGCAACTGGGTTTTACGGTGATTAAACAGTGACAGATAAACTCACCAGGCTTGGCTTTCTGGTCTCAGGGCGCGGCAGTAACATGCAGGCTATTATCCAGGCCTGCAAAGACCAGAAACTGCATGCCGAGCCGGTTGTCGTTATCAGCAATAATGCCTCTGCCGGGGCATTGGACATCGCCCGTAACGAATCCATACCGGCTTTTCATTTAAGCCTGAATACTCATCCGGATGCTGATCAGCTGGACCAGACCATAACCGAAATCTTGCAACAGCATCAGGTAGATTTGGTCATTCTTGCTGGTTATATGAAAAAGATTGGCCCTGTTTTGTTAAAGGCGTATAGGAACAGGATCATTAATATCCATCCTTCATTGTTGCCAAAATTTGGCGGGCAGGGGATGTACGGAATACGGGTGCATGCAGCAGTGCTTGCTGCCGGTGAGCGGATAACCGGAGCCACTGTTCATCTGGTTGATTATGGCTATGATAGTGGATCAATATTGGGACAACGGCAAGTTGAAGTGTTGACTGGCGATAATCCGGAATCACTGGCGATACGTGTACTTGCCGTAGAACATGCATTATATGTTGAAGTGTTGCAGGATATTATAGAAGGCAAAATAAACCTGCCTGATCAATGAAAATATTTTGCAACCATAATTAAAGGGGAATAGTCATGGCGATATTAAAGGAATTCAGGGAATTTGCAGTGAAAGGGAATATGGTTGATATGGCGGTTGGTATAATTATTGGTGCTGCGTTTGGAAAGATCGTTTCCTCATTCGTGGGAGATGTCATTATGCCGCCATTGGGTATATTAATAGGCGGAATCAACTTTACTGATCTTGCCTTTACCCTGGAAGATGCGGTGGGTGATATACCGGCCGTGACCCTGAATTACGGCCGTTTTATACAGGCACTGGCTGATTTCACTATCGTTGCATTTGCCATTTTTATGGTGATCAAGGCCATGAGTACTATTAAAAAGAAGGAGGAGGCAGCGCCCCCTGTGCCACCGGAACCCAACCAGGGAAGAACTACTGCTGGCAGAGATCAGGGATATACTGAAACAGCGTTAGCAGATTATTCTATAGTAATGGTGATCGGTTCCGAGATCACCGGTGGATTGTGCGGCACATGGATATAATCACCGAGTAACAGTTGCAAGGTATGTTTGCCTGGCGTCAGTGTTAATCCGGTTTCTGTCTGCCCCTTGCCAAAATGCAGATGATGATCATCAGCCGGTACCGGTTGATCCAGTGGTGGCAGATCGGTATCTATCAGCAAATGATGGTGTCCGGTATTCTCCATTTGTACACCGGCAGGGGCAACGCCCATATTTTTCAGTCCAAATTTGACAACAACCGGGTTTATGACTGTTGCTCCATCAGCGGGTGATATAAAATAAAGCTGCGCATCACCAGGCGCACTGGATTGCGCCATCACAGCAGAGGTTATGAAAACAAGCAATAACGGTAATAACAATATTTTTGGCATCAGTATTCTCCCGTATTCTTGATTTTATGCAGTGTAGCATACGCAAATAAGCCGGATTATAAATAATAATAAATTATGATTAACCGTAT
This sequence comes from Gammaproteobacteria bacterium, assembly GCA_038922795.1. GTDB lineage: Bacteria > Pseudomonadota > Gammaproteobacteria > Eutrophobiales > Eutrophobiaceae > 2-02-FULL-47-50. Next base: position 12,266 of record JBCKWI010000004.1, read on the forward strand.
TTCGTCACTCTATGATCGGGTTGTATTGGGTCATCCCATCGCAATGCTGGTATTCCTTTCATGCATTTTCATATTTTTTGCCTGGCATGCGCGAGAATTCAAGCTTGATGCTTCGGCTGATTCCCTGTTACTTGAGGACGATGAGGATCTCAGGACATTCCGCGACCTGAGCGAGCGTTACAAGACCAGGGAATTTCTGTTCATGACGTTTACCCCCGCGGATGATCTGTTTTCGGAATCATCCCTGCAACAGATCGGAAAATTGCGCGATGATTTAAAGCGACTGCCGTTAACGGAATCAGTGATCTCCATCCTGGATGTCCCGCTGGTCAAGCAGGTGGAAGGATCATTATCTGATGTTGCCAGTAATTACAGAACGCTTGAAAGCGAGGATGTAGATATAGTCCGCGCCAAAGACGAACTTCTGAAAAGTCCGATATTCAGTCAAATGATTATCAGTCTGGATGGCCAGACCACTGCTCTGCAAATCAACCTCATGGACAATCCTGAATACAGTGATCTGCAAAAAAGAAAAAACAGGTTGTTGTACAAGAAGAGAAAAGGCCAGTTAGATGAAGAGGGTGACGATCAGTTGTCGATCATTCTCGCTAAATATGAAAATGCGAAAAAATCAGCATCACGGCAAAATCATGAGAACATCAAAAAGATAAGGGAGATTATGCAGAACTACCGGCAACATGGCGTTCTGTATCTCGGTGGTGTGCCGATGATCACGGATGACATGATCACCTATATAAAAAACGATCTTATGGTATTCGGTTTTGGCGTATTTATATTTCTGGTGCTGATGCTGGGGATCATATTCCGCCGCAAGCGCTGGGTGACACTCCCGTTGATAAGTTGTATCTATGCCGGTCTGTTGATGATCGGATTGCTGGGACTGGTTGGCTGGCAGGTCACAGTGATATCGTCGAATTTCATTTCACTGATGTTGATAAGTACAATGGCCATGAATATCCATCTGATTGTGCGCTACCGGCAGTTGCGGAATGATCATCCGGAAAAGTCCCAGCGGGAGCTGGTTGCGGAGATGGCCAATAAAATGGTCTGGCCATGTTTGTATACGGCGTTGACGACCATCATGGCATTTATCTCGCTGGTAGTGAGTGATATCAAACCGGTGATCGACTTTGGCTGGATGATGACTATCGGTTTGACTGTCACTTTCCTGACTTCTTTCCTGTTATTCCCAAGCTTGCTGATCCTGTTTGATCGCACATCACTGACCAGTGGCGATGATGCACAATTCAAATTTACCGCCATACTGGCACGCATAACGGAAAGGCACGGTAACAAGGTATTGTTTCTGTCCGTACTCCTGGCTGTAGTGAGTATTTATGGTATTACCCGGCTGGAAGTTGAAAACAGCTTTATCAATTATTTCAGCGAAGATACTGAAATTCATCAGGGTTTGAAACTCATTGATAAAAAACTCGGTGGTACAACACCGATGGATATACTTATTCATTTCCCCGCTGAAGCTGATACTGATGCGGATGAATATGATGAAGAGGATGAGTTTGATTTGCTTTTTGGGGGCGCTGATCTGGGCAGAGCAGAGGATTACTGGTTTACCCCACACAAGGTAGAACAGGTCAAGCAAGTACATGATTATCTTGAAGGGCTTGATGCAGTCGGCAAGGTATTATCACTGGCATCCTTGATCAGGGTTGGTGAAGATGTCAACCAGGGTACGTTCGATGCCTTTGAGCTGGCGATAGTCTACAAGCGCATGCCGGATGACCTTAAAGGAAACATGATAGATCCCTATATTTCCATCCCGGATAACGAGGCACGTATAAGTATCAGGATCAAAGACACATTGGAAGATTTGAGAAGAAATGAATTACTGAAAAAGATAAACGCTGACCTGACTGACAAGCTTGGGCTGAGTGCTGACGAATTCGAGATTACCGGTCTGATGGTGCTTTATAACAATATGTTGCAAAGCCTGTTTACTTCCCAGATTGAAACTCTGGGCGTGGTCATGGCCGGCATTGCCCTGATGTTGCTGATGCTGTTCCGTTCTTTGCCTCTCGCGATCATCGGCATCATCCCGAATCTGCTGGCGGCCGCAATTATTCTTGGTCTGATGGGTCTTTTAGGTATTCCACTGGATATGATGACCATTACCATAGCTGCAATTACCATAGGTATTGCCGTGGATAACAGTATCCACTATATTTTCAGGTTCCGGGAAGAATATGCCAGGATTGGCGACTACGTGGCGACTCTGCATTACTGCCATGCCAATATCGGCAATGCGATATTTTATACTGCCATTACCATTATTATCGGGTTCTCGATACTGGTTTTCTCCAATTTCATCCCGACCATCTATTTTGGCTTGCTGACAGCGCTGGCCATGCTCATTGCTTTACTGGCGGCCCTGACACTGCTCCCCAAGCTGATTATGCTGTGGCGTCCTTTTTAGACATCTCTAAAAATATATATTTATCAATATGTTACTGTTATAATCTAATTTTCCATGAGCAATAGCAGGAAACCTTTCTCTCTGTGATTGATCAAATTAGAATATGCGCTTGTAAAATCAATATAATAATTTCACTACATGCAAAGCAGGTATCAAGTTCAAGCATTCCATAACGGGCTTGTCATTACGCTTGATTACAAATAATTTGGTCTGATTAAGTATTATTTACATGCATTAATGCTAGGATAATGAAATGAGAACAATATCAATATTCATGGTTAGCCTCCTTTGGGCGGTTGCCTTCAATAATGCCTTCGCCACCACAAAATCCGCCGAGGAAGTTGTCATAGAGACTGCTGACAGTGTAATCGCACGGCTCACAGTTGAGCGTGCTGAAATTGAAGCACATCCCGAAAAGCTCTATTCCCTGATAAACGAACTGGTCATCCCGCATTTTGACTTTGTGAGCATGTCAAAATGGGTACTGGGCCGGAACTGGCGGGAGGCGACTGAAGCCCAGCAACAACAATTTGTTAGCGAATTCCGCACGTTGTTAGTCCGGACTTATGCCAAGGCACTGCTGGAATATTCAAATGAGGCCATTCATTATTTTCCGGTGGAAAACAACCCTGACTCCAATATTGTGGTGGTAAAAACCGAAATTCACCAACCCGGTACCAGGCCTGTTCCCATAAATTACAGTATGCATGTCAGTGGAGGCGAGTGGAAAGTGGTGGATATCGTTGTGGATGGCATCAGCTTGATTGCCACCTATCGGGGATCTTTTGCGTCTGAAATCAGGAAAAGTGGCATGGATGCATTGATAGCCAAATTGATGGAACGTAATACAAGCGCCACCAATGTGGCAACGCAGTGATTGAGCTTTCCAGCGCAGTCCACTGCCGGTCCAGATCGTGTCTGGCCACAGTTTGTTCCGGATTGTTTGCCATGTGATTGATGTCCGGGTTTTCCGGGCCATTATTTTTAATTTATCCAACCTGTTCCTTCCTCTGAACCGGTTCTCTTGATCATCAGATTTTAACTATTAATCTTGATTTATAATTAATTCCTGTTTGGAGACTTTGGGTGCATATTGACGAGATAAAACAATTGATTGAAAAAGGCCTGACCGGGGCGGAGGTTATGCTGGACGGTGATGGGACACACTTTCAGACGACAGTGGTGAGTGACCAGTTTTGCGGAAAGACCATGCTGCAAAGGCACCAGCTGGTGTATAAAACACTTGGCGGTAAAATGGGAAGAGAAATCCATGCGCTTTCAATACAGGCCTTAACCAGAGATGAATGTGAAAATCAAAAAGGTTTGGGTGTCATCAGATAATCCATGGATAAATTAATTATCAAGGGCGGCATCCCGTTACAAGGGGAAATCAATATTTCCGGCGCCAAGAATGCCGCTCTGCCAATACTGGCATCGACCATACTGGCGGACGCGCCGGTGACGGTGGGTAATGTGCCACACTTGCATGACATTACGACGACGATGGAATTGCTCGGCAGGATGGGTGCGCAGCTCACCGTAGATGAGCGTATGAACATCGAAGTCGACAGCAGTAACATCACCGAATTTTTTGCGCCCTATGAACTGGTTAAGACCATGCGTTCATCCATACTCGTGCTGGGACCGTTACTGGCGCATTATGGCAGGGCGGATGTCTCGTTGCCTGGCGGCTGTGCTATTGGTTCCAGACCGGTCAACATCCATCTACGCGGATTGACCAGCATGGGGGCTGAAATTGTGGTAGAGGGCGGGTATATCCGTGCCAAGGCCAAGCGCCTGAAAGGTGTGCACCTGACATTGGACATGGTGACCGTCACCGGCACGGAAAACCTGATGATGGCGGCAACGCTCGCAAAAGGGGTAACGATAATTGATAATGCAGCGCGTGAGCCGGAGGTCATCGATCTTGCCAATTGTTTGATCTCCATGGGAGCACAAATCACTGGCGCCGGTACTGACCGGATCGTGATTGAAGGAGTCGAATCACTCTCCGGCACACGCTACAATATCCTGCCGGACCGGATAGAGACAGGCACTTACCTGGTGGGTGCAGCCATGACCGGTGGCAAGATAAAGTTGAAGAATACATGCCCTAAACTGCTGGACTCTGTGCTGGCCAAACTGGTTGAAGCCGGTGCTGATATCAGCGGGGACGAAAATTCAATTACGCTGGATATGGGTGGACGCAAACCCAGGGCAGTGGATGTCTATACTTCACCATTTCCGGGTTTCCCGACCGACATGCAGGCACAATTTACCGCCATGAATTGTATCGCCACCGGCACTGGTACAATCACTGAATCCGTATTTGAGAACCGTTTCATGCATGTGCAGGAATTACAGCGCATGGGTGCCAATCTCAAACTGGAGGGTAATACCGCCATCAGTGTTGGAGTGGATAAGCTGACCAGTGCGCCCGTGATGGCGACTGATCTTCGTGCTTCAGCCAGCCTGGTGCTGGCCGGACTGGTGGCCAAAGGTGAAACTGTTGTCGATCGTATTTATCATATTGATCGCGGTTATGAGACCATAGAGGAAAAACTTGCCCAGCTGGGGGCACATATCAGGCGATTACCTTCGTAGATTGTAGTTCCGGTAATCGGCCAATGAATGTTGAGCGGCATGAATACTGGCAGCTATCGAGACCTTCCAAGATGAATACAAAAGACAGTCTTACTATTGCAGTTTCCAAAGGCCGGATATTGACTGAAGCCATGCCTGTTCTGGCAAAACTGAATATCACACCTGTTGAAGATCCTGCCCGGACCAGAAAACTGGTGCTGGAGACCAATCAGACAGGTGTGAAAATCATTATCATCCGGGCCACTGATGTGCCGACTTACGTTGAATACGGGGCAGCGGATATGGGCATAGCAGGCAAGGACGTGCTGATGGAATACACCGGCAATGGTGTGTATGAGCCGCTGGACTTACAGATTGCGCTGTGCAAAATGGTTCTGGCTGAACCCAGGCAAAGAAAAATTATCAATGGAAGATTACGTGTTGCGACAAAGTATGTGAATACGACGCGTAATTATTTTGCCAGTCAGGGCAAGCAGGTTGAGATCATCAAGCTGTATGGTTCAATGGAACTGGCGGCGGTATTGGGACTTGCCGATCAGATTGTCGATCTGGTCGATTCCGGGAATACATTAAAGGCAAACGGATTGATACCGGTAGAAACGATCGCCGAGATCAGTTCCAGGGTGATCGTTAACAAGGCAGCGATGAAGATGAAATATAAAATCATCAAACCGATGCTGAAAGAGCTGAATGCATTGGCTGGTAAAAAATGAACATCAGAAGAATGAATACCGGTGCTAACGGATTTGCCGGACAATTTCAGTCATTGCTAGCCAACACTAATGAGCCGGATCCACAGTTAATTGCCACAGTACAAAATATTATCAATGACGTCAGACAGCGTGGCGATGTCGCATTGCTTGAATATACCAACCGTTTTGACCGGCGTATTGCAACGCTTGCCGATCTGGAAATACCTGTATCCATGTTACAGGATGCAATCGATAATATTCCTGATCAAATGAAACAGGCCCTTGAAACTGCTGCTGATCGAATTCGTGCCTACCATGAAAAACAGAAGCAGGAATCCTGGTTATATAAAGACCAGCAGGGTAATACGCTCGGTCAGCAGGTCACCCCGCTTGATCGGGTAGGGGTCTATGTTCCAGGCGGGAAGGCCGCCTATCCTTCCTCTGTGTTAATGAATGTGATACCGGCGAAAGTCGCCGGTGTTATTGAAATCATAATGGTTGTTCCATGTCCACAGGGTGAACATAATCCGCTGGTGCTGGCAGCAGCGGCGATTGCCGGTGTAGATCGGGTATTTTCCATAGGTGGTGCGCAGGCAATTGCGGCACTGGCGTACGGGACAGACACAGTGCCCAGGGTCGACAAGATAGTTGGCCCGGGCAACAATTATGTTGCTACAGCCAAACGTCTGGTGTTTGGGGCGGTAGGGATCGATATGATTGCCGGGCCATCAGAGATATTGATAATCGCTGATGGCACGGCTGATCCGGACTGGATTGCCATGGATATGTTTGCCCAGTCTGAACATGACGAAGAGGCGAGTTCAATTTTGCTTTGTCCGGACGCTGATTTTCTTGATGCTGTGACAGCCAGTATCAACAGATTATTACCGGCCATGGAGCGGTCGGAAATTATCAGTACCGCGCTGGAAAATAATGGCGCGCTGATACTCTGCAAGGATATAGATGAGGCTATCAATCTAACCAACCAGTTTGCGCCTGAACATCTTGAACTCGCTGTGGCGGAACCCGAGAAATTATTACCTGAAATCCGTCATGCGGGCGCAATCTTTATGGGCTGTTACACGGCAGAAGTGTTCGGGGATTATTGTGCGGGCCCCAATCATGTGTTGCCCACATCACGTACGGCACGATTTTCATCGCCGCTCGGTGTATATGATTTTCAGAAGCGTTCATCAGTCATCAGGTGCACCAGGAATTCAGTGCAAGAGTTGGCCCATGTGGCATCTACACTGGCGCATGGTGAAGGGCTGACCGCGCATGCCCGTTCAGCGGAATACCGGCTCAAGCAGTAACCATCATTCTCACGCTCATGCCTGGTCCAAATTTTTATAGCCGGCATGATATTGAGGAAGTATTTTGAAATCCGTTAAACACTGGATCAATCCTGCAATCTTGTCCATGCAGGCCTATCATGTTCCATCGCCGGCAGGACTGCTGAAACTGGATGCGATGGAAAACCCGTATGTCTGGCCTGAAGAACTCAGGCAAAAATGGCTGCATGAATTAAAAGATATTCCAATCAATCGTTATCCGGATGCGGCAGCACCGGCCCTCAAGGACAGATTACGCACAGTCATGGCAGTCCCGGATAATGTATCCATCATGCTGGGTAACGGTTCAGACGAATTGATACAGATCATCGCTATGGCTCTGGCCCGATCTGATCGTACATACCTGGCGCCTGAACCCGGATTTGTGATGTATCGTTTGATCAGCCAGACTGTGAATGCCGGTTATTGTAGTGTGCTATTAAATCCTGATGATTTTTCCATGGAACGGGTTGCCATGTTATCGGCAATCGCGGAACAGCAACCGGCATTGATTTTTATTGCTTATCCCAATAATCCCACCGGTAACCTGTTTGACAGGGAGATCGTCCTTGATGTGATCAATCATGCGCCGGGTCTGGTAGTCATTGATGAGGCCTATCATGCCTTCGCCGGGACAAGTTTTATGGAATATCTGGACGATTTCGATAATCTGCTGGTTATGCGAACGCTGTCCAAGTCCGGTCTTGCCGGACTGAGATTGGGTTATTTGCTGGGTAAAAGTGCCTGGCTGGATGAACTGGAAAAAATCCGCCTGCCCTATAACATCAATTCACTATCACAGAAAACAGCCGAATTCATTTTATCTCACCACGAGATATTGGCAGAGCAAGCAGCAGAAATTTGCCGGAATCGAGAGGTGTTGTTCCGGCAACTCGCGGATATTGACGGCATCAAGGTATGGCCAAGTGCCGCTAATTTTATTTTATTCCGCACGTCTGGACTGGATGCAAACCGGATCTTTACAGGACTGAAGACCCGGGGTGTATTGATCAAAAATCTGCATGGGAGCCATCTTTTATTACAGAATTGTTTACGGGTGACGGTAGGGACCGAGAAAGAAAACGCTGTTTTTATCGATACACTACGGCAGGTCATACAAAGTTATCACTGACCATAGATAGGACGGGTTGCCACTTGCGCCTGCACGTTAATCTGTTCCCAGCCGCGCATGATCAGGATATTCAGTGGTGTCCCTGGCTTGAGGCCCGAGATCAATTCTATGGCCTGCTGTGGATTACTGACGGGCTGACCGGCCAGTTTGAGGATGATATCACCAGGCACCATTCCCGCCAGATCGGCAGGGCCTCCCTTTAAGACGCCGGCAACCAGTACACCACCATCCTCCAGAGCGGTTTCATTCGTAATATCCGGAGGCAGTATTTGCGCCTCTACGCCAAGCCAGCCGCGCACGACATAACCATGCTCAATAATTTGCTGCATGACATTCAGCGCAAGATTGACAGGCGTGGCCAGCCCTATTCCCTGCGAACCACCTGGCGTGGAAAAAATGGCGGTATTAATACCAACTAACTTTCCTGTGGCAGTGATTAAAGCCCCGCCGGAATTGCCAGGATTGATATCGGCATCGGTCTGGATGAAATCCTCAAAGGTAGTGATGCCCATGCGTTTGCGCCCTTTGGCGCTGACGATTCCCTGGGTAACCGTCTGCCCGAAATCATAAGGATAGCCGATAGCGAGTACGACGTCCCCCACGTTCAAGCTGTTGGAGTCGCCTATCATGATGACCGGAAGTTTTTCGAGATTGATCCTGAGGACGGCAAGATCGGTGTCAGTATCAATACCAATAATCTCAGCCTCAGCCTGGCGCCCATCATTCAGGGTCACTTGTGTTTCATCCTTGTCCTGTATCACATGGGCACTGGTCAGGATATAACCCTGCGGGCTCATGATTACACCAGAACCCAGATTACTGTCACGCCGCCTGTTTGGTGTGGGTTGAATCTCTCCGAAAAAGCGTTGAAACAGGGGATCCTGAAACAGTGGATTAACCTGTTGCTGGAATACCCGGCTGGCGTAAACATTGACTACCGCTGGGGCAGCCGCATTAACGGCATCGCTGTAAGAGCGGACAGATCCCTGGTCTGACCTTTCAGTATCCAGGTTTACCAGTTCTGGCCAAACCAGCAGTATGACAGCGGCGGCAATCAGACCGACAGTAATGTATTTAAGGACAAATCTGATAGAATTGCGCATGCGTGATTGCGGGGATAATTTTCAAGGAATTGATAAATACGTTACGATAACAGAGATAGCCTGCAAGGAAAATGGCTTGACATGTCATGTTATAATACAACTACATCAGGTAATTATCGGTTTTAATGGGGAAATAAGACATGCATGACGGGGAAATCGATAAACATCGGCGCCGATTTCTGACCACAGCCGCTACGGTTGTTGGTGGTGCAGGTGTTGCTGCAAGCACTATTCCGTTTATATCAAACATGACACCCAGCGCCAAGACCAAAGCGACTGGCGGTCCTGTTGAGGTCGATATCAGCGAGTTAAAACCCGGTCAACGCCTGACAGTCAAGTGGCAAGGCAAACCGGTCTGGATCATCCGGCGTGATGACAAGACCCTGAGCGATCTGGAAACGCTCAATTCTGAAGTGAGGGATCCACAGTCCAATGTCGATCAGCAGCCCCCCTATGCCAAAAATACATATCGTTCGAGAAATCCTGATTTTCTGGTGGTGATAGGGCTGTGTACACATCTGGGTTGTTCGCCAATTTATTTTCCAGCCGATGATCAACAGGATCTGGGACCTGACTGGAAAGGCGGATTCTTTTGTCCCTGTCATGGTTCGCGTTTTGACCTTGCCGGACGTGTATACAAGGGCGTGCCGGCACCGACAAATCTGGTAGTGCCACCCTACAGATTTGTAACTGACAACCGCATGCTGATCGGTGATGATTCGGGGGCCAGCTGATGAACGCAGTAATTAGATTATTATCAGCACTGCTTGAATGGGTTGACGCAAGGTTTCCCCTGCTGAAATTGTGGAATGAGCATCTGGCCAAATACTATGCCCCCAAGAATTTTAATTTCTGGTATTTCTTCGGTTCTTTAGCGCTGATTGTGCTGGTCATTCAGATTGTCACCGGCATCTGGTTGACGATGAATTACAAACCTTCCGCCGAACATGCCTTTGCCTCGGTGGAATACATCATGCGTGATGTGGAATGGGGCTGGTTGATACGTTACATGCATTCCACCGGTTCCTCTGCCTTTTTTATCGTGATCTACCTGCATATGTTTCGTGCATTGCTTTATGGATCATATAAAAACCCCAGGGAATTGCTCTGGATCACAGGCATGTTTATCTACCTGGTCCTGATGGCTGAGGCTTTTTCTGGTTACCTGCTGCCCTGGGGCCAGATGTCCTACTGGGGCGCGCAGGTGATCATCTCCCTGTTCGGCGCTATCCCGGTGGTCGGTGAGCAACTGGCCTTGTGGATACGAGGTGATTACGCAGTCTCCGATGTGACGCTGAACCGTTTCTTTGCATTACATGTGATAGCCATCCCCCTGGTACTGCTGGGTCTCGTCTTTGTCCATATCATTGCTTTGCATGAGGTGGGCTCCAATAACCCGGATGGCGTGGAGATTAAAAAATTCAAAGACGCCAACGGTGTGCCACTGGACGGTATCCCGTTTCATCCATACTACACAGTCAAGGATATCGTGGGCGTGACGGTTTTCTTGATATTTTTCAGTCTGGTCGTGTTTTATGCCCCGGATATGAAGGTACCGGGTACACAGGGACTGTTCCTTGAGGGAACGAATTTTATCCCGGCGGATCCATTAAAGACCCCAGAACATATTGCGCCGGTATGGTACTTCACCCCGTATTACGCGATCCTGCGTGCTGTCCCGAGTCAGTTTGGCGGTGTTGTTGCCATGGGGTTGGCAACGATATTGTTCTTTTTCCTGCCATGGCTGGATCGCAGCCCGGTCAAATCCATACGTTATCGTGGCTGGAAATACAAGACTGCATTGACAGCGTTTGTGATCAGTTTTCTGGCACTGGGTTGGCTGGGAATGGAGGCTGCTACACCGCTTTATACATGGCTGGCACGGTTTTTTACGGTGGTTTATTTTGCGTTCTTTTTCCTGATGCCTTTTTATACCAGCATCGATAATGACAAGCCAGTACCGGATCGGGTGAGATATCCATGAAATTGCATATCTTCATAGGCTGTATTTTCATGCTGTTTGCGCCAGCATCTTTCGCTGCCAGTGGCAATCTTGCCGGTTATCACATGAAAGTTGATACGTCGGATGTTAAATCATTGCAGAGGGGCGCACGTATCTTTGTGAATTATTGTATGGGCTGTCATTCAGCAGCGTATATGCGCTATAACCGGCTGGGCAAGGATCTCGGTATCACAGAGGAAGTATTGAAAAGCAATTTCATGTTCGGCACAGACAAGCCGGGCGATACCATGAACATAGCCATGAGGGCTTCTGATGCAATAAACTTTTTTGCCGGGGTTGCACCACCGGATCTTTCTGTCATAGCACGCTCCCGGGGTGCGGACTGGTTGTATGGCTATTTCATGACTTTTTATTCTGATCCGGCAAAACCATTCGGGGTGAATAATCTGCAATTCAAGGACGTGGCCATGCCGCATGTGCTATGGGAATTGCAGGGTACACATAAACCGGTTTACAAAACTGAGACGCGTAATGGTGGCGCTGAAGTGGAAGTTATCAATGGCCTGGATCAGGTGTCACCGGGCAAGCTCACTCCGGAGGAATACAAGGCCACCATACACGACCTGGTCAATTTTCTTGTTTACCTATCTGAACCGGCAAAATTCCAACGCCAGAAAATCGGTATATGGGTCATTATATACTTATTGTCATTTCTGGTCTTGGCATACTTGCTCAAAAAGGAATACTGGAAAGACGTTCACTGAGACTTTCCAGAAAGCAAATATTACTATTCCTGGTTTTCTTGTAATAACTGGAGGAACACTATGGCGAGTATAGCCAATCGACGATCTGTTATGGTGCTTTATTCTGATCCTGTAACTCCGATCAGCCATGCTGTTCGAATCGTGCTTGCTGAGAAGGATATAAATGTCGAGGTCAATATCATTGAAGATAACAATCGCCCGGAAGAACTGGCAGAATTGAATCCCTATAATTCTTTATTGACATTAATTGATCGTGAACTGGTTTTATACGAAGCACAGATTATCATGGAATATCTGGATGAGCGTTTTCCGCACCCACCATTAATGCCGGTTGATCCTGTTGCAAGATCAATTAACCGGCAGTTACGTTATCGTGTCATGCGGGATTTATACGAGTTGATAGATGATCTTGAAGGAGAAAATGAGATTGCGGCAGCCAATGCCAGGAAAAGCATGCGTGATAATCTTACTGCCATTGCCCCGATCTTTGATCAGAAACCCTTCTTTATGTCCGATGACTATTCACTGATTGATTGTTGTATGGCGCCTTTACTCTGGCGTATTAATACCTATGGTATTAAATTACCGTCATCCGCAAAATCACTTATCCAGTATGGTGAGCGCCTGTTTGGAAGAGATGCCTTTAAGGAAAGCCTGTCAGACAAGGAAAAAGCGATGAATATCTAATCCTGTCGTTATTTATTAATCAAGCACACAAATTATTTACCAGAAATCATGACACCCAACCGTCCATATCTGCTACGGGCATTATATGAATGGATACTGGATAATGCCATGACACCACAGCTCCTGGTGGATGCAACAGTGGCAGGCACTGTAGTGCCGGAGAGTTATATCGAGGACGGCAGGATTATATTGAATATTCAACCGGATGCTGTATGTGATCTGGTCCTTGGGAATGAGCAGATAACATTCAGTGCGCGCTTTGGAGGCAAGGCTTTCCAGTTAATAGTGCCCTTGAATTCGGTGCTTGCCGTTTATGCCAGAGAAAATGGCAAGGGGCTGATCTTTGAGGCTGAAGATGAGAACACTAAAAATACGCAAGATCAACCCAATGCAAAAACCGGCAAACCTTTGAAACCTCACCTCAAAGTTATAAAGTAGTTACCGCATTATTCAATATACTGGAACAGTTTAACCACTTTCTGTACACCGCCAACCCGGCGGGCGGCTTCAGTCACACGACCAGAATCTTCTTTTGTCAACAAGCCCATTAAATATACCGCACCTTTTTCGGTGACAACCTTGACACGTGTGGCCTCAAAATTTTCCAGGCCAAACAACCTTGTCTTGACCTTGGAGGTGATCAACGTATCACTGCTGCGGCTGGTCAAGGTACTGGGCGCACCTATCGTTAATTCATTGTAAACATGGGCAACCTTGGGTATATCTCGCACGATGTTGATGATACGTTCCCTGGCCGCTTCATTGGGAGCTTCCCCTGAGATCAGTACAACCAGGTTGTAACTGGTCACATTAACATGGGCACTTTCACTGATTTCCTGGTCCTCTCCTAAAGTCTGGCCTGCCTTGAGTTCTATGGACTGATCTTCAATAACCGTGCCTGTTGTGCGCCGATCATTTGCTACAGAGGCGCCGGTTGCCGCACCACCAAGCACTACAGCCGCACATCCGTTTAATGTGAAAAAGGCAAGTAAGAAAAGAAATACCCTGCTGGTTTGGTTAAATGTGTTCACTAAGCCTCCTGACCAAGTAATTGCCGGTCTATCAAATCGCATAATGAATGAATGATCATCAAGTGTACTTCCTGGATCCGCGCGGTTGACCAGCTCGGCACACGAATCTCAACATCCTCTTCCTGCATCAGGTAAGCGACCTGTCCGCCTTCGCGCCCGGTCAAGGCGACGACCCTCATACCGCGATCATGGGCCGCATCAATGGCATGAATAATGTTGTGTGATTCACCACTGGTACTGAAAGCCAGCAGGATATCACCGGGCTGGCCGAGTGCACGTATCTGTTTAGAGAAAATTTCTGCATATTGATAATCGTTGGCAATCGATGTCAGGGTGGAGGAATCTGTCGTTAATGCAATTGCGGGAAGGCCAGGCCGTTCCATTTCAAAACGATTTAACATTTCGGATGAAAAATGCTGTGCATCAGCAGCTGACCCGCCATTGCCACAGCTTAATATCTTGTGTTCCTGCAGCATGCAATTCGCCATGCTGGCAGCAGCCTTTACAATCAGAGGTGCCAGTGTTCCAACAGACTCTGTTTTCAGTTTGATGCTTTCGCTGAAGTTTTCTTTGACGCGTTGTAATGGGTCCATATGGCTTTAAATTACAGTTTTAATATGAGTTTTCATTATGCCTGAAAAGCATTTTTAATCCATCCGATCCCGGGTTTATCGATACTACCCGAAATGGCCATGACATCAAACCGGCATATATTCCTGGATGTCCAGCGGTGGTTTTGCAAATATCTTTGACTGGTTTTGATGATACGCTTACATTTTCTGTAATCAATGGATTCAATCGCACCCGCATAGTTATTGTTCGACCGGTACCTGACTTCGACAAATACAATAACATTATTATCCAGCATGATTAAATCGATCTCACCCCCTGGCCCATGATAATTATGTTCCAGCAATTCGAGACCATTATTTTTCAGATAATCAAGCGCTAAAAATTCTGCCCACTGTCCTCGTTCATAGCTGTTTTCCGGAGCGTTAGACACAGTTTATGGTGTCAGTCCTGCATCAAGTAAATGCGGGGCGCCGTTCAGAAATTTTGCCCAGACAGATTGCCGTTTTACTTGGCCTTGTTCCGTAAGCTTTAAAATACCTGATTCACCCTGAAAACTTCCAGACTGTGTATAAAGCCTGCCCAGTTCAGGGAGAATCCGGTATGCATCAATCCCGAAGGCATAAAGACGCCGGTAAGGTGATTCGCTTTGTCCCCAGGTTTTATTCAGGGTTTGCTGCAGCGGAGAGTATTCACGTTCAGGATCAATCACCCATGGCATGTCAGAGAAAATAACATTATTGATATCGCTATTGGTTTCTGGATCATATTTGCCAGTGTATATACTGGATATTGAATAGGTTGGGATACTGTCTGCCCTGAAATAGCGTAATTGTGGCACCAGTTGTTGTGCCATGGCGGATGAGGAGGCCAGAAAAATAACATCCGCATCGCGCCGGTGGCGGGGTTCAAACACGATATTTCTCCTGAGTGCAGCTGTGAGTTGTTTTGCGCGTTGTTCACTATTGTCGATATTGAGTAACTGTTTTACCGGTTTTGAATAGTCCTGAACATTCATGGGAATTCTGACATGTTCAATTACCCTGCCGCCCAGCGATGACCAGCGCGAACTGAAGGCATTAAAAATGCGGTCTCCCCAATTTGAATCCGGCGTGATAATCAGGGCATTCGCATGACCATCAAACCATGCACGTTCTGCCGCAACACGGGCCTCATCTTCAGGCAACAGGCCAAACTGGAATAGTTGTGGTGATGGATGATTTCCAGGGCTGGCAGGTGGTGTACTAACCGGATTATCAATCTGATTCAATGCCAGAGTCCTGACCAGAATTCTGCCTGAAGAGATCAGCGTCGCAACGGCCTCTTTTTCCAACGGCCCAACCACAAAATCCGCACCATCATTCACTGCAGTCTGGTAAACATCAATAATATTCTGATTATCTGCGTTGTAGATTTTAATTATGGGTCTACTGGCGGATGATTCGTACCACGCAGCAAGAAATCCATCGCGGATTGCGTTTGATGCTTCTTTGTACTGTGCACTGAAAGGAAGTAATAAAGCAATTTTCCCGGGTTGTTCATTTACCTGCTCAACCACAGCATAGATTCCATTTATAATTTCGGTAACCGCAGGGTGATCCGGATAACGTTGTTTCCAGGATTGAATTGCAGTTTCCAGCTCTTGAGGTTTATAAATGAGGGTTTTGGAAATAATGGCCAGTTCCAGCCAACTGTCCTGAGCCGGTTTCCCGGTCGAAGCACCAAGCTCCTGCATCAGTGCATTTGTATCAGACTGTGATAATAGTTGCCATATGGTTTGATGGTTTTCAGCCAGTTCCTGTACTGTAAGCAAGTAATTATTGAGTTCAATCCTGGCAAGGGCAGCAGGCATCAGCTGGCCGTCCATTTCCAGGGCAGTGGCACTGGCCTGATAATAGGCTGCGAGAAGCGGGCGGGGGCCGTCAGCCGGAACGGCAACATTCAGCTTGTTTAATGCGGTTAATGCATCGTTATTGAGGATAGCGATGCGGGCAGACAAGATGTTCAGCTCGGTATTCTGCAGTGCTGTCAGTTTGTCCAGTTGCAGATCTCCCAATGTGGACTCTGCAAGTGCTGGTTTTTCACCTTTTATATATGCATCGGCAGCCTTAAGTATGAAAGGTTCAGCATTGCGCTTGTTCTGTTCCGCCAGCCGGATGTATTCTTCCGCAGCAGCAATATAATTCCCTGCGGATATGAGATCCCGGGCTTGTTGTTCCTGGTTGACCTGGGTTTCAGGGGTCTGTTGCCTGGTAGGTGCGCCGCAACTGGCAAACAGTAACAGGCAGCACAGGATAGTCAGCAGGCGCATTGGTATTCCGTATAACATGGTCATGAAATTGTGACTACAGTAACGAAGCGAGGTTTCATGTGTCAATGATTTCAGCCGGATTATATGTGGTGGCAACCCCAATCGGGAATCTGGAGGATATAAGTGCGCGCGCTGTCAGAACCCTGAGCGAGGTTAATCTGATTCTTGCAGAAGACAGCCGCCATAGCGGGAAATTATTGCAGCATTTTGGTATTCACACACCAGTGCAGGCATTTCATGACCATAATGAGCATAAAGTTCTGACTCATCTCCTGGAACGGTTGCAGGCAAATCAGGCAATAGCATTAATATCGGACGCCGGGACGCCCTTGATCAATGATCCCGGTTATCAACTGGTGGTTGCAGCGCATAAACAAGGGATCAGGGTTGTCCCGGTGCCGGGACCTTCTGCCGTCATTAGTGGCTTGTCTGTCTCCGGATTGCCGGCAGACCGGTTTGTTTATGAAGGGTTTTTACCGAATAAACAGGCCGCCAGGCAGAAACGCCTGGCGGAACTGACAGATGAACAACGTACTTTGGTATTTTATGAAGTGCCTCACCGTATCTGCGCTTGTATCGAGGATATGATGGGGTCTTTTGGGCCTGACCGTATTGCCACATTAGCCAAGGAGATCACCAAGCACTTCGAGACCATACGCAAAGACACATTGGCAGGAATTCTGGACTGGTTGCAGGAAGATCCCCTGCATCAGAAAGGGGAGTTTGTCCTGATGGTGCACGGGGCATCAGCAGAGACAAGTGATGAACTTGAGTCAGTCAGGGTGTTGAAAATCCTCCTGCGCTCATTATCCGTGAAAGAAGCCGCTGCCGCTGCGGCAGAGATCATGAATGGCAATAAAAACCGGTTGTATCGGCTGGCAGTTGCAATCAACGATAACGGATAGTTAATCAATATTAACCGGCTTGCAACTTTATAGAGGATGGCAGACACTGAGTAAGAGGGGTCGACCGGGCAATCGCTGTCCAGCATTGGATAGAGGAAAGTCCGGGCTCCACAGGGCAGGGTGCCAGATAACTTCTGGGGGGCGCAAGCCTACGGAAAGTGCCACAGAAAATATACCGCCCCGCCACTAACCCGGTTAATCTGAATAAAAGCTACACTTATTTAAGGAAATGCGATAGTAAGTATTTACTTTATTTGAGAGATTAGCCGGGTTAGTGGCGGGGTAAGGGTGAAATGGTGCGGTAAGAGCGCACCGCGCCGGTAGTAATACTGGCGGCAGGGGAAACCCCACCTGGAGCAAGACCAAATAGAGGGACAGGGTAAAACCATGCGTGGTCCGCGCAGTCCCTGGGTAGGTTGCTAGAGATGTACGGTGACGTGCATTCGAGATGAATGATTGCCCCTGTTAACCAAGGTTAACAGGACAGAACCCGGCTTACAGGTCGACCCCTCACTTTTATACTTTGCCAGACTGCTATTTTGGCGAATTTGGTAACTCCAAATGGCTTGGTAAGATCTTTCAGTTAAACTTTAATAAACAAATGCAACTTAATGATATAAATACCTAATTTTTTACAATACGGCTAAATTTAACTTCTTCCAATAAGTTTTTGTACATAAGTCTCTGTTAAATAAGATAGATTTCCCCCCAAAAATCATAAAGATCGCTTGACATGGTCCTTCCCCAGTACCTATAGTTCACAAGGTGGGTAATTGTGGGAAATTGTGGGTATTTTTATCATATAAAGGGGATCTTCATTGTTTCGCGGATGCAGTACGCTCAGTGTCGATAATAAGGGCCGTTTGGCGGTACCCAGCCGTTACCGCGAACGTCTGGTCTGTCTTGCCAATGGAAATCTAATACTGACACTCAATCCACTGGATCGATCGCTGTGGTTATATCCACTGCCTGAATGGGAATTGATCGAATCCAAACTTGCAGAATTATCTGACTTTGACAGACAGGGCCGGCGCGCCAAACAAATGATGCGTGGTTACGCAACAGACTGTCAACTGGATAGCCAGGGCAGGATCCTGGTCCCGCATGAATTACGCGAATACGCCAGCCTGGGAAAACAGGCAATTATCCTGGGCCAGGGCAACAAGTTTGAGATCTGGGACGAAAAGGGCTGGAGGGAATTACGAGAAGATTGGTTAACAGAAATTGGTAAGGATACCGGGGAACCATCTGATGCACTTAAATCACTTTCATTATGATCAATCAATCAGGTTTACCCATTGGCGAATGAACATTGCGGGGTATGAACATACACCGGTACTGTTGAATGAAGTATTGCACGGTCTCAGTATTCGCCCGGATGGATGTTATGTTGATTGTACATTTGGCCGGGGAGGTCACAGCAAGGCGATCTTGCAAAATCTCCAGGAGCGTGGGCGTTTGTTTGCTTTCGACAAAGATCCTGATGCAGTTAATGCAATTGATGATCTACTTCTTACGGACAAGAGATTCACGTTGTTGCATGGTTCATACAGCATGTTGAAAGAAGTAGCCGCGAAAAATAGCATGTTGCATCAGGTTGACGGAATTCTTCTGGATCTTGGTGTTTCATCACCACAACTGGATAACGCAGACCGCGGATTCAGTTTCAAAAATGACGGCCCGCTGGATATGCGTATGGACAACAGTCATGGAATCACGGCCGCTGACTGGTTGAACACAGCCAGAGAAAAAGAGATTGCAACTGTTCTGAAGACATACGGTGAAGAACGGTTTGCCAGAAGAATAGCAAAGGAAATTGTAAAAAAACGGATTGAAAATAAAATTTTAACTACTCGTCAGCTGGCGGAATTGATTAGCAAAATTGTACCCATTCGTGAAAAAGATAAACATCCTGCCACACGTTCATTTCAGGCAATTAGAATATTCATTAATCGTGAACTGGATGAACTGAAAGATGCGCTTGCCCAGACGATTGATGTTCTGGCCACGGGTGGAAGACTGGTTGTGATCAGCTTTCATTCACTGGAAGACAGGATAGTGAAACGTTTTATGCGTGATGAATCGCGAGGAGATAATTTCCCGCCTGATTTACCTGTGACAACAAAGTTATTGAAACCAGGACTGAAACTGGTCGGCAAGGCCATCTATCCTTCACCGCAGGAAATTGCACTGAATCCACGTGCAAGAAGTGCTGTTTTAAGAATTGCAGAGAGGTTAGCAGCATGAAGAATCTGGTTTTCTGGCTGCTGTTTATCTCAATATTTATTTCGGCACTGG
Source organism: Gammaproteobacteria bacterium (assembly GCA_038922795.1). Lineage (GTDB taxonomy): Bacteria > Pseudomonadota > Gammaproteobacteria > Eutrophobiales > Eutrophobiaceae > 2-02-FULL-47-50. The sequence goes on from JBCKWI010000004.1 coordinate 32,112, forward strand.
AAGTCGTGATGTCACGCCATGAGGCCCGCAAGTTATTTGTTGAAATTCAGATGCTCGAAAAAACCAGGGATGACTTGAATGAGGAATGGACGCGACTGTTGCTTGAACAAAGTACATGGGCGACGGATGTACGAATAGAAGCAATTGCCAGGAATGAAATGGGCATGAAGCCTCCCGTTAATTCTGTTCTGGTAATAGAGAAATGACAGAGTCCGGCAAATTTTTAGTATATGAAAAACGCAGGTGGCTGGTCCTCAGCCTGTATATTGCAGGCATGTCCCTGTTGATGTGGAGGGCGGTCGATTTGCAGGTGATCAGTAAGGAATTTCTGCAGGAGCATGGTGATGCCAGGGCATTACGTGTTGTTCAGATTCCGGCCCATCGTGGAATGATTACGGACAGGAATGGTGAGCCACTGGCAGTCAGCACCTCAGTTAATTCTATCTGGGCAACGCCACGCAGGGTTTTGAGTTCTGAGGTAGATATGTCTCCGCTTGCAGCCTATCTGGATACCAGTGTCGAGGAACTTGGAAAATTACTGAAGGAACGTATCGGCAGAGATTTTGTATATCTCAAACGGCATGTGGATCCGGCACTGGCGGACAAGGTAATGGCCTTGAATATCCCCGGTATTTCGCTGGAACAGGAATTCAGACGCTATTATCCCGCTGGTGAAGTGACTGCACACTTGATTGGTTTTACCAATATTGATGATGCAGGACAGGAAGGTCTGGAGCTCGCATACAATGATTGGTTAAAGAGCATGCCAGGGAGAAAGCGGGTACTCAAGGACAGACTGGGCCGGATCATTGAAAATGTCGAGAGTATCAGTACGCCGAGTCCTGGAAAAAATCTTGAACTAAGCATAGATCGCAGGATTCAATATCTTGCTTACCGCGAATTGAAAGCAGCGGTCCAGGCACATAATGCACGCGGCGGATCGCTGGTGATGCTTGATACAAAAACCGGGGAAGTTGTAGCGATGGTAGGTCAGCCTTCATACAACCCGAATAACCGTAGTGGCATGAAGGGTGAGTATTATCGAAACCGCGCGGTAACAGACGTATTTGAGCCTGGTTCAACACTTAAACCATTTACCGTCGCGACCGGGCTGGAGTCAGGTGTCTATACACCAATGACTATGATCGATACACGGCCGGGGCATTTTAAGGTTGGCAATCATACTATTCGCGACATCAGGAATTATGGGGTGATTGATGTTACTACCGTGATTAAGAAATCCAGCAATGTTGGCGCCTCAAAAATCGCCTTGTCACTGGAGCCAAATCAATTGAGAAAAACTTTATCAAATGTTGGTTTTGGGGCGGCCACCGGGAGTGGTTTCCCGGGTGAAGCATCGGGTTATCTCAGCGCGTCGAACAACTGGTCAGAAGTGGGCCTGGCAACCATTGCCTTTGGTTATGGATTATCTGTTACTGTTTTGCAGCTGGCCCAGGCCTACCAGATATTTGCTACTGATGGATTAATGTTGCCGGTTTCGTTTATTAAGGTAAAAGGGCCTGTCACCGGAAAGCAGGTTATAACGGCCGAGCATGCAAAGCAGATTCGGACCATGCTTGAAACTGCTGTTGAAAAGGAAGGTACCGGGCAACGTGCTGCCGTCAGTAGTTATCGTGTGGCCGGTAAAACCGGGACAGTACATAAGGCAACTTCTGGCGGATATTCAGAGGATCGCTATTTGTCATTATTTGCCGGATTTGCTCCGGTTGAAGATCCGCGGCTGGTAATGGTCATCATGATCGATGAACCAAAAGGTCAGCAATATTATGGTGGTCAAGTTGCCGCACCCGTCTTTTCCAGGGTCATGACAGGGGCTTTAAGATTAATGGATATCCCACCGGATAACCTGCCTGGCCTCAAAGATAATATTATTGCTGGTAAGACCCATTCAGCAGGAAGCCTGGAATAATGATGGCAGCGCACACATTATCTTCAGGTTACCTACTGGGCTTGCTATTAAAAGACCTGGTGAATGAATCTTGTCTTTCGAATATCCAGGTCACCGGCATTACAACTGACAGCCGCAAGGTAAATCCGGGCGACCTGTTTATTGCCTATACCATAGGAGGACATAGCAGTGTTCCCTTTATTGGTGATGCGGTGAAGGCAGGCGCAAGCGCAGTGATCGCCGAGGCCAGTTCGTTACCAGACATATATCCCTGTCCTGTACCACTATATCGAGTCAATGAACTATATAAAGTTATCGGGATTATCGCTGATCGTTTTTATGAACATCCATCATCAGCCATGACGGTTATTGGTGTGACCGGAACCAATGGCAAGACTTCTGTAAGCCACCTGATGGCACAATCACTATCCGCTGATCAAAAAAATATATGTGGACTGATAGGTACGCTTGGTTACGGGACAGTCGGCAGATTAAACCCCGGATTACATACCACACCGGAGGCCGTTGCATTACAGGCATTACTGGCGGATATGCGTGATCAAAAGATAAAGCAAGTCGTAATGGAAGTGTCATCACATGGACTGGATCAATTTCGTATTGCGGGTGTTGAATTTGACCTGGCTGTTTTTACCAACCTGTCACGTGATCATCTTGATTATCATCAAAGCATGGATTCCTATGCAGCCGCAAAAAAGCGTTTGTTTACGCAGTACGGGATCAGCAGGGTTGTTATCAATATGGATGATCAGTTTGGCAGAAAACTGATGGCAGAATTGCTACAGGGTGTAGTAGCGATCGGTTACACACTTGAGATGGATACCTATTCCGGGTACCAGGATAAATTTCAGATGGTGTACGGGAAGATACTCCCTGATCCGTCCGGCCGGATAAAGATGGCACTTGATACGCCATGGGGTAAGGGAGTTCTCGCAACAGGATTATCAGGCAGATTTAATGCCGGTAATCTGCTGGCCTGTCTTTCATCATTGTGTTTACTAGGCCATACACTGGAGGACGCGATTGGGCGTTTATCTGTATGCAAAGGGATCCCCGGCCGTATGGAAATTTTTGGAGGAGACAATCTTCCTCGTATCGTTGTTGATTTCGCCCATACCCCGGATGCTCTGGAACAGGTGTTATCGGAACTGAAGGCATCATGTCAGGGGAAATTGTATTGTGTTTTTGGTTGTGGTGGCGACCGGGATAAAGGCAAGCGCCCGCTGATGGGTGTAGTGGCTGAAAAATATGCAGATGGCATCATCATCACCAGTGATAACCCCCGCCAAGAAGATCCCGAAGAAATCACCAAAGATATACTCGCGGGGATAAAGAATCGCGAACATGTCACTATCGATATTGATCGTGAACGGGCCATTCAAAATATCCTCAAGACGGTATCAGCAAATGATGTAGTGTTGATTGCGGGCAAGGGCCACGAAAACTATCAGGAGATTGCCGGAGTGCGCCGTCCCTTCAGTGACCAGGATGTGGTTCGTAAAACCCTGGAGATACATGCATGATCAGCATGAAACTAGCCGGCGCTGCAGCATCGCTGGACGCAACATATCTTGGCGAGGATGTTAAATTCAGGGGGTGCAGTACCGACAGCCGGAATCTTAATACAGGCGAATTATTTATCGCCATCAAGGGCGAGCATTTTGATGGCCATGATTTTCTCATGAATGCAAAACAGCGCGGTGCTTCAGCCGCCATGGTGACAAATGCTGATCAGCAATACCTGCCGACACTGGTGGTGCAGGATACCAGACGAGCAATGGGGAAACTGGCTGGAACCTGGCGATCCGGATTTGCAATTCCGCTGATCGCGATCACCGGAAGTAATGGCAAAACGACCGTCAAGGAATTACTGGTTTCAATTCTGAGTCTGAAAGCGCCGGTATTGGCGACGAAAAGAAATCTCAATAATGATATCGGAGTGCCATTGACACTCTTTGGACTGGGTAGTGAGCATCGTTATGCTGTAGTGGAAATGGGAGCCAATCATCCGGATGAAATTTCCTGGCTGAGCACTATCACCAGACCCACGGTTGCACTGATTACCCAATGCGCCCCGGCACACCTGGAAGGTTTCGGCAGTGTGGAAGGTGTTGCCAGGGCCAAGGCAGAGATTTTTGACGGACTCGATCTGGATGGAGTTGCCATCATTAACGCTGATGATGATTTTGCTGAATTCTGGCGCAGCAGAGTCAGCGGATTCAGGCAACTGAGTTTTGGTCTGAAAAATCAGGCGGATGTCACTGCACGATCAATTTCGCAATCGATCGCTACCGGCACAAATGATTTTGAGTTAAGTACACCGGCTGGAACTATTGATATTGAATTACCCTTGCTGGGCCAGCATAACATCATGAATGCCATGGCTGCTACGGCCTGTGCGCTCACACTGGAGATTGATTTGAAGCTTATCAAACAGGGTCTGGAAATGGTGAAACCTGTTAAAGGCCGTCTGGAAATGAAAAAAGGTCTGAACAACTCAAGGATCATTGATGATACCTATAATGCCAATCCGGCCTCACTGACTGCTGCAATCAAGGCCATCTCTTCTTTTAGTGGCAGGCACTGGCTGGCTCTGGGTGATATGGGAGAACTCGGAGCGCAGAGTGAAAGCCTGCATGCGGATGCAGGCAATATCGCCAGGGAAAACAGGATCGAAAAAATATTCGCCACTGGCCCTCTCAGTCATCTGGCCGTCCAGTCCTTTGGGCAAGGGGGAAAACAATTTTCTTCCATGGAAACAATGATCGAAGCGTTAAAAAAAGAGATCGCTGCCGATGTCACCCTGCTCGTGAAAGGATCGAGGGCCATGCAAATGGAACGTGTAGTCAGAGAACTGGAGATGAAAAGCTGATGTTGCTCTGGCTGACAGAATATCTGACACAATACTACCGGGGTTTCAATGTATTCCAGTATATAACACTGCGCGTTATCCTTGGTATGTTAACCTCACTGTTTATCGCATTGTTTGTCGGGCCGGCATTAATAAAACGCCTAAACGAATATCAGATCGGGCAGAACGTCCGCACTGATGGTCCGAAATCCCATTTTGAAAAATCCGGCACACCGACCATGGGTGGTTTGTTGATCCTGGTTTCCATCGCGGTCAGCACACTTTGTTGGGCTGATCTCGGAAACAAATATATCTGGGTTGTGCTGATGACGACGCTGTTGTTTGGTGTTGTCGGCTGGATCGATGATTACAAGAAGGTTGTGAACAAGGACCCCAATGGCCTGGCAGCCCGGTATAAATATCTGTCTCAATCCATTATAGGACTGGCGGCCGCCATCGTGCTGTACATGACTGCCAGTGTTCCGGCGGAAACCCAGTTGATCGTTCCGTTTATCAAATCGATCAGCTTTGAACTGGGCTGGTTATACGTGGTGCTCGCCTATTTTGTGATCGTCGGATCCAGTAATGCGGTCAACCTCACCGACGGTCTGGATGGTCTGGCTATTCTGCCTACAGTCATGGTGGCATGTGCCCTTGCCATCTTTGCCTATGCGACAGGACATGTTCGTTTCTCGGATTATCTTGGCATTCCCTATGTCCCGGGTGTAGGTGAAGTTGCCATCATCTGTAGTGCGATTGCAGGTTCCGGTCTGGGTTTCCTCTGGTTCAATACCTATCCTGCACAGGTCTTCATGGGTGATATAGGCGCCTTGGCACTCGGTGCTGCTTTGGGAGTGATAGCAGTCATAGTCCGGCAGGAGCTTGTCCTTTTCATCATGGGCGGTGTATTCGTTATGGAGACGGTTTCCGTGATATTGCAGGTGGGTTCTTACAAATTGACCGGGCGTCGCATATTTCACATGGCGCCATTGCATCATCATTATGAATTAAAAGGCTGGCCCGAGCCCCGGGTCATAGTCCGTTTCTGGATCATCACCGTTATTCTGGTGTTGATTGGACTGGCCAGCCTGAAGATCCGTTGAGGGAAAATGATTTGAATTGTAACGCAGTAAAAATAATTGAAATGACTGAAACAGGTAAACAATTTGATACGGTAATCGTGGGTATGGGCAAGACCGGATACTCCTGTGCACGCTATCTGGCTGATCATGGAATTAATTTTGCCATGACGGACAGCCGTTCCAGTCCGCCCATGCTGAATGAGATAAAAAGGGATTATCCACATATACCCCTGTATACCGGGGGTTTTGATCCCGGATTATTGTCCAGCGTCAAGGAATTATTGATCAGCCCCGGTGTGTCACTGCATGAACCGACCATTATCGAGGCAATCAATAACGGGGTCAGTGTGTATGGTGACATTGATTTATTTTGCCGGCATGCGACAGCGCCGATTGTTGCGATCACAGGATCAAATGGCAAAAGTACGGTGACAACATTGGTCGCAGAGATGACCAGAGCGGCCGGTTTGAAGACCGGGGTGGGTGGCAATCTTGGCACACCGGCATTGGATCTCCTGCATGAAGACGGGATAGATGTTTACGTTCTGGAATTATCCAGTTTCCAGCTTGAAACAGTTTCATCTTTAAATGCCGTGGCCTCGGTGGTGCTTAATTTATCTGAAGATCACATGGATCGTTATGCCAGCATGGAGGATTACACCGGTGCCAAGGCACATATCTATGATGGCGATGGAGTCATGGTGATTAATCTGGATGATCCTCTGGTAGCAGGCTTGCAACGTGCAGGCAGGAAAATTATTGGCTTCAGCCTGTCGGAACCCGCCGGTGAAAATTATGGTGTGTGTAATTATTCAAATACACGATGGCTGCTTAAAGGCAAAACACGGCTTTTACCTGCCGGAGAAATACGCTTAGCGGGAGATCACAATATCGCAAATGCACTCGCGGCACTTGCGCTTGGTGATGTTATTAAGCTTCCCCTGGAATGCATGTTAAAGGTATTGCGGACTTTTCCCGGATTGCCGCATCGTTGTGAATGGATAGCAGAAACTGATGGCATTAGCTGGATCAATGACTCAAAAGGTACCAACGTCGGGGCATCGATTGCCGCGATTAAAGGTTTGGCAAATCAAAAAAATATTGTCCTTATCGCAGGAGGTGATGGTAAGGGGGCTGATTTTTCCCGGCTGGCTGAAGTTGCAAAAGAACATATACGAGTGGCTGTATTGATCGGCCGGGATGCGCCGGTTATCAGAAAAGTCTTGCAAGATGTCATCCCGCTGGAAAATGCGAGTGATATGGACTCGGCTGTCATTACTGCGGCACGACTGGCCCAAAGTGGAGATGTTGTCCTTCTGTCTCCTGCCTGTGCCAGCCTGGATATGTTTGAAGACTATCGGGCCAGAGGCGGCGCATTCAGGTCAGCAGTACAGAGACTGGTGAATCACTAAATGGTTTACATACCACGACAGGCGATCCCGAAAAGCAGCTCAGGTATGAACCGGGATTTATTTTATGGTTATGATGTGTGGTTGCTCACGGCCATCATTTTCCTGATTGGATTGGGTCTCTTGATGGTTGCCTCATCCTCGATAACAGTTGCTGATCGGCAATTCCAGGATCCGCTTTATTATTTCTGGCGGCAATCCGCATCGGTTTTTATCGGCATTTGTCTGTCATTGATAGTCTTGCGGATACCGTTGCAGGTTTGGGAAAAAGTAAGCGGATTTTTACTTATGGTAGCCCTGGTACTTCTTGTCCTGGTATTAATCCCGGGGATTGGTTATGAAGTCAACGGCAGTATGCGCTGGATCAGACTCTGGCCATTTTCGATACAGGCCTCAGAGCCTGCGAAATTATGTGTTATTGCCTATTTGGCAGGTTATCTCGTCAGACGTGGAGATGAGGTACGGGCCACGTTTTCCGGTTTTATCAAACCCATACTGGTGCTGATCCTGATCTCCGGATTATTGTTACTGGAACCTGACTATGGTGCGTGTGTAGTCATGTTTATCACCGTACTCGGGATGATGTTCATGGGTGGTGTCCCATTGAGCCGGTTCTTTGCCTGGATGCTGGTTGCGGCTACCGCGTTGGTCAGCCTTGCCGTTCTTTCACCTTACCGAATGCAACGGCTGATCAGTTTCGTTGATCCCTGGCAGGATCCGTTCAATACAGGGTTCCAGCTGACCCAGGCATTGATAGCCTTCGGCCGAGGTGACTGGTTCGGGGCCGGTCTCGGCAGCAGCATACAGAAATTATTTTATCTGCCGGAAGCGCATACTGATTTTATCTTTGCTGTGCTGGCAGAGGAGCTGGGTCTGTTCGGAAGTTTACTGGTAATTCTCCTGTTCTGTTTCGTGGTCTGGCGTGCCTTTGTTATTGCCCAGGTCGCCGAGGGCACGGGCAAACTGTTTGCCGCCAATTTTGCCAATGGTATCGGATTGATTATCGGTATCCAGGCCTTTATCAATATCGGGGTCAATATGGGTATGTTACCCACCAAGGGATTAACGCTGCCCTTACTGAGTTATGGGGGCAACAGCATCATCATTACCTGCATTTTACTGGCCGTACTATTACGCATTGACATGGAGAACAGACAGATTCGCCGGATATCGATCCCGAACAAGCAGGGTTATAAAAATGGAGGGATCTATGCCACGTAAACCGGTATTGATTATGGCAGGTGGTACTGGCGGCCATGTTTATCCGGCACTGGCGGTAGCAGATTATCTGCAGCAAAAACAAATTCCACTATTCTGGCTGGGAACCAGAAAAGGCCTGGAAGCACGCATCGTGCCTGCGAAAGGTTATTCCCTGTTGACCATTAATGTCAGTGGTCTGCGCGGCAAGGGATTGTTGAAATGGTTGCAGGCCCCTTTCATTCTCGGCATGGCATTGATGGAGGCGATAGTCATCTTCATGCGGTTAAAACCAGCAGTGATTCTGGGCATGGGAGGATTTGTCAGCGGGCCAGGTGGTGTTGCCGCATGGTTGATGCGTATCCCGTTGTGTATCCATGAACAGAATGCCATTGCCGGTCTTACTAACCGGTTGCTGGCGCCGTTGGCTCATTCGGTCATGCAGGCCTTTCCCGGAACCTTTCCGGAGAGTATCCAGGCAAAACTGACAGGCAATCCGGTGCGTGCGGAGATATATGAAGTCACTGCACCTGAACAGCGCATTCAAGCCGTAAGTAATCAAAAAATGAAGTTGCTGGTGCTGGGTGGCAGCCAGGGGGCAAGGGCATTAAATCAGATCATTCCGCAAACATTATCGAAACTGCCGGACGAAATACAACTGGATGTCAGGCATCAGACCGGCAGCCAGCTCTATGCCGAGACAGAATCACTGTACCGGGACATGAACTGCACGGGGCAACTGGAACCATTTATAGAAGATATGGCAGCGGCCTATGCGTGGGCTGATCTGGTGTTCTGCCGGTCCGGCGCACTGACTATTGCAGAATTATCCGCAGCGGGTGTCGCGTCCATCCTGGTGCCATTTCCTTATGCAGTCGATGATCATCAGACAGCCAATGCACATTATTTGAGCCATCAGGGTGCGGCATTGCTGATACAGGAGCAGGATCTCACCAGCGACAAACTGGGCCAACTGCTCGTTGATTTCTATTACTCGCGTCATCGTTTACTGTCCATGGCACAACAGGCAAGGAGTCTGGCCAAACCGCAGGCGACCCGTGAGGTTGCTGAGTACTGTCTGGAGGCCGCTTATGCCGGATAATGTGGATAAGCTCATGGGACGCATCAAACATATACATTTTGTCGGTATCGGCGGTGCTGGCATGAGCGGGATTGCCGAGGTGTTGCATAATCTCGGTTACACAGTCTCAGGTTCTGACAAGTCTGAGAACAGGGTGACACGGCGTCTGCAGGGACTCGGTATTAATGTTGTGCAAGGGCATGCACAGGCACATATCAATGGCAGTGATGTGGTGGTCTTCTCCAGTGCAGTCGCACAGGACAACCCGGAATTAAAGGAAGCACGGGCGCGCCGTATTCCAATCATTCCGCGTGCCGAGATGCTGGCTGAATTGATGCGCTTCAAGCATGGCATAGCCATTGCCGGCACACACGGAAAAACCACCACGACCAGCCTGATCGCGAGTGTACTCGCAGAAGATGGCCTCGACCCAACTTATGTCATTGGCGGACTGTTGAACAGCTCAGGATCTCATGCCCGGCTGGGTAAAGGAAAATACCTGGTGGCCGAGGCAGACGAGAGTGATGCTTCCTTCCTGCATCTGCAACCGATCATTGCCGTATTAACCAATGTTGATGCCGATCATCTTGAAAATTACGGTGGTGATTATGCATTACTGCAAAAGAGTTTCATTGAGTTTCTGCAACACATTCCGTTTTATGGACTGGCCGTTGTTTGTATAGATGACAAGGGTATCCGCAACATACTGGACAGCATCACCAAACCGGTATTGACCTATGGGCTTGACTACGAGGCAGACATCCAGGCACAGATCATTAAACATGATGCCAACAAGACCTGGTTTAAAGTATCACGCAAAAATTGCATAGACTGGCTGGAGATTGAATTAAACCTGCCCGGCAAACATAACGTTCTGAATGCACTGGCTGCGATTGCCATCGCACACGAGTTGGGAGTATCTGAAGATTCCATCATCAGTGCTTTGCGTAATTTTGAGGGGATCGCAAGAAGATGTCAGTTGCTGGGTGAGATCGTTATTGAAAATCAGAAGGTATTGCTGATTGATGATTATGCCCATCACCCACGCGAGATCGCTGCAACCCTGCAAGCACTGAAGACCGGCTGGCCGGATCACCGGCTGGTATTGATATTTCAACCTCACCGTTACACCCGTACCAGGGATTTATTTGAAGATTTTACCCGGCTGTTATCAGAGGCGGATGTGCTGTTTCTGCTGGATATTTATCCTGCCGGAGAAACACCGATACCGGGTGCCGACAGCCGCTCACTGTGCCGTGCAATCCGGCTGCGCGGCAAGGTGGACCCGATCTTTGTTGAGCATAAGGAAGATATTAATTCATTACTGAAAGGTGTTGTTAAAGAGAATGACATTCTTGCTGTACTCGGGGCAGGGGATGTCGGTTCGATAGCTCCGGCACTGATGCAGCAATTTGGTGGAAAGTAACTTTGAGGTCAAAAGATGCTGCTTGAGACAAACGATTATGCACATGCTGCTGAAACAGACATGGTTACGGGACACATGAAAGAGTTGCGTGGTGTATTAAAACATGACGAGCCAATGGCCGATCACACCTCCTGGCGCGCAGGCGGAAAGGCAGATCATTATTTTGAACCTGCTGATCTGGAAGATCTGATTGGCTATCTGAAATCTGTTCCAGCAGATGAACAATTGTTATGGGTGGGTCTGGGCAGCAATTTGCTGGTCCGTGATGGTGGTTTCCGCGGGAGTGTGATCGCATTGAACCGGGCCTTTAATAATCTCGAAATCAATGCTTCCGGGCAGGTCAAGGCCGATGCCGGTGTCCCTTGTGCGAAGGTGGCAAGGTTCAGCGCCAGAGAGGGACATACCGGCGCTGAGTTTCTGGCAGGTATACCCGGTACTATGGGTGGTGCTTTAGCCATGAATGCCGGTGCCTTTGGCCGGGAAACGTGGGATATAGTAACCAGTGTAAAAACACTCAGCCGTTCCGGCATTATCAATACCCGTTTGCCTGCTGACTTCAATATCGGTTACAGAAGTGTCCAGATACCCGGTGATGAATGGTTTATCTCGGCAGAATTGCAGTTACAAAAAGACCACGAAAAAACCGCCGGGCAACGGATCCGTGATTTGCTGGAAAAACGCTCAGCAACACAACCGATGGGTTTGCCCAGTTGTGGTTCGGTGTTTCGTAATCCAACCGGTGATTATGCTGCAAGACTGATCGATGCATGTGGTCTGAAAGGCAAGCGCATCGGCAACGCCTCTATTTCGGAAAAACATGCCAACTTCATTATCAATCACGGCAATGCCACTGCCAGTGATATTGAAAGATTGATTGGTTTTGCACAACAAAGTGTGCTGGAGAAATTTGGGATTGAGTTGATGCCGGAAGTCAGGATAGCTGGTGAATCACAGGATTAATACTTAAAAAAACTGGTGAGTGTATTAAGTGAGTGAAAAAAAAGAATACAAGACGGGTGAATACGGGAAAGTGGCCGTGCTGATGGGAGGGCTTTCCGCGGAACGGCTCATCTCGCTTGAAAGTGGACAGGCGGTATTTTCCGCACTGAAACGTAAAGGTGTGGATGCACATGCGATCGATGTTCAACGGGATGTTTTGAAGAAACTGGAACAAGGCAAGTTTGATCGAGTGTTCATTGCCTTGCACGGCAGGGGTGGTGAAGACGGGTTGATGCAAGGCGCACTGGAGACTATGCAAATTCCGTATACGGGCAGTGGTGTGTTGGGCTCGGCATTGGCGATGGACAAATGCCGTACCAAAAAAATATGGCAGAGCTATGGATTACCCACTCCGGCATTTGTTGAGTTGTCCGTAGCCACAGACTGGAAATCAGTGTGTGATGAGCTTGAATTGCCATTGATGGTAAAACCCGTGCATGAAGGATCAAGCCTGGGTGCCAGCAAGGTAAGTTATGCGAATGATCTCGAACAGGCGTGGCGTACAGCTTACAGTTTTGACAAGCATGTTATGGCGGAACGCTGGATAACGGGCAGTGAATATACCGTTCCTCTGCTCAATGGCCGCGCTTTACCAATAATCCGTCTGGTAACACCAAGAGAATTTTACGATTACATGGCCAAGTATGAAGCTGAAACCACGCAATATATCTGTCCCTGTGGGCTGGATGCAGAACAGGAACAAGCATTGGGACAACTGGCCTTGTCTGCGTTTAATACATTAGGGGCAAGTGGCTGGGGGCGTATTGATCTGTTGATGGATGAGCAGGGCCAACCCTGGTTGATAGAGGCCAATACAATTCCCGGGATGACCAGCCACAGTCTTGTACCGATGGCGGCAAAACAGGCCGGTGTCAGCTTTGATGATCTGGTGATTGGAATATTGAACACGAGTATGGCAGACAAAATACCGGTTTAACATTTAATGAATACAACTACTGAATTATATAACGAGGTAAAGTCCGCGGAGACAGAGCCTGTAATGCGCAAGGGTTCTTTATACGAGCTCATCTTTGCCGTGCTGTTCACTGCATTTCTGGTCTGGACAGGATTTTACCTGCTTAATCCTGCTACCTTGCCAATCAAGCAGGTGCGTATTGAAGGTGAATTCCGCCATCTGTCGACAAATGCATTACAGAATATGGTTCGTCCTAAAGTTACAGGAGGATTTTTTAATATTGATGTTTCTGCTGTCCGAAATACTTTACTGACTGAACCCTGGGTGCGTGATGTTTCAGTGCACCGCGTCTGGCCGGACAGTCTGCAGGTTTTTGTGACTGAACAGGTTGCAGTCGCGCGCTGGAAAGACACCGGGTTGCTCAACAGAGCATGTCAAATATTTAAACCGGACAGGAGTTCCTTTCCGCCAGGTCTGCCGGTACTGGATGGCCCGGAAGAATCACAGGTAATGATGATGGACAAGTACTTTTATCTTCAGAAACAACTGGAACCACTGGCGACGCAGGTCTCTGTTTTACGTCTTGATGAACGCCGGGCCTGGATGTTTGAATCAGGTGACGGATTGCTGGTAGTTATCGGACGCAAGGATTTTGATGAACGTGTGACGAGATTTGTCGAACTCATGCCCAGGAGCCTGGTAACAAACATTCAAGATGCCGAAATGATAGATATGCGATATCCCAATGGATTTGCCGTGCGTTGGAAAGAGGGTGTTACGGAAATCCGGAAGGAAAGTGGAGCATTATAGAAATGGCGAAAAAAACTGACAGAAAAATGATAGTAGGCCTGGATATCGGCACATCGAAAGTTGTGGCGATAGTGGGGGAATTAACGGCCAATGGTGAAGTAGAGATTGTCGGACTGGGATCGAGCCGTTCGCGGGGACTTAAAAAAGGGGTGGTGGTTAATATTGAGTCAACAGTGCATTCCATACAACGGGCCATAGAAGAAGCCGAACTCATGGCGGGATGTAATATCCATTCTGTTTTTACAGGTATTGCCGGCAGTCACATCCGCAGCCTGAATTCAAATGGGATCGTGGCTATACGGGACAATGAGGTCACGCTTGGCGATGTGGATCGGGTTATCGATGCAGCGAGTGCTGTGGCGATCCCCGCGGATCAGAAGATTTTGCATATTTTGCCGCAGGAATTTGTTATCGATAATCAGGAAGGTATAAAAGAGCCGGTCGGGATGTCCGGGGTCAGGCTTGAAGTAAAAGTACACATGGTGACCGGGGCTGTCAGCGCAGCGCAGAATATTATCAAGTGTGTGCGCCGCTGTGGCCTGGAGGTAGACGATATCATTCTTGAACAAGTGGCTTCCAGTCTTGCGGTGCTGACTGAGGATGAAAAGGATCTGGGAGTCTGTCTCGTAGATATAGGAGGCGGCACAACGGATATTGCCGTCTTCAGGGACGGGGCTATTCAGCATACTGCTGTGATCCCGATTGCCGGGGATCAGGTGACTAATGACATTGCCATTGCTCTGCGCACCCCCACGCAACATGCTGAAGATATCAAAGTGCAATATGCCTGTGCCTTGACCCAACTCGCAAATCCGGAGGAGACAATCGAGGTGCCCAGTGTGGGCGATCGTGCACCAAGGCGCCTCGCCAGACAAACACTGGCTGAGGTTGTTGAGCCCCGTTATGAAGAACTGTTTACCCTCGTACAGGCAGAACTGCGTCGCAGTGGTTATGAAGACATGATTGCTGCCGGCATTGTACTGACCGGTGGTAGCTCAAAAATGGAAGGTGTAGTTGAACTTGCGGAGGAGATTTTTCATATGCCGGTACGTATAGGCGTGCCTCAACATGTCACTGGTTTGTCTGATGTAGTCAGAAATCCGATTTATTCCACAGGCGTGGGTCTTTTGTTGTTTGGGCGAAAACATATTCAGGAGCATACGTCGCCAGTGCGCATGAATAAAGGGTTTAAAAGTGTTCTGGGAAGAATGAAAAGTTGGTTTCAGGGTAATTTCTAAATCTGGGAATTGTTAATTAATGTTAGGAGGAATTAATCATGTTTGAACTCGTTGATGCTGAGAATTCAACTGCTGTCATTAAGGTTATAGGTGTTGGTGGTGGTGGTGGGAATGCCGTTGAACATATGGTCAATGCGAATATTGAGGGGGTTGAATTTGTCTGTGCCAATACAGATGCACAGGCACTGAAAAAATCCTCGGCCAAGACCATATTGCAACTGGGTCACGATGTGACCAAAGGCCTGGGTGCTGGAGCGGACCCTGAAGTCGGCAGGCAGGCGGCACTGGCAGATCGCGATCGGTTGATGGATGTCCTTGAAGGATCTGACATGGTGTTTATCAATGCCGGTATGGGTGGGGGAACAGGCACCGGTGCCGCCCCTATCGTGGCACAGCTGGCTAAGGAAATGGGGATACTGACAGTCGCTGTCGTTACCCGGCCATTTTTATTTGAGGGTAAGAAACGTGCCCAGATTGCAGATCAGGGTATCAAGGAATTGGCCCAGTTTGTGGATTCCCTGATTACCATTCCGAATGAAAAACTGCTGACTGTACTGGGTCGTGAGATCAGCCTGCTGAATGCCTTTGCTGCCGCCAATGATGTGTTGCTTGGTGCGGTCCAGGGGATTGCCGAACTGATAACCCGGCCCGGCTTGATCAATGTCGATTTTGCCGATGTGCGTACGGTGATGTCAGAAATGGGTATGGCCATGATGGGGTCAGGTAAGGCACAAGGCGAAGATCGGGCCCGGATTGCCGCGGAAGCCGCTATTTCCAGCCCGTTACTCGAAGATGTGAATCTTTCCGGGGCCAGGGGTCTGCTGGTCAACATTACCGCTGGTATGGATTTATCCATAGGTGAATTTGATGAAGTGGGTAATACTGTCAAACAGTTCGCCTCAGAAAACGCGACCGTTGTGGTGGGTACCGTGATAGACCCTGAGATGAGTGGTGAAATGCGCGTTACTATTGTGGCTACAGGGCTGGGGCAGGCCGCAAGAGAAGAAGTATCCAAGGTAAAACTGGTCAGGGCCGCGGTTGGCGGGGGGGTTGATTACCGGGATTTTGATGAACCGACAGCTTTACGTCATCAGCGCTCGGAAGCCAATAATAGCCGTTCGACACTTGAAAATGACCCGGATTATCTGGATATCCCGGCCTTTTTAAGACGGCAGGCTGATTAAACTGATTCCAAAAGGGGCAGGGGGATGTATTTCAAACTTGACAGTAAGGTGATTTACGCTTAAAAAGGATGGGTTCTATCCTGTACTACGCTAAAAAAGGATAATAAAATCAATGATAAAGCAACGTACGCTTAAAAACGTTATACGTGCTACAGGCGTAGGTCTACATACTGGCAAAAAAGTCTTGCTGACGCTACGTCCTGCACCGGTGAATACCGGTATCAATTTCCGCCGCATTGATCTCGATCCTGTTATTGAAATACACGCCTGTCCTGAGAACGTAGGAGACACCAGGCTCTCAACTACATTGACTAGTGGCAAGGTCAGAATATCAACGGTTGAACATCTCCTGTCTGCTCTGGCAGGTTTCGGGATTGATAATGCTTATATTGATTTGAGTTCCGATGAAGTGCCTATTATGGATGGCAGTGCCGGTCCGTTTGTTTTCCTGATTCAATCCGCGGGGATTGAAGAACAGAATGCCCCCAAACAATTTATCCGGATAAAACAACGTGTACGTGTAGAGGAGCCTGACAAGTGGGCAATGTTTGAACCCTTTAACGGTTTCAAAGTTGGATTTACTATTGAATTTGATCATCCGGCATTTAATGAAAGAAATTGCCGTGCCGAAATTGATTTTTCCACTACCTCGTTTGTAAAAGAAGTCAGCCGCGCAAGGACATTCGGGTTTATGCGGGAAGTGGAATTGTTGCGGGAGAGAAATCTGGCATTAGGCGGCAGCCTGGATAATGCTGTTGTTGTTGATGATTACCGGGTACTGAATGATGACGGACTCAGATACGAAGATGAGTGTGTCAAGCACAAGATACTCGATGCAATTGGCGACTTGTATTTACTAGGGCACAGTCTGATTGGTTCGTTTACGGGCTATAAATCCGGACATGAATTAAACAATCGTCTGCTTAGGCAATTATTGGCTAATAAGTCCGCATGGGAGCTCGTCAGCTTCAAAGACGAAGTGGATTTACCGATTTCATTTATTCAGCCAATATCCGCCACATAATAAAAACGAGTCAAACACGATCCTGATTATGTTTGGCAAGCTTGAGCAAGGATAAACGCAAGTCATCATCAGGCATCGTTGCAGCTGTCTGATTAATAAACAGGGCTGATGCTCTGGAAATGACAGGTTTTCTTCTGACAGGTCCAGGTTGCGTGGAATTGTCAGGTAGTTTGATTTTAATGCGGATAGTTTTTAGCGCAATAAGATTACATTCATTTTTCATGTAATTTAATATGGCCGGAATGTTATACCTGAGTTTAGCGGCCCAGGCTGCAGAATCAGAATGTAAAACAAGCGTATCATTTACATAATTGGCGACACTGCAATGTGTGTTCAAGGGGGAATCGAGGAAAAGACACAGTTTCTTTTCTAGATGAACCAGATAGTCAGCATGCTGACAGAGTCTGCCCAGTACACTGTTTTTGTCTTTCAGCAGTGAAGTGAATGTTGCAGGCTTGTTGTTGAAACGGTCAGGCATAGGAAATAACATAATAATGGTTAATAATTAACATTATAAGACTTATAAAAAGACATGGAACTTATTATCTTATCGAAAAGGCTGTCCAGGGCCAGCAGGGTTTCATTCAGCCCATACTGGCTGGTTGCAGGCGTGTTTGCTTTTTTATCCATGTTAATAGCCGCATTCCTGGCGGGTGGTTACTATAGTCTTGAGTACTCTACAAACGCTGTTGCCATGATGTATCAGGAAGCAAAATTAGCCCAACACCAGGCACTGGATCAACAACGGGCCATAGTGAGCGAAGCAAAGCAGGAGGCACAGAACAATCTCGATGCATTGGCAGCCCGCCTGAGTAAATTGCAAAGCCATATCATGAGGCTGAATGCGTTGGGTGCGCGGCTTGCAACTATGGCAAATCTTGATGATATTGATTTCAGTGTCTCGGAACCTCCCGGTATGGGTGGCCCTGAGCCGGTATATCCCGAGAAATCATTGGGGGTATCTGATTTCATTGAACAACTTGAACGATTGAGTAATGAAATAGCGGACAGAAGTGACAAGCTGACGGCAATGGAGTCCATGTTGATGGATAACGACCTTCAGGACAAAACCTTGCCTGATGGTATGCCGGTGGAAGGTGGGTGGATATCATCATTGTTTGGTTGGCGGACTGATCCCATTTCTGGCAAGAGGGCATTCCACGAAGGAGTAGATTTTGCGGGCAAACCAAAGACATATGTTACAGCAGTTGCCGCAGGAATTGTGACATGGTCAGAAAAACGCAGTGGCTACGGTAAGTTAATCGAAATAAACCACGGTAATGGTTATGTTACACGTTATGCGCACAATAATGAAAATCTGGTTGTCGTAGGCGATAAAGTCGAAAAAGGCCAACTAATTGCAGTAATAGGGTCAACTGGCAGATCAACCGGTACTCACGTTCACTTCGAAGTTACACTAAACGGCGAGCACGTCGATCCCGAGAAATACATATCAGTAAACTAGTATATTATTATCCTGAAACCCAGACGAATAGAATGTTGCTATTCGTGTCTCCAATCATGTAATTCCCTAATCAAGTATGTTTAATCAATTTGTTAAAAAAATATTCGGTAGCCGTAATGACCGTATTCTAAAGCGGTATAATAAAACAGTTACAAAGATAAATGTTTTGGAGCAAGAGTTGCAAGGGTTTTCCGATGATAAATTCCCTGCAAAAACTGCTGAATATCGGGAAAGGCTGCAACAAGGAGAGTTACTGGATAATTTATTACCAGAGGCGTTCGCCATGGTTCGTGAAGCGGCAAGGCGTACTTTGGGCATGCGGCATTTTGATGTGCAACTGGTGGGTGGCATGGTCTTGCATGGTGGTAATATTGCAGAGATGCGTACCGGTGAAGGCAAAACCCTTGTCGCTACTTTACCGGCATACCTGAATGCCCTTGAGGGCAAAGGTGTTCACATAATTACCGTAAATGATTATCTTGCCCAGCGCGATGCTGCATGGATGGGGAAAATATATTCTTTCCTGGGTTTGCAGACTGGAGTCATTATATCCGGTATATCAACTGAACAACGCCGTAATGCCTATAACGCAGAAATTACTTATGGCACCAATAATGAATTCGGTTTTGATTATCTACGCGATAATCTTGCATTCAACAAAAATGAACGCGTTCAACGGATTATGAATTATGCGATTGTTGATGAAGTTGATTCCATCCTTATTGATGAAGCCAGGACACCTCTTATTATTTCCGGTGCAGTTGATGACAGATCTGACCTGTATATCAGAATTAATGAAATTATTCCCAAACTAAAACGTCAGCAAGTGGAAAACGGGCCTGGTGATTACACCATAGACGAGAAATCAAAGCAGGCTTATCTGACGGAGGAGGGTAACGAGTGTGTCGAGAATTTGTTGCGTGAGGCAAATATAATCAATTCTACACAAAGCCTTTACGATCCAGTCAATATTTCTGTCCTGCATCATTTGAATGTTGCCCTGCGTGCACATACACTATTTCACAGTGATGTGGAATATCTTATCAAAGATAATCAGGTTATTATTGTCGATGAATTTACCGGACGGACCATGCCGGGTAGACGCTGGTCTGAAGGTTTGCATCAGGCGATTGAGGCCAAGGAAGGGGTGCCGATTCAAAATGAAAATCAGACACTCGCAACAATTACCTATCAGAATTATTTCCGCCTGTATCACAAGCTTTCAGGCATGACTGGTACGGCAGATACCGAGGCCTATGAATTCCAGCAGATTTACGGGCTGGAAGTTATCGTAGTCCCGACACATATGCCTATGATACGTGAGGATTTCAGTGATGCAGTTTATCTGAAGGCGTTGGACAAGTTCAAGGCCATACTCGAGGATATAAAAAATTGCCGTAAAAAGGAACAGCCTGCATTGGTTGGAACAGCGTCGATTGAAGTATCTGAATATCTTTCCGAATTACTTAAAAAGGAAAAGATCCCACATCAGGTGCTGAATGCAAAATTTCATCAAAAGGAAGCCGAGATCATAGCCCAGGCCGGCCAGCCAGGTGCCGTTACAATAGCGACCAATATGGCCGGAAGAGGAACTGATATTGTTTTGGGTGGAAACCTTGAGGCTGAGCTTGATGCACTGGAAAACAAGACTGAAGCTGCAATTAATAAAATCAGGAATGAGTGGCAGAAACGTCATGATCAGGTTGTTGCCAGCGGAGGATTACACATCACCGGCACCGAACGGCATGAATCAAGGCGTATAGACAATCAGTTACGTGGCCGCGCCGGCAGGCAGGGCGATCCGGGTTCAAGCAGGTTTTATCTGTCTCTGGAAGATAATCTGATGCGGATCTTTGCTTCTGACAGGATTACCGCAATTATGCAGAAGCTGGGAATGGAAGATAGTGAAGCCATTGAATCTACATTAGTCAGCAGGGCGATAGAAAATGCCCAGCGCAAGGTCGAGGCACATAACTTTGATATAAGAAAACACCTTTTGGAATTCGACGATGTTGCAAGTGATCAACGCAAGGTTATCTATCAACAGCGAAACGATTTACTTGAAGAGGAAGAAATCTCCGAAAATATTCATTTAATACGGGAAGATGTTGTCAACCAGATAATTGATACCTACATGCCACCTGGCAGTATTGACGAAATGTGGGATATTCACGGATTGAGCGAGGCACTGGAACGTGAACTTGGGTTAATTATAGATATTGCAGATTGGCTTGAAAAGGATAGCGCATTACATATGGAATCAATACGGGAAAAAATTATTGATTTTGCACGTAATTCCGCGAATGAAAAGGAACAGATTGTTGGTTCTGATATCATGCGGCGGCTGGAAAAACAGGTGATGCTGGATATTCTGGACAGGCATTGGAAGGATCATCTGATCGCAATGGATCAATTAAGGCAAGGGATACATTTACGCAGTTATGCAGCAAAGAACCCGAAACAGGAGTATAAAAAGGAAGCGTTTGAACTGTTTGTTGTAATGCTCAATAATATCAAGCTTGATGTAGTACGCTTTCTATCGAAGGTACAGGTCAGGAGTGAACAGGATATTGATGCAGCTGAGCACCAACATAAACTGCCTGAGAATATAAAATACAATCATCCAGCCGCACAAAATGCATTGAGTAATAACGCCAATGAATCCAGTTCACCAGAGCCATTTGTCCGTGAACAACGAAAAGTAGGCAGGAATGAGTTGTGTCCCTGTGGTTCCGGCAAGAAATACAAGCATTGCCATGGAAAATTAAATTAATCTAGTCAGAAAATAACTGATAGTTATAAATGGCAGTCGGGCTAAAGGAAAATACTGATCTTCTCCCAATTAAGGGATTGAAATTGGCCGCGTGCTCGGCCGGGATTTACAAAAAAAAACGTCCGGATCTTGCCCTTATAGCATGTGAACAAGGCACAACAGTTGCCGCTGTATTTACACGTAATGCCTTTTGTGCAGCACCTGTAACCGTTGCAAAGGAACATCTGGATAAAGGTTTCCCGTCCTTTCTCCTGATTAATGCAGGCAATGCCAATGCCGGTCTGGGTAAGGCAGGATATGATGCTGCATTAGAAACATGTCATTATTTGGCCAACTTATACGGCTGTAACAAGGAGGCCGTATTGCCGTTTTCAACAGGGGTGATTGGAGAACCACTGCCGGTTGATAAAATCTGTAATGCTTTACCCGGATTGCTTGAACAGCTGTCTGAAATCAATTGGCTGGATGTAAACAGGGCAATATTGACCACAGACACTGTTACCAAGGCGATCTCCAAACAAATCACTATCGGCAATCAGCATATCTCTATTACCGGTATCGCCAAAGGTTCTGGCATGATCAGGCCTGATATGGCGACCATGCTGGCATTTATTGGTACAGATGCAGCAATCGATACGGATATTCTGAATGAAATTCTGATGCACGCAGTTAATAAATCATTTAATCAGATCAGCGTTGATGGTGATACATCAACCAATGACGCATGTGTATTGATTGCAACAGGCAAATCCGGTGTGCCTCTGATTGATTCGATGGACGGTGAAGCTGCTGTTAAATTCAGTGAGGCAATTACTGATATATGTGTATACCTGGCCCAGGCCATAGTTAGAGATGGAGAAGGCGCAACGAAATTTGTTACACTTGATATTCGGAACGGTATTAATTCAGAAGAATGCCGGAAAGTAGCGTCGGCTATCGCGCATTCACCTCTTGTAAAAACTGCATTGTTTGCGTCAGATCCTAATTGGGGAAGAATACTTGCCGCAATCGGGCGCGCCGGGCTTGAAAATCTGGATATCAATAAAGTTGCAATTTATATAGGTAATGTTTGTTTCATTGAACATGGTGAACGATCTCCGGATTATACAGAATCGACAGGAAGAGCAATATTTCAGAAGGAGGAAATTACTATAACTGTAGATCTGAATCGCGGGAATAAAAACCAGAAACTCTGGACATGTGATTTTTCATATGAGTATGTCAGGATAAATGCAGAGTATCGCACCTGAGATTAAAATGTATCAAGGCTGATTAGCCTATTGTTTATTACAGCAACAACAGAAAATATTTTATAAAACAATACTGGCTAAAATGCTATCAGATGCCGTCCAGGTAGTAGTTGGAGTTATTACCAATGATACCGGCGAGTTTTTACTGGCGAAAAGACCCACTGATGTACATCAGGGGGGATTATGGGAATTCCCCGGGGGAAAACGGGAAACGGGTGAAGATGTTAGGCACGCGTTAAACAGGGAACTTCTTGAAGAACTGGGTCTGATTGTTAATAAGGCCCGCCCGTTTATCAGGTTGTTTTATGAATATCCCGAAAAATCTGTAGTATTGAATGTCTGGTTAATACAGGAGTGGGAAGGATTGCCTTATGGAAAGGAAGGGCAGTTGATTCAATGGTGCAGCAGAAATAATTTGCATGAAGTAGAATTCCTGCCAGCCAATGAAATGATCGTAAAAGCAATACAATTACCAGCCTTGTATCTGATCAGTCCTGGCCCGGCAGGAGACAGGATGGATACGTTTATTGCAGGGATAGAAGAATGCATTGTGGCAGGAGCAAGGCTATTGCAGCTCCGTTGCCATGAAGATATATATAAGAACCATTCTGAAGTAATCACAAGAGTTTTATCAATTTGCAATGCATACAATGCAAAACTTCTCCTTAATTCAACACCTGCAACAGCAGTATCTCTGAAGGCCCATGGCGTACATTTGAACAGCGTCAGGTTATTACAGTTGAACCAACGGCCGCTTGAGAGGAGTTTCTGGATTTCTGCTTCTTGTCATAATCAGACTGAAATGGAGCATGCTGAAAGAATAGGGGTTGATTTTGCAGTTCTGTCCCCGGTTGAATTCACGGTCAGTCATCCAGATGCCAAACCTATGGGGTGGAAAATATTTTCAGAGTTGGCCGGTCTTGCCAACATACCGGTTTATGCATTGGGTGGTATGCTTCCTGAACATATGAGTAAGGCCTGGAATAATGGTGCACAAGGTATTGCAATGTTGAGCGGTGTATGGTCATCAGACAAACCGGTAGACGTTATCAGAAAATGTATTTGTGTTTAAATTTACTGACATCATCCGCCTGTGTTTCAAAGGATGATATATCATCTGATATACGGTTTTTTGCATCAATCCAGTCACCAAAGTCGATCAGTTTACAATGTTCACTACAAAATGGACGCCATTGATTTGTGCTTGAATATACAACTGGTTCTCCACATTGAGGACATTTGATTTTCAAAATTTATAATATACAACAGTGAAGTTCAAATTCTACATTATCATGGGTTTGTACAGGACGTGATTTTGTTGATGACTGTTCCATAAATCTTACTGTGAAGCGGTGCTTGCCTCCACTAATCTCAGGATAAAACTTACTTTCCACTGGAATGAATATCCTTATTAATTGACAAGATATATTTGACTCAATAGGCTTTTGAAAAAAGCCAGATGGTGCTTGTTCAGTCACCGGGTTAGCGCTGTTTCTTATCATATTCAGAGCCAGTTTCAATCCATCATGCATTATTTTCAGATCGCTATACCAATGATTGATATCACTCAACCGGTCATCAAATGGTTTGTGCAACCAATAATGATAATTCGGAAGATCAAAGTTGCATGAACCTTCTGGAATGATATTACGTTGTTTTATTGATGTAATAAATTCATCCTGTTTAATATTTTGTCCAGGCTGGCAAGATGGTTTTTTGAGTGATTCAAGGATACTAATAATATTCTCAGTAATACTTGCCAAACGATCCTGATCAACATTGGGATTAACCGCAAGTGAATTCAATGTAGAAAAGTGGCGTTCAAGTTCTTTTATTAAATCTGATTTAATATCAGATCTTGTCATGATATCTGCTATGTTAAGCAGATTTGTTATGGCTGCGCGGTTATCCCATTCGCTGGAGCTATTTATGTGATGGTTGGTTATTTTGAACAGATGTTCAAGCCGGAGGAAAGTCCTTATCCTTTCATTCAATGGTTGTTCGTATATGATTTTTATCTGCACAGAAATACCGTCATCAAATCCGGTTATCGATCAGGCAAATAGATATAAATGATTTAATTTCTTTCAGAAGCAATTTTATATTTGTCATTTAATTTATATATCTGATATCTGAGGGACTCAATATCACCATCGTTATAGATAATATCGTGAGCAAAATCCAGGCGTTCATTTCGTGAAACCTGTGTGCTTATAATTTTTGTAATTGTTTTATTATCAATACTGTCACGGTAACTTGCACGCATTACCTGTTGTTTTTCCGTGGCATCAATTACGAGGATTCTATCTACTTTGCCAGTTGCTCCGGTTTCAATCAATAGGGGTATACAGATTATGCAATAGTTGTTTTTAAGTTGTGATACCTGTTTATCAATCTCATTATAGATTAATGGATGTAAAATGCCCTCTACTTTATGTCTGGCATCATCATCCTCAAATACGATTTTTCGAAGCTGGGCCCGGTCCAGTTCACCATCAGCACGGATTACTTTGTCACCAAACAATCTGGTAATTTCAAAATATGCCGACTGCTCCCTGGCGGATAACATATGTGCAATCTGATCAGCATCAATAACTGGTACACCCAGCTCAGCAAAAATCATACAGGCAGTACTTTTACCGCTTCCTATGCCCCCAGTCAGGCCTATGCGTAATATTTTCGCCATGAAAGGCTATACCAATTTTAGGTAAATATCCGTAATTTCTTGCCCCCAAATCAGTGCAATCCAGCCTGCAACAGCCAGGTAAGGTCCGAATGGGATGGGTTTATTTCTACCCTGTTTGCCTGTCAGTATAAGTGAAACCCCTATAACGGATCCAAGCATGGATGACAGCAGAACAATTAAAGGCAGCATCTCCCATCCCAGCCATGCACCTAACATGGCAAGCAATTTAAAATCACCATAACCCATCCCTTCCTTGCCGGTAAGCAGTTTGAAACTTATGAAAATTATCCAGAGTATTCCATAACCCAGCATTGCCCCGATTAAACTGGAATAAATATCTGTAAACAGATTGAAGATATTACATGCAAGACCCAGCCATAGTAATGGCAGGGTGATATCGTCAGGTAACAGCTGATAGTCGAAATCAATCATGCTTAGACAAATCAGTGACCATGTGAGTATAACGGCGAACAATGTCTGAAGGTTATAACCAAAATGCCAGGCAATATAACCGGTTAATAGTCCGGTCAGCAGTTCAATAAGAGGATAACGCAATGAAATCTTATTATTGCAATTTTTACACTTGCCCTTCTGTAACAAATAGCTGATGACAGGAATATTATTAATTGCTCTGATCAAGTTATGACAGTGAGGGCATCTTGATCTGGGTCTGACAAGATTAAATGGTTCATGAATTTTTTCAGGTTTACGGCGTTTTTCCTGCAACCTCCTCCAGAACCTTGGCATTGACCTTGATTTCAACAATGGCTTGTTTGTTTGACTGACTGTTTCCATTGACTCTGCGGAGGGCAGATTTAAAAATTCACAGCATTGCTTTCGCCATTCCTGTTCCATCATGATGGGCAATCTGTAAATCACCACGTTAAGGAAACTGCCTACCAACAGGCCCAGAACTGCCATCAATGCAATAAAGACACCTGGGTATATTTCGAAGAAAATAGATAGATGCACTTGAACGATAATTTCTAGATTAATAACACGATGATGTGTTTATGCAGGGGCAAAGTCTGTTTATAAAAATCCTATAGCTGTTGATCCCATTCCGGGATCAACAGATTGATAATTGCTTATACAACAGAACCCATCTTGAAGATCGGCAGATACATGCCGATTACCAGGCCGCCGATGACAACGCCCAGGAAGGCCATAATCATGGGTTCCAACAAGCTGGTTAATGCACCAACAGCATCATCTACTTCTTGCTCGAACCAGTCAGCCACTTTCCCCAGCATGGTATCAATGGCACCGGACTCCTCGCCAATCGCAACCATCTGAATCACCATATTCGGGAATAACTGGGTATCCCGCATGGCTGCTTGCAGTTGAGTTCCTGTTGAAATCTCATCGCGGATTTTCATACAGGCCTCGTAATATACAATGTTACCGCACGCACCGGCCACCGAGTTCATGGCCTCTACCAGTGGTGTGCCGGCAGCGAACATGGTTTCCAGCGTCCTGGCATAACGTGCGATGGCTGCTTTTTCCAGGATCATGCCGATGATGGGTATTTTAAGTGACATACGATCCAGAAACTGGCCGAAGGCCTTGGAGCGTTTTCTGGCCTCAAGAAATCCTACTACCGTACCGGCAATGCCCATAGCTAACAACCACCAGTATTCCTGGAACCATTTGGACATATTGATGATCATCTGTGTCAGTGCAGGCAGATCAGCGCCAAAACTGGAGAACAATTCCTGAAATTGGGGAATGACGAAGATCATCAATATGGTGACGATGACAAATGCAACCACAATAACCGCAGCCGGATAAAACAATGCAGCCTTGATCTTGGATTTCAGGGCCTCAGTCTTTTCCATATAAGTAGCAAGCTTGTGCAATATTCCCTCAAGGATACCGGCATGTTCACCTGCTTCAATCAGGTTGCAGTATAGATCATTGAATTGAAGAGGGCGTTTGCGCAGTGCGTCTGTGAGTTGCCCGCCCGCTTCTACATCTGCCTTGATGCCCAGGATCATGTCCTGCATGTTGGCATTCTCGTGTCCCCGGCCAACGATCTCAAACGCCTGCACCAGCGGGACGCCGGAAGACATCATGGTGGCCAACTGGCGGCTGAAGACAGTGATATCTTTGGGTGTAATCTTTTTTCCACGGCCACCACCGATCAGGGATTTAGGTTTTTTCCTGACTTTAAGTGGGTTAATTCCCTGTCTGCGTAAAACCGCTTTGACCAACGCATCGCTCTGCCCGGTCATTTCGCCTTTGACGCGCTTGCCCTGCTTGTCCGTGCCTTCCCATACAAACATTACCGATTTTGCAGCTTCAGCCATAATTTTTACTCTATAGTTACGCGGTTAACTTCGGTAAGACTGGTGATACCGTCCACGACCTTCTTCAATCCTGATACGCGTAGATCCCAGATACCTTCTGTAAGGGCCTGATCAGCAAGCTGTACAGCATTGGCTCCTTCAATGATCAACCGTTTCATGGCTTCTGATATTGGCATTACCTGGTAGATACCGGCACGACCCTTGTAACCACTCGGGCAATCCGCGCCGCCATCACCGGGACCAAAAATAGTGATACCCTTTTCTATCCATTCTTCGCGAAACCCTTCTTTCAACATGGCATTCTTCGGCATATCAATCTTTACCCTGTAATCAGGGTGTAGTCTGCGGCACAGCCGCTGTCCGGTGATCAGGTTGATCGTTGTCGCTACGGCGAAGGCCTGTATGCCCATGTCCTGTAAACGTGTCAGGGTCTGCGGGCCATCGTTGGTATGGAGTGTGGACATCACCATATGGCCGGTTTGTGCGGCCTTTACTGCAATGGAACCTGTTTCCAGGTCGCGGATTTCCCCAACCAGAATAATATCCGGATCCTGGCGCAGAAACGCCTTCAATGCCTTGGTGAAAGTCATGCCGGTACGCTCGTCTACCTGCACCTGGTTTACGCCCGGGAGGTTGATTTCAACCGGATCCTCTGCGGTCGAGATATTAACGTCTGTCTGATTCAGGATATTGATACCGGAATAGAGTGAAACTGTTTTGCCGCTACCGGTGGGACCGGTGACCAGAAACATGCCATAAGGTTTATGCAGGTTTTTGAGGAACAGTTCTTTCTGGAAATCTTCATATCCCAGTTGATCGATCTGTAATGCAGCGGCATCGGAATTCAGGATACGCAAAACAGCTTTTTCACCGAACAACGTCGGGCAGGTATTGACGCGAAAATCGATCGATTTGGTCTTGGAAAGTTTGAGTTTAATACGTCCATCCTGGGGAACACGCCGTTCCGAGACATCCAGACGTGACATAACCTTGATGCGGGCAGCAATCTTTTGTGATAAGGCGAGTGGTGGTTTTGCAACTTCCTCGAGCACGCCATCGATCCTGAAACGTACCCGGTATATCTTTTCGTAAGGTTCAAAATGCAAGTCAGACGCCCCTTTCTTGATAGCATCCAGCAATACCTTGTTAACAAAGCGTACGACCGGCGCATCATCTATATCAGAATCGTCTTGTGTCTGGGTAGTGCTCTCATCAGCAACATCCAGATCATCCAGGCCTTCCAGTCCATCATCATCTTCCATATCACCCAAACCACTTTCAGCGTCTTCCAGTGCCTTATCAATGGCCTTGGATAATTTGTCTTCTTCTACCAGAATGGCATCGGTGCTCATGCCTACTGCAAATTTAATCTCATCAAGGGCCTGAAGATTGGTTGGATCGGAAACGGCGACATAGAGGCGTTTCCCGCGTTTGAATATAGGGAGAGAATGATGTTTTTTTATCAGGTCTTCCTTGATAAGTTTGGTGACGTCAGGATCCAACTCTAATGCATTGATATCCAGTAAAGATACGCCGAATTCCTGTGAAGCTGCTAATGCAATCTTGTTGCTGGGAGCAAGCTTGTTTGTCACCAGGTAGGAAACAAAAGGGGTTTTTTCCTTTAATGCGCTTTGAAACGCCTGTTGGGCAGTGGCTTCATCAAGCAACCCGTCCATAACCAGCTTTCTTGCCAAGCCGCCCAATTGAATTTTAGATGTTGTCGCCGCCATTGTGATTTTTATTCATATTTAGAAACTTTATCGTCTAAATATTAGATTATATGGGGGAAATTACCAACAGTTTTCCACTTTAAAGAGGTTCTACAGGAATATACCAACCGGTCCTCATGAATAAAACAACAAGATTGTATTAACAATATTGTGCTGCATCGCAACAAAATTCAGGGTTCTTTAAAGTTTCTTGCTGAATTTGAGACCATCCTGGTCAAGATCAACCTTGATAATATCTCCTGGTATAAATTTTCCGGACAGTATGGCCTTGGCCAAAGGTGTCTCAACATGGTTCTGGATGACCCGTTTCAGGGGTCTTGCCCCATAAACGGGATCAAAACCTGCGTTCCCCAACCAGGCCATGGCTGCAGGAGTGATATTGATAGAGATATTTTGTTCAGACAGCCGGTCTATAAGGTGCTTAATCTGAATGTTGGCAATGGCCCTGACCTGTTCATCCCGCAGACCGTGAAATACCACAAGATCATCAATACGGTTAATAAACTCCGGACGGAAATGCCTGGCCACAACATCAAGTACCGTGTTTTTCATCATCTCATAATCGCTGTCAGCCGGCATTTCCCGGATACGATCTGATCCAAGATTGGATGTCATGACAATTACCGTGTTTCGGAAATCTACAGTGCGGCCGTGTCCATCTGTCAGTCTCCCATCATCAAATACCTGTAACATGACATTGAATACATCCGGATGGGCCTTTTCCACTTCATCCAGCAAAATCAGACTGTAAGGTTTCCGGCGCACGGCTTCAGTGAGATAGCCGCCTTGCTCAAAACCGACATAACCCGGCGGTGCGCCTATCAGTCCGGCTACAGCGTGTTTTTCCATGTATTCAGACATGTCGACACGGATCATGGCTTCTTCCGTGTCAAACAG